>JAJAZC010000113.1 GCA_026785885.1 Rubrivivax sp.
GTGTGGGGCGGCGAGCACCGCAGCGCAGTCGCAGCGAAGCGGAGACCGCCCCACCCTGCGCCCCTACCAGGCACCGGCCGGCGCGACGCGCATCGGCAGCAAACGCGACGATCACGCAGCGCTCCTGAAGGCGGGATATGTCTTCGCATCGACGATCGGCAAAGTCGCGCTGACGCTGCCCGTGCGGCCGTCCTCAAAGGTCACCGTGGTCTCGATGAACTGCTCGGCCTTGCCGCCATACAACGCGTCGACCAGCACGCGGTACTTGTCGGCGATGGTGCCGCGCTTGACCTTGCGGGTGCGCGTCATCTCGCCGTCGTCGGCGTCCAGCTCCTTGTGCAGCACGAGGAAGCGGCTGATCTGGCTGCCGGCCAGCCGCTCGTCGGCAGCGAGGTCGGCGTTGACCTTCTCGACGCAGTCCTGCACCAGCGCCAGCACCTCTTTTTTGCCCGCCAGATCGGTGTAGCCGGCGTAAGGCAGGTTGCGGCGCTCGGCCCAGTTGCCCACGGCTTCGAAGTCGATGTTGACAAAGGCGCAGACCTTGTCTCGGCCGTCACCGAAGGCCACGGCCTCTTTGATGAACGGAAAGAACTTGAGCTTGTTCTCGACGTACTTGGGCGCAAACATCGCACCATCGGCCGCGCCGCCGACGATGCGGCCGACATCCTTGGCGCGGTCGATGATCTTCAAGTGGCCGGTGGCATCCAGAAAGCCGGCGTCGCCAGTGCGGTACCAGCCGTCGGCGCTCAAAACCTCGGCCGTGGCGGCGGCGTTTTTGTAGTATTCCTTCAGCAGGCCCGGGCTCTTGACCAGGATCTCGCCGTTGTCGGCCACCTGAATCTGCACGCCGTCGATCGGCACGCCCACGGTGTCGGCCTTGACCTCGTGGTCAGGCTGCAGGCACACGAAGACCGCGGTCTCGGTCGATCCGTAGAGCTGCTTCAAGTTGATGCCGATGCTGCGGTAGAAGATAAACAGATCGGGCCCGATGGCCTCGCCCGCCGTGTAGGCCACACGCACGCGGCTAAAGCCCAGCGTGTTGCGCAACGGGCCGTAGATCAAGGCATTGCCCAGGCTGTATTGCAGCCGGTCCGCGAGACTCACGGTCTGCAATGCGCGCGTCTTGCCGGCGCCGAGCCGCGCATCCATCAGCGCCGGCCCGACGCGCCGCGCCACCGCCATGAAATGTCGAAACAGCCAGCGCTTGATGCGGCCAGCGTCTTCCATGCGGATCATTACGCTGGTTAGCAGACCTTCGAAGATGCGCGGCGGTGCAAAGTAATACGTCGGCCCGATCTCTTTCAAATCGATCATCACCGTGGCGCTGCTTTCCGGGCAGTTGACGACGTAGCCGCAGGCCAGCCACTGTGCGTAGCTGAAGATGTTCTGGCCGATCCAGGCCAGCGGCATGTAGGCCAGCACTTCTTCGTGGTCGGTCAGGCGGTCGAAGCGCTGGCCCGCGGTGGCGCGGTCCAGCAGCGTGTGGTGCGTGTGCACGACGCCCTTGGGGTTGCCGGTGGTGCCGCTAGTAAAAAACATCGCGGCCACGTCGTCGGGCTGCACGCGCGCCACGGCGTCGGCAAAGAAGCGCGGCTGGGCGACGTCGTGGCGCGTGCCGGCAACGAGCAGCGCATCCAGGCTCAGCAGGCCCGGTTCTTCGTAGTGGCGCAGGCCGCGCGGATCGTCGAACCAGATGTGTTGGAGCGTCGGGCAGGTGGCCTGCAGCTCCAGCATCTTGTCGACCTGCTCCTGGTCTTCGACGATCGCAAACGCGACCTCGGCGTTGTTGATCGGGAAGCTGTACTCGGCTGCTGCGGCGTCCTGGTACAGCGGCACCGGCACGGCGCCCAGCGTTTGTGCGGCCAGCATCGCGGCATACAGGCGCGGCCGGTTCTCACCGACGATCACCAGGTGGTCGCCGCGGTGCAGGCCGGCCGCGGCCAGGCCGCAGGCCATTTGCCGCACCAGCAGCGCCAGCGCGGCCCAGTCGGTGGTCTGCCAGATGCCGTAGACCTTTTCGCGCATCGCCGCTGCATGCGGGCGCGCGGCGGCGTGTTGCAGCAGCAGGGCAGGGAAGGTCGCGGCCAGCGTCATGTCTCCAGATTTCCTTGTTGCTTTGCTTTGCATTCTGGTTGTCACTTTGACGCCGAGTTGTCGTTGCAACGACAATTTCCGGGTTCGCACTCAGAGGTCTTTCCCCAGCGCAACACTTCTGCGGCCCACCGCATGTCCTCACCAGCCATCCCCAGCACCCACAGCGCCCACGGCGTGAAGACCTCGCGCTCGCGTACGGCGGTGGCTGCCGATCTGCAGCAGATCCCGTGGCTGTCACGCCTGACCGACAGCGAGCGAGCGCGTGTCATCGCCGACCTGCGCGTCATCGATGTCGAGCCGGGTGAGCTGGTGTGCCGCGTCGGCCGGCCCGTGACCTACTGGTTCGGCGTCATCGACGGCTTGCTGAAGATGAGTAACGACAGCGCAATGGGCGTGCCCATCACTTTCACCGGCATGCCGCCGGGCGGCTGGTTCGGCGAAGGCACGGTGCTGAAGAACGAGGTCTACCGCTACAACATCCAGGCGCTGCGCAAGAGCGTGGTGGCCGGCATCACCGCGGGCACCTTCCACTGGTTGCTGGACCGCAGCATCGGCTTCAACCGCTTTGTAATGATGCAGCTGAACGAGCGGCTCGGGCAGTTCATCGCCGCGCGCGAGATCGACCGCTTGACGCACCCTGACGAGCGCGTGGCGCGCAGCCTGGCGGCGCTGTTTCACCCGCTGCTGTACCCGGGTGTCGGCCAGCTGTTGCGCATCACGCAGCAAGAGCTGGGCTACCTGGTGGGCCTGAGCCGGCAGCGCGTCAATCAGGCGTTGGCGGCGCTGCAGGCGGCGGGCGTGATCCGCATCGACTACGGTGGCGTGCGGGTGCTGGATCTGGAGCGGCTACGGAGCTATCGGCTTTGAGCGTCCGATAGCCGCTGCCAAAGGGACGCGCTGCACAGCAGGGATCAGTCAGTAGTAGTCGTCTTCCCGCTGATGCCGAATCGCCGTAAGCGTCGAGGCGCGGCACCTTGAATGGCTGAGGCGTAACGTTAATGATCGTGTCCATCAAGCAAATAGGTGGACACGATGGCAGCGGAGAGAGTCGTCTTACGTCGGCGGCACGGTGCGGAGTTGAAGACGTTGGTGCTGCAGCAGTGCGCGGCGCCTGGGGCATCTGTAGCCAAGGTGGCGATGTCGCACTGCGTGAACGCGAACGTTGTGCACGGTTGGCGCAACCTCGCACGTGAGTGAGCGCGATGGCATCGCCATGTCGCCACCAAGTCCCACGACCTTGCCCGCCCAGACGGCCGCGAGCGTGCCGCAGTTCTTGCCGGTGTCCATGGCGCAGACAACGTCGCCGCCAGCGCCCGCCGACATCCAGATCGAGCTGCGCCGCGGCACAGCCGCCATGAAGATCACCTGGCCGATCACGGCGGCTGCCGAGTGCGAGTAAGCGGCCAGCCACACCACCTTGACGAACGGTTGTTCGCGCGATTCAGCCTTGCGGCTGCCACAGATGCGGCAGCAGTTCGTCGATACGGCTGTTCAGGTGCGTTGGCAGCCGGCTGAGCACGTCCTTGAGGTAGGCCCACGGGTCATGCCCGCTGAGCTTGGCCGATTGCACCAGGCTTATCGTCACGGCCGCACGTTGGCCGGCCAGTTCACTGCCGGAGAAAAACCAGGCCTTGCGGCCCATCGCCCACGGCCGCATCAGATTCTCGATGTGGTTGTTGTCCACCGGCACCCTGCCGTCGTGCAGATGCGCCGTCAACGCGCCCCAGGCATTCAGGCTGTAGTCGATGGCGCGCGCAATCGCGCTGCCCTCGGGCACGCGGCTTCGCTCCAGGCGCAGCCACACGTGCTATTCCTCCCACAGCGGCTTCGATCTTGTCTGGCGCATTGCCAGCCGCGCGTCGGCCGTCAACTCTTGGGCCTCGCGCTCGACGCGGTAGATCAGCGCAATGCGCTGCACCGCCTGCTGCGCAACAGGGCTCTGGTTGACCTTGATCAGTTCGTCGAACTTGCGCCTCGCGTGCGCCAGGCAGCCCGCAGCCGTTCGGCCGTCCTGCCTGAGCACGCTCTCGTAGCCCTTGAACTCGTCACGCACCAGCGTGCCTGCCCAGCCGTGCAAGAGCGCCATCGGGTATTTCGCACCCCGGCCGACGCTGCGAGTCATAGGCCACGCCGGGCTGCGCGTCGAAGCCTCCTCGGGCATAAGCCCAGACATAAGCCTTCTTGGTCCTGCCCGCCCCGGGGTCCAGCATGTCCACCGGCGTCTCATCGGCGTGTAGCACCTGCGCGCCGAGCACGAACTCGCGGTGCACGTCGCGCAGCGGCTGCAACGCGGCACCACCCCGCCCCGACCACGCCGCCAAGGTAGACCTGGGCGTGTGACGCCCGAGCGTGCGTTGATGGTCTCTTGCCGGTAGTACGGCAGATGGTCGACGAAGCGGCTCACCAGCGCGTGCGCCACGAGACCCGCAGCGGGCATACCGCTGTCGATGACCTGTGGCTCCACGGGTTCTTGCACCAACACCTGGCAGCACCGGCAGGCCCACTTGCCGCGAATGTGGCGGTGCGCGAAGAACTGGGCGGGGATGATGTCCAGCCGCTCGCTCACGTCTTACCCCACGCGCTGCATCGGCTGGCCGCAACCCTGCGTCGGGCAGGCGGTGTTCTCCGGCTCGTGGTGGTGCTCGACGCGCTCAAGGTGCTCGGGCAGTGCTTGCCGTTTGGGCTGACGGCGCGCCGTGATTGGCGCCGGTGTCGATGGGGCTGCCTGCGCTTGCAGCGCTTCGAGTCGGGCCTGCAGGCTCGACTCGTCGGCCGCCAGCGTCTCCTCGAACAACTGGCGCTGCTCGGCGTTCATCGCGTCGGTGCGAGCCGCGAACTTCCACGCCTTCAGTCGCGCCAGCTCGAACGTGATGCGCTCGATCTTGGCATCCTTGAACTTGATGGCCCGGTCGCGCTCGGCGATTTGCTGGCCCTGCGCGGCGATTCGTTGGCTCTGCGCGTTGATCTGCACAAGTATCTGCGCGGCCACTTCGGCTAGCGCCGCAGGGCTCAGACCGCGCAGGTCCTGGGCCTTGAATTGCGGGTCTGTGAAGGCGCGCGCTTGGAGCATGCATGCATTGTGCAGAGCGAGCATTGGCGCGGCCATCCGGGCAGATTCGGATTGCCCGCGTCGCGTCAATTACGGCGTAGTTACAGCCTCGTCAATCAACGAATCACATGCGTGTGAATCAACGAATCACATGCGTGTGAATCAACGAATCACATGCGTGTGAATCAACGAATCACATGCGTGTGATGGCGCTCATTTGCGCGAGCCGTTCCCACGGCAGGCCGAGCACGAGGGCATCGAATTGCGGCTGCGTCAACGTTATCGGCGCAGCCCCTTGCAGCACGCTGCGCGGCCACACGAAGCGGCCTGCGTTCAAGCGCCGTGCAGCGCACCACACGCCGAAGCCGTCGTGCACGAGCAGCTTGATGCGGCTGGCCCGCGCGTTGGCGAAGAAATAGCCGTGGTGGGCCTGCGCCGTGCCGAAGACATGGACCCCGCGGGCGAGCAAGGCATCCGCGCCGGCCCGCATGTCGACGGGCTGGGAGGCCAGCCACAGGGCGTCGATTCGGATCACTTCACCCCCATGCATTGCAGCAGCCAGCGCGCGCACTCTGGCGCGGCACTGACGGGCCAGCTGACGGCAATGGCCGCAGAACCCCGGCGCCATTCAACGCGGATGTCGGGCGCCGGCGTCGCGATCGCCTGGCCGTTGGTGGCAGGAGCGGCAACCGTGGTGGTGAGCAGTGCCACTGGGATGAACTCTCCCCCGGCTGTCACGGCGGTGCGCACCGGCCGGGCCGCGCTGTCCGTCGGCGCCCCGCAACCGCGCCGCCACTTGTGCACGAGGTTGGCGTTCAGCCCGTGCGCCTGCGCCACCGCCGCCACCGATGCGCCGGGCTCGGCGCACGCCGCCAACACCCGCGCCTTTAACTCAGCTGCATGCCGGCGCCTTGGTGCGCTTGTCCCAGTCTGCATGGTGTCCACCTCCGAAATAGGTGGACAACTTCATCGACGCTTCGGCGTGAATCAAGATGGGATGGCTGGACGCTTACCGCTTCGTCGCCCTGTCGATCACCAGCCGGCGCAGCTTGCCCGGGTTCACGAAACTGCCGACCCGACCCTGCATGTACGCGTACCAGGCGGGCTCTGCGGCGCCGACTTTCAGAAAGTGGTCCGGCGTGTCGTAGCCCACGCAGTCAGCCACGATCTCACTGCCGCGGGCTTACGCGTTGACCGAGTGCCACATCCAGCGGCTGTCGGTTTCGACGATGAACGGATCGACGTCACCGGCGCGCGACAGGATTGCGAGCTTTGTGCCCTGCTCAGACTTCCAGTCCAGGCTGCGCGCGAACGCCACGCCTTGACTGAGCTTGGCAAAGTCCGGAAAGGCGGGCTGCAAGTGGAACATCACGCTCGATGCTGTGACAAAGAAGTCGTGGATGTAGGTCAGGGGTACATCGGCGCCGAGAGCGATGGTTCGTCGTGTTGTCGTCCGACCATCAGCGCTGACGATGTGCGCCGAGTGCGAAGGTGAGTCGGGGCCGAACAAGGTGTCGAAGAGGACACGTTCGCCGGTTTGCGCATCCATACGGAAATGCGCCTTCAGCTCTGGATCGGAAACGCCGATGTTGTCGGTGGCGATGGATTCAAGTGTCACTGGATCGAGTGTCCACGGCGCATGGTCCTCGTCGAACGCGTAGACCTTGCCATTACGCACGACCGTTGTGATGCCTGCTTGGTTCGGAGACGCCTGCGTTCTCTTGCCGCCGGGCGGCAGCGGGCTTGTCCAAGTGCTGTAGACGAATTTTTCGGCAGCCTGTTCTTCGCGCAGCTTCTCCGTTTGGACGAGGCAACTTCAATAGGAGACTTGGCCAGCATCGAATCGGTACATGCGAATCATGCCGTCGCCGTCTGTGATCGCACCCTTTCTCTCTGAGCCGCGGCTGAAAACGCCAGGGCCGTTGCGGTAGAACGTGCCATGCAAGCCAGCGGGCAACTGTCCTGTGATCTGCGGGGGGTACGCGCCTTCAAAGCCGTTTTGCAGATGGCCAACGAATCCCGGTGGATCGGCATTGGCAAGCCGCAAATAGAGCGACGGGGATGGATCGTCATCGCCGCCGCCACATGCAGGCAGCCACAGCGGCGCCGTCGTTGCGGAGAGCAGCTTAACGAAGGCACGTCGATCAATCAGATTCATGTTCTTTTCTCGCTGGAGCGTTGTGTCGGCATATTGTTTCCAGCGAAGGCTTGATAGTCGTTGACCGTGGCGGCCAATCGGTGAACTCTGGCGGCCTCGACGTTCCGGGCCGGCTCGGCGCGGGACCATCTCCGGACAACAGCAATCGCGAAACACGATAGCCACGATCGGCTCAGCGCAAAGCACGGCAAAAAGTCTCATCCCAGAAGCGCTGCTCGACCGTCCCAGGTCGATGAGAGATGGGATTCCAAGAAGCTGCCCTTGCCAAGCGGCAGGAAGTGGCCGCCAGCCGACATCAGCAGCCGCAAGCCTCACGGGCTGTGCAGTACGTCCAACCCCCCAAGCTCGCAGCACCAAATGTCGAACATGGCTGCGACCCAATCTCACCGAAGGCCGACACCGCATGTCGCCTGTGAACAGCCGCGGGCTTGCGGCGTTCGCTTGACCCTAGCGGCGATCCTCGTGGGATCGCACAGTCCCCCGTGCAGGCGCCTTCCTCAAGACCCGAGGCGCCAGACGGCCAGGTCGCGGCGCCAGAATCTGCGGTTACCCCATCCGAGGTCTGCCGCATGCCTTTACGCTCCACACTGATTGCGTTTTTCCTCGCTGCGCTGGCAGCGCTGTTCCCGCTCCACGCAGCCGCTCAGCCCGCCACGGCCGCCGTCACGCCACCCCCTGGCATGACCCAGGTCACCAGCGTCGAAGGCATCACCGAGTACCGACTGGCCAATGGGCTGCAAGTGCTTTTGGTGCCCGACGACAGCAAGCCGACGACGACAGTCAACGTCACCTACCGCGTGGGCAGCCGGCATGAGAACTACGGCGAGACCGGCATGGCGCACCTGCTGGAGCATCTGGTGTTCAAGGGCACACCGACGACCAAGAACGTGTGGGCCGAATTCACGCGCCGTGGCCTGCGCGCCAACGGCAGCACCTGGACCGACCGCACCAACTACTTCGCCAGCTTCTCGGCCAACGACGCCAACCTGCAGTGGTACTTAAGCTGGCAGGCCGACATCATGGTCAACAGCTTCATCGCCAAGAGCGATCTCGACACCGAGATGACGGTGGTGCGCAACGAGTTCGAGAGCGGCGAGAACAACCCCGGCCGCGTGCTGTTTCAGCGCGTGCTGTCAGGCATGTACGACTGGCACAACTACGGCAAGAGCACGATAGGCGCGCGTACCGACATTGAAAACGTCGACATCGCGCGGCTGCAAGCCTTCTACAAGTTGCATTACCAGCCCGACAACGCGACGCTGGTGGTGACCGGCAAATACGACACCGCGCAGGTTATGGGCTGGATCGCAAAATACTTCGGCGAGTTGCCCAAGCCGCAGCGCACGCTCCAGCCCACCTACACGCAAGACCCGCCGCAGGACGGCGAGCGGCTGCTGAAGGTCAAGCGTGTCGGCGGCGCGCCGCTGATCTATATGGCCTACCACACGCCGCCCGGCGCACACCCGGATGCTGCGGCCGTGCAACTGCTTGGCGGCGTGCTGGGCGACACCCCGGGCGGCCGGCTGCACAAGCGCGTGGTCGAGCAGCGCCTGGCGGCGCAGAGCTTCGGCGCCGTGATGTCCTGGGCCGAAAGCTCGCCGCTGCTGCTGGGCGTGGGCCTGGCACCCGGGCAGAGCGTGGACCAGGCGCGCAGCGCGATGGGCGCGGTGCTCGACGGCCTGCAAGCGCAGCCTGTGACGGCCGAGGAACTGGAGCGCGCGCGCATTGGCTGGCTCAACGGCTGGGACCTCGGTTTCACGGACCCTGAGAGCGTCGGCGTCGCGATGTCCGAGGCCATTGCACAAGGCGACTGGCGCCTGTACTTTTTGCTGCGCGACCGTGTTCGCGCAGTGACGCTGGCCGACATGACGCGCGTGGCGCAGCAGTGGCTCAAGCCCGACAACCGCACGGTCGCGATCTACGAGCCCACGGCCAAGCCGGAGCGCGCGCCGCAGATGGCCTTGGTCGACGTCGCAGCACAGGTCAAGGGCTACCAAGGCGACCCGAGCGTGGCCGTGGCCGAGGCCTTCGACCCGAGCCCGGCCAACATCGACGCGCGCAGCCAGCATGCGCAGCTGCCGGGCTCGATCAAGTTCACGCTGCTGCCCAAGGCCACGCGCGGGCGCGTCGTGCACGCGCGGCTGGCGCTGCACTTCGGCACCGAGAAGTCGTTGTTCGGCCACGAGGCAGCAGCCAACCTGGCCGGCAGCCTGCTGGACAAAGGTGGCGCCGGATTGAGCCGCCAGCAGATTGCCGATCAGCTGGACAAGCTGCAGGCCCAGCTGTCCTTCAGTGCCGGCGGCCAGAGCCTGTTTGCCAACATCACGACCAAGCGCGAGCACCTGCCCGCGGTGATCGAGCTGGCGGGCCGGCTGCTGCGTCAGCCGGCTTTCGATGCCGGGCCGCTGGAAGAAGCGCGCAAGCAGTGGCTGGCCAGCCTGGAGGCGCAGCGCAAGGAGCCTGCCGCGGTCATCGCCAACCGGTTGGCGCGCCACGGCAACCCCTACCCGCGCGGCGATCTGCGCCACGCGCAATCGTTCGAGGAAGAAGAGCAGGACGTGCGCGCGGTGACGCTGCAGCAGATCAAGGACTTTCATCGCCGCTTCTACAGCGCTGGCAACGGCGAGTTCGCGGCTGTCGGCGACATGGATGCTGGTGCGGTACGGCAGGCGCTGCAGGCTGCGTTGGTCAACTGGCGCCAGCCAAGCGCCGGGCCGCAGCCTTATGTGCGCCTGGTGCAGCCGGCGGTGCTGGCGCCGCCGGCGCGCTTTGTCGAGCAGACACCCGACAAGGCCAACGCCAATTTAGCCGGCCGCCTGACGCTGCCGATCAACGACCGCCATCCCGACTTTGCTGCGCTGAGCCTGGGCAACACCATCTTCGGCTTCTTGGGCAACTCACGGCTGTGGAAGCGCATCCGCGAAACCGAAGGCTTGAGCTACGACGTGCGCTCGGGCCTGAACTGGGGCACGCTGGACGAGAACACCGGCTGGACCTTCAGCGCCATCTTCGCGCCGCAAAACCAGGCCCGGGTCGAAATCGCGTTCCGCGAAGAACTGGCACGCTCGGTCAAGGACGGTTTCACGCAGGCTGAGCTCGACGAGGCACGGGTGGGCTTGCTCAACTTCCGCCGCCTGTCACGCGCGCAGGACGCCAGCCTCGCCAGCCAGTTGGCCGGCAACCTTTACGTCGGCCGCCGCTTCGACTTTGCGCAGCAGACCGATGACGCAATCGCCCGGTTGACGCTGGCTGACATCAACGCCGCATGGCGGCGCCACATCGACGCCGACCGGCTGGTGTTGGCTTGGGGTGGGGATTTCAAGGCGCCTTGACGCCATACCCTCCGCTGCGGCGCGGTCCGGGCCATGACTGCGTTGGTGCCGTCCCGCCAGCTCAGCTGGAGCGACTCGTCGTGCGTCGCTTGGCACCTGTGGCCGCTGGTTTGCCTTCCGACAGCTTGCCTGTGACGTACTTGTGCAGCACGCTCGCAATCAGCGTCTGGTAGGGCATGCCTTCTTCCAGAGCCCGCGCTTGAATATCGAGCAAATCCAACGCTGACAAGCGGATGTTCACGCGCTTGTCCTTGACGGCGGTGACCCGCGCCGCTGCGCGCATGCGTGCAAGTTCTGCCTTCCCGGCGCCGGGGTTCAGCGCGCCGGACTCGTAAGCCCGAAGAACTTCGGCCTCGTGCGGGTCAAGTTTGAACATCGTCTGCGTCCTTCGTGATGAACTCGCGGGTGGCTTTGCGGCTGGTAATGATGGTCTTCAAAAAAAATGGCCGGCTTCTTCGACGAAGGGCACCAGGCAGGCGTATCCGGCGATGTCGACGACCATGACTTTTTGGCGTGGGTACTTTTTCGGGTTGGAGTGAGACAGGATGTCCAGCAAACCACCGCCTTCGATCGCGACTGTTATTTCTTCGAAGCAGATGCCACGTTTAACTTTGAGCAGGTCGTTCTTGTCCTGTGGCCACCGGAACGTCTTCATCGCGACGAACTAGAGCCACAGTGTGTGCCGAATGTCTTCAGGCAACGTGGAAGATCCCGGTTTGCCCGCCAAAGCGATCCGCAAAAACATGCCGTCAGCGACATAGCCCCAGGTCGAGGCCAAAGCCGGAGTCGGGCACGTAGCGACGTCAGGTCGGGTGCCGAAACAAAGCACGTCGGCGCCTCTGCAATCCCGCCTTTTCGCAAGGCCCAAGGGCTTTCGAAACCACGGCGGTCTATAGCGGCGCTGCGTCGGTTGCCGTGGAAATGCCGCAAATTGGGTTGCTCACCCCCGACGCCACATGCCCGGCCGGCACATGCAGCGCGGCGTTTTCGATGTGGCCCGTCTGGTCGTCGAAGAAGAAGTCGGGCTCGAACTCGCGCAGAAAGATGCCTTTGGGCAGGCCGCCCAGGAACATTGCTTCGTCGACATCGATCTGCCAATCCATCAGCGTGCGGATCGCACGTTCGTGCGCCGGCGCGCTGCGTGCGGTGACCAGCGCCGTGCGCAGCCGCATGCCGGCTGCCGGTTGGCGCTGCAGCCGGTGCAGCGCTTCGAGCAGCGGCTTGAACGGGCCCGGCGCCAGTGGCGTGGCGGCGCGGTCGCGTTCGTGGCTTTGAAAGGCGACCAGGCCCTGGGCCTGGTAGACGCGCTCTGCCTCATCCGAGAACAGCACCGCGTCGCCGTCGAAGGCGATGCGCACTTCGTCCGGGTGGGCGGCCGAGGCGCGCGCGCTTTCGGGGTAGACACGTGCTGCCGGTACGCCGGCAATCAGCGCCTGGCGCACATCGGCCTCGTTGGTGCTCAAAAACAGGTTGGCCGCCAGCGGCCGCAGGTAGCGCCAGGGCGGCTGCCCGCGCGTGAACACGCCGCGCTCGACCGGCAAGCCGTAATGCTGGGCCGAGCGGAACACGCGCATGCCCGACACCGGGTCGTTGCGCGACAGGATCACGACCTCGACCTGAGGGCGCTGTCCGTCCGCCCGGCCGTTGAAGGCCAGCAGCTTGTTGACCAGCGAGAA
>JAJAZC010000114.1 GCA_026785885.1 Rubrivivax sp.
ATCACCGCGTGCCAGCGCGGGTTTGAGCATGTTGCCGTCGGAGATGGCGCCTTGGGGGTTGCAGGCGCCGACCTTGGTGTGCATCTCATCGATGAACAGGATGATGCGGCCCTCGTCGGCGGCCACTTCCTTGAGCACTGCCTTGAGCCGCTCTTCGAATTCACCGCGGTACTTGGCGCCGGCCAGCAGGCCCGCCATGTCCAGCACCAGCACGCGCTTGTCCTTCAGCGTGTCGGGCACCTCGCCGTGCACGATGCGCTGCGCCAGGCCTTCGACGATGGCGGTCTTGCCGACACCCGGCTCGCCGATCAGCACCGGGTTGTTCTTGCTGCGCCGCTGCAGCACCTGGATCGTGCGGCGGATTTCATCGTCGCGGCCGATCACCGGGTCGAGCTTGCCTTGACGTGCCCGCTCGGTGAGGTCGAGCGTGTACTTCTTCAAAGCCTCGCGCTGGCCTTCGGCATCGGCGCTGTCGACCTTCTGCCCGCCGCGTACCGCGGTGATGGCCGCCTCCAGGCTTTTGCGCGACAAGCCGTGGCCGCGCACGGTGGCGCCGGTGTCGGTCTTGGCGTCGGCCAGCGCCAGCAAGAACATCTCGCTGGCGATGAACGGGTCACCGCGCTTGCCGGCTTCTTTGTCAGCCGCCTGCAGCAGCTGCACCAGTTCGCGCCCGGGCTGCACGCCCTGCCCGCCGCCTTGCACCGTGGGCAGGTTGCGGATCGTCGTTTCCATCGCGGTGCTGAGTGCGCCGATGTTGGCGCCGGCACGCTCGAGCAGGCTGCGCGGCCCGTCGGGCTGCTGCAGCATCGCGCCCAGCAGGTGAGCCGGCTCGATGTAGGGGTTGTCGCGTGCGACGGCGGCACTGCTGGCGTCCTGCAGCGCTTGCTGGAAGGCAGTGGTCAATTTGTCGATGCGCATGGACGCTTCTCCCGAAGTCGGCGGCAAGTAGTTGGCGATATGGGCGCAGGGCCGGCGCTTTCAAGGTGGCTGATGCGTGTGGCCGGTGCGTGTGGCTGGTGGTGGTAGGGGCGCTTGGCAGCACTGCGCAAAGCAGCCGGCCCTACACTGCGCCGCACAAAAAACGAACGACCCACCGGGAGGCTTGATGACTGTGGAAACAGGGCACATGGGCTTGCTGGGTCGCTCAAGTCTCATCACCGCCGGTGCTGCGGGTGCGGTCGGTGCGCTGGTCACCGTGGCCATCGTGCTGACGCTGGGCGTGATTGCTTTTGCGCCACTGTCGCAGCTCGGCGCTGCGGGTGCGCAGGCCGGCATCGTTGCGGCTTTTCTGTGTGTCGTGCTCAGCGCTGCGGTTTACGCACTGCTGGGCAACAGCGTGATGCCAGCCGGCGGGCCCAGCTCGGCGACGGCCCTGCTGGCAGCAGCGCTGCTGGCGCGCGTGGTCGCCACCGCGGGCGATGTGGCACCGGCGGAGCTGCTGCTGCAAGCCTGGGTGTGCCTGGCTGCCGCCGTCACGTCGATGGGCGCGCTGCAGCTGCTGATGGCCGCGCTGCGCCTGGGCAGACTGGCAAGCGTGGTGCCGCAGCCGGTGCTCAGCGGCTTCATGAACGGCATTGCCTTGCTGATCCTGCTGTCGCAACTGCCGGCGCTGCTGGCGCTGCCGCCGGAGCGCTGGCAGGCCGACGGCTGGCGTGCCGTCAACGCACTGCAGCCCGCGGCGCTGGCGCTCGGGCTGGGCACCGCGGCGCTGGTGTGGCTGCTGCAGTGGCGCGCGCCGCGGCTGCCAGCCAGCCTGCTCGGCCTACTGGCCGGGGTGGCGGCCTACCACCTGCTGCCCAGGCTGTGGCCGGCGCTGCAGATGGGGCCAACGCTGGGCGCCATCGACATCACTGCAGCATGGCCCGGCCTGTTGGCCGGGTTGGCGCAACCCGAGGCGGCCGCCAGCGCGCTGGGCCGCCATGCCGGTGCGATTGCGCTGACCGCCGTGCTGCTGGCCTCGATCGGTACGTTGGAATCGATGCTCAACCTGCGCGCAGTCGATCAGCAGCACGGCACGCGCCACCAGCAGGGCCGCGAGCTGCGCGCGCTGGGCTTGAGCAACCTGTTGGGCGGGCCGTTGGGCGCTTTGCCGATGGCGCATGTGCGGGCGCGCGCCATCAGCATCCTGCAAGCCGGTGGTCGGGGCCGGGCGGGCGCGGCGGGCGCGGTGCTGGCTTCGGCACTGCTCGTCACGTGGGGCGCGCCGGCCATCGCCGCACTGCCGCAGACGGTGTTGGCCGGCGTGATGGTGACCATCGCCGTCTCGCTGGCCGACCGCTGGTCGGCACCGCTGTGGCAGCGGCTGCGGCACGGGCCGGGGCGGCGCACGGTTGGCCGCAGCCTGGCCATCGTGGTGCTGGTGTGCGCACTCACGGTCTGGCAGGGTCCTGCGCTCGGGGTGGCGGCCGGCATGCTGCTGGCAACGATCGACTTCGTGCACGGCATGAACCGTTTGTTGATTCGCAACCGCAGTGACGGCACGGTGCAGCCGTCGCGGCGCGTCTACAGGCCGGCGCTGGAAGCGCTGCTGCAGACCGCGCGCGGGCGCATCACCGTGCTGGCGCTGGAAGGCGCGCTGTTCTTCGGCAGCGCCGAACGGGTGGCCGATGAGGCCGACACGCTGCCCGCCGACTGCCGTTTTCTGGTGCTGGACCTGCGCCGCGTCAGCACGGTGGACGACTCCGCCGTGGCCGTGCTGGGCCAGTTGCAGCAGCAACTGGCGCGCCGCGGCGTAGGCTTGCTGCTGGCCGGCGTGGTGCCCGGCAGCGCGCACCAGCAGCAGCTGCAGACCTTCCTGCACACCACCGGCGCCGGCGCTGCGCCGGTCTGCTTCAGCGACACCGACCATGCGGTAGAGCACGCTGAGCGCCAACTGCTGGCCACCGCCGCCGGCGATACCGATCTCGGCAGCAGCCTGCCTTTGGCGCAGAGTGCGTTGATGCACACGCTGACGCCAGCGCAGGTCAGCACCGTGTCGGGCTGTTTGCAACGGCGGCAGTTGCGCGCCGGTGAGCGCCTGTTCAACGAAGGCGATGCGGCTGACGGCCTGTACGTGCTGACGCAGGGCTCGGTCAGCATCACCAGCGCCAGCGGCCAGCGCTTCGTCAGCTTCTCGCCGGCCACCATGCTGGGCGAGCTGGCGATGCTGGACGGCAACGGCCGCAGCGCCAGCGCGGTGGCCGATACCGACAGCGTCGTGCACCTTCTGTCGTGCGAAGCGCTGGCACAGCTGGCGCAGGACGACGCCACGCTGTGCGCGCTGCTGTACCGCAACATTGCCGTGCACCTGGCGCAGCGGCTGCGTGTTGCCACGCACGCCTGGCGCGGCGCGGCGGGGTGAGCGGTGGAAGTGTGCTGACGGCGCGCGGGCGCAGCCTCAACCGCTGACGCTGGAGGGGAGGCGAAATAGTTTGAAGAGACCGAAGCCGCTGTCGCTGCTGTTGCTGCTGTTGCTGCTGAAGCCGCTGTAGCCGCTGTTGCTGCTGTTGCTGCTGTTGCCGCTGTAGCCGCTGTTGTTGCTGTTGTTGCTGCTGTTGCTGCTGAAGCCGCTCAGGCCGCTGTCGCCGCCGTTGCCACTCATCCACACGGCTCGATCAGTCCATTCGCTCAGCCAGCAACAGTTGCTCCCGCAGCCGGCCGCGCGCCACCTTGCCCAGGGCCGTGGTCGGCAGCGCGGGCAGGAAGATCACCCGCTTGGGCCATTTCAAGCGCGCTAGTTGCGGCGCCAGCGCCTGCAGCACATCGTCGGCCTGCAGCGCTGTACCCGGGGCCCGCACGAGGGCCAGTACCGGCACCTCGCCCCAACGTACGTGCGGCAGGCCGACGACGGCGCAGGCCGCAACACCGGGCAGCGCAGCGACGATCTGTTCGATCTCTGCCGGGTGGATGTTCTCGCCGCCGCTGATGATCAAGTCTGTGCTGCGGCCGACGATCTCGTAGCAGCCGTCGGCGTGCTGCACAGCCAGGTCGCCGGTGTGAAACCAGCCGTCGGCGCCGAACGACGCATCGGTGCTGCGACTCTGTTGCCGGTGATAGCCGCGCATCAGGTTGGGTGCTTTCAACAGCAACTCACCATCGGCCGCCAGGCGCACCTGCACACCTAAAGCGGCACGGCCGGCGTGGCCGACATGGCCGCGCGCGTCTGCGGGCTTCAGCACGATGGACACGGGCCCGGTCTCGGTAGCGCCGTAGACCTGCGCCACCGGCACGCCGCGCGCATGAAAAGCTTCGATCAACAGCCGCGGCACGATCTGCGAGCCGCTGTTGACGAAGGCCAGCGAAGACAGGTCAGCAGCCGCCCAGCGCGGGTGGTCGATCAGCGCTTTCATGACGGTCGGCACCAGCAGCGTGGTCGTCGGCCGCCATTGCTCGACAGCGTCGAACCAGGCGCCGGGCTCGAAGCGCGGCTGCAGCAACACCTTGGCACCCACTGCCAGCGCCGGCAGTGTCTGTATGCACAAACCACCGACGTGAAACAGCGGCAGCACCGACAGCACACGTGATTGCGCCTGGAGCCCTTGCGCTGCGATGGCGGCAACCGCGTTGGCCTGCATGCCGGCGCGTGTGTGCATTGCGCCTTTGGGCTGGCCCGCAGTGCCCGCTGTGCCGGCGACTTCGCCCGCCGCGGTGCCCGCCGTCGTGCCGGAGGTGTAGACCAGCAGCAGGTCGCCGTCCTGCACACCCGCCGCCGTGCCGGGTTGCAGCGCCACGCGCGACAGCACATCGGCGGCCAGCGCATCGACCTCCGGCGTGCCCATCAGGTGCCCGGCACCTGCGTGCTGAAGCACCCGCGCCAGCTCGGCCGCCGACAAGCGCCAGTTCAGCGGTAGCAACACCGCGCCCAGCCGCTCACAGGCCACCAGCGTGGCGATGAAGTCCCAGCTGTTGTGGCCCAGCCAGGCCGCGATGGCGCCGCGCTGAACGCCGGCCTGCTGCAGATGCGCGAGTGCCGCGTCCGCCAGGGCGGGAGCAACCAGCCGGTCAAACATGCCGCAAGGCTGTCTTGATCAAGGAGTTGCGCGGATCTGGCTCTGCCAGGCCGCAGCAACGCGCCCCCACGCGGGGCTGAGGGCCGCGACTCCAAGTCCGCCTGCGCGGACTTGGACGGCCCGAAGGACGTGCGCCTCTGGCGCGTGGCAGCGAACGAAGAGAGCGCGGGAGCTCATTCGATCTCTTCGTCTCGCTCGCCTGCCTCGTACAGGCACTCGCGGCCCAGGCGGTCCAGACACAGCTCGGCGGTCCACGGCAGCATCAATGAGCCGCAGCGGCTGTCGCGGTACAGGCGCTCCAGCGGCAGGCTTTTCAGCATGCTTTGGCCGCCGCAGGTGCGGATCGCCAAGGAGGCCAGCGCCGCAGCGTTTTCCATGATCGTGAAGTGCGCTGCGTACAGGCGCATGCGCGTGTCCTTGTCGGGGTCGACCGCTGCATCGCGCGCGTTCTGCAGGAACAGCGCGCGCGTCTGCTCGAGCTTGATGCGCATGTCGGCCACGGCGATCTGTTTGGTCGGGTACATGCGGCGTTTGACGGGTGGCATGCCGGGGACCTCAGCCCGCAGGTAGGCCACCGTGAAGTCGTAGGCGGCCTGCGCTATGCCCATGTAGGTGGGGCTGAGCGTCGCAAACATATGCGGATAGCGGGCGGCGGATTGCCAGTACAGCCCCTCGGGCATCAGCCGGGCGGTGTGTGGCACGAACACGTCCTGCAGCAGCAGCGTGCGGCTGACGGTGGCGCGCATGCCCAGCGCATCCCAGTCACCGACGACGCTGACACCGGCGGCCTGCGCCGGCACTGCCAGGTACAGCGAATCGCGCTGAGATCCACCCCGCAGGCCGGGTTTGTCCAGAGTGCACAGCACGCCGTAGTGATCGGCAGCGCCGGCCAGCGATGCGAAGATCTTCTTGCCGTTGACGACATAGCCGCCCTGCCCGCCCACCGTCGCCGCGTGCGCCAGCGTGCCGAAAGGCGCCTTGCCGGCAGCAGCGGCACCGCCTTCGCTGAAGGGCTGCGAGTAGACCTGCCCGCGCTCGACGATGTTGGCGAAATGCAGGCTGCGGTTGTGTTCGTGGTCGGCGCGCTGCTCGGGTGTCATGTCCAGCGCGTCGGCAATAAAGCCGGCCCACATCGTGCTGCAGACGTGCATGTTGTAGCTGAGCGCAGTGGCGCCGCAGTGGCGGCCGATCTCGGCGGCCACCATCACGTAGGTCGCGAAGTCCGCGCCCATGCCGCCGTGGGATTTGGGTATGCAGATGCTCAGCAGGCCCGCGGCGCGCAGGTCGGCGTAGTTGTCGAACGGGAAGCTGGCTTCTCGGTCGTGCTGCGCCGCACGCGGCGCGAACCTCTCGCGGCCTAGCTTGGCGGCCAGTGCGATCAGCTCGCGCTGCTGCGCTGTAAGTGTTTGCGGGTTGCCGGCAATGTGCATGGGCGGCTCCTCAGCCAGGGTTCAGGGCGCTGCGAAGTGGCGGCGCAGGAAGGTCACGACGGCCTCATTGAAAGCCTGCGGCACTTCGACATTGGCAATGTGGCCGGCACCCGGCAGGCTCACGAACTGGCTGCCGGCAATGCGCGCCGCCATACGCTGCATCACCGCTGGTGGCGCGCTGCGGTCCAGCTCGCCGGCCAGCAGCAGCGTGGGCACGGCGATGTGCGACAGCGCGGCGCGGCGGTCGAAGGCGACGATGGCCTGCAGCGCGCTGCGGTAGCTGGCCTCGGGCACGCGCGACATCACATCGCGCGCGATCTGCTGTGCGGCCTGCGTCTGGTTCATCGCGTCGATTGCGGTCGCCGCGACCAGCCTGCCCGCGGGATCCGCGGGGTCCGCAAGGTCCGCGGGGTCCGCGGGGTCCGCAAGGTCCGCGTCCGCCGTGTGCGATTTGTCAGTCGCCACCAGTCCCGGCACCAGCTGTGCCGCCAGGCCGGCCATGCCCAGGCCCGCGTCCAGCGGCGCCAGTCGCTCGGCCATGAATTGCGTCTGCCAGGCGCCGTCGACAGGGCCGAAGGACGCGCTGGTGCAGCACAGCACGAGGCCGTCGATGGCCTGCGGTACACGCGCCGCAATCTCCTGCGCAATCAGCCCGCCCATGCTGTGGCCCAGCAGCACGGTGCGCCGTGCGCCGGCGTTTGCGGCATGCGCGGCCAGCGCCAGCACGGCCTGGCACATCGTGTCGACATCGGGCACGCCAACGGAATCGCCATAGCCGGGAAAGTCCATCGCCAGCGCGCGAAAGCCGGCGCCGGCAATGGCGCGGGCGGTACCCGAGGCCGCGTCGGACCAGATCGCGCGCCCACCGCCGATGCCGTGCAGCAGCAGCACCGTGGTGCCGCCCTGCCCGACGTCATCGAAGGCCGGCAGCATCAGACCAGCCGCCCTTGATCGACGACCATCGCGCCGTCCAGCACCACGGTGCAGCCGCGCAGCGGCAGGTCGAAGTGGCCCGCGGTGTGGCGGCCCGCAACCTCGTTGGCGCCGGTGCTGTAGAGAAAGTTGCCGGCAAAGGCGCGCAGCTCGGTGCCGTTGAAATCGGCCTTGTCGTAGAAGGCCATTGCATCCCAGCGCGCGCGGCGGTTGAGGCCCCAGCCGAAATGCGAAACGGCGTAGGCCGAAGGCTCGCCCCAGGCAGCGAAGTAGCCGCGCATCAGCTCGGCTTCAAAGCCGGCAGCATCGCCCTCGATGGCCACCACGTGGTCGTCTTCGATCACCAGCCGCACGGCCTCTTGCAAGTAGCGCTTGAAGGTCAGGTTGACGTCGCCGCGGTCCAGCACCAGCGTGCCGTTGACGCTTCCGGCCGCCGGAAAGGCCAGCACCAGCCCGCCGGGCCAATGGCTCAGCGTGCCGGGCTTGGCGGTGAAACCCCAGACACCGCCGACGCGCGCGCCAGCCAGCGCAATGTGCAGATCGGACCCCGCAGCGGACGTGACGCGCATCGCGGCCGCGGCCTTCAAGCGCTTCATCGCATCACGCACCGGGGCTTCGTCTTCGGCGCGCGGCAGGCAGCGTTCCAAAATTTCGGGGTGTTCGTGGCTGATGGCCAGCACGCGCGCGCCGCCGGCCAGAATCTGCGGCAGCTCAATTGCGTGTTGCAGGCCTTCGACGGTGCAGTCGGCAACGAAGACGCTGCTGGCCAGCGCCTGCACCACCGGCTCCAGCTGGCCGATGGCGGCCGTTGCGCCGGTGCTGCGCACAGGCACCGGCGCGGCAAGCGCGCGCGCCGGCATCACGACGTGAAAGACGCGTGCGCCCAGGCGCAGCAGCGCCAGCTCCGACAGCTGCGGCAGCTCTGCGCGCGTCTGCGTCTCCGACAGCACCGCGCAGGCATCGCCGGGCTTGACGCCGCACAGCGCAAAGACGTCGGCAAACATGTCTATCCAGTGCGCTTGCAACGGCAACGGCGGCCGCATCACAGCACCTCACCCAGCAGGCGGTAATGGCCGGCCTGGAAGAGCAGCGGCGGCAGTGGCGCATCGGTACAGGCCAGCACCTGGCCGATAAACAAGCGATGGTCGCCGGCGATTTGGTGCGACAGCGTCTCGCACTCGAAGACCGCCACGCAGCCGGCCAGCACCGGCGCGCCGTGCGGGCCCAGCGCCCAAGCGCCATCTGCGAAGCGCTGCTCGGCGTTGCGCGATGCAAAGCGGCGCGACAGCTCGACCTGTGCCTCAGCCAGCACGTTGACAGCGAAGCGCGGCGCGGCCTCGAAAGCCGCCATGCTGGGGCTGGCACTGCGCAGCGACCACAGCACCAGCGGCGGCGTCAGCGACAGCGAATTGAAGCTGTTGGCAGTGAGGCCGACGAACTGGCCCTGCGCATCGCAGCAGGTGACGATGGTAATGCCGGTGGTGAAGCGCCCGAGGGCGCTGCGCAACTGTTGGACGTCCATGCGCTACGTGTTGCCTCAGTCGCCAGCAATGCCGACATGGCTTGCATGTTCGGCGTTAGTTGCGCTGCCGGTATCGACAGCGCCGTTGGTGCTGCCGGCATCGTTGGCACCGCCGGGAGTGCCGGGGCTGCTCGCAATCACAGCGTTCCCTGCGCCAATGCCCCAGCGCGCCAGCGCTTCGTCATCCGCCACGCGGGCATCGACCCATTGGGCACCTTCAAACGAAGTTTCCTTTTTCCAAAACGGCGCCTGCGTCTTTAAATAATCCATCAGAAATTCGCAAGCCTGAAAGGCCTGGCCGCGGTGCGCAGAGGCCACCGACACGAGCACGATCTGCTCCAGCGGCTGCAGCAGGCCGACACGGTGCACGACACGCGCCTGGCGGATGTCGAACCGCCGCATGGCGGCGTCGATCATGGCTTCGATGGCGGCTTCTGTCATGCCCGGGTAGTGCTCCAGCTCCATCGCGCTGATGGCCGGGCCACCGCCGCTGCGCTCACGCACGGTGCCGATGAACGTGGCCACCGCGCCGACGTGGCCGTCACCCGCGCGCAGCGCAGCGACCTCGGCCGAAAGGTCGAAGTCGGCGGCCTGAATGCTGACGCGGGCTGGGCGGTTCATGCGGCTGGCGTGCGGGTGGCTTGTGGTTGGCGTTTCGGTGGCGATGTTTCTGACATAGGTATCGACAGCGCTTGCTCAGCCGCCAGTCACCGGCGGGAAGAACGCCACCTCGGCATCGTCGCGCAACACGGCCGTCTCATCGCTGAGCAACTGGTCGACAGCGCAGCGGACAGCGCGGCCGCGGGCCAGCACCTCGGCGTGGCGGCCGCCGCGAGCCAGCAGCACGTCGCGCAGCGCAGCAGCCGTGCTGCCAGCGGGCAGCTCGACCGTCTCACCGGCGCCCAGCGCTTCACGTAGCGCAGCGAAATAGCGCACGCGGACCATCATCGCGCCACCAGTTCGGCCAGCGGCAGGTAGCGCACCGCATCACCGTGCTGAATGACCTGGCCGGGCGGGTTGTCGAGCAAACCATCGGCCCAGACAACGGATGTCAGCACGCCTGAGCTCTGGTTGCCGAAGGGCTGCAGCCCACCCTGATCGTTGATGCGCACGCGCAGGAATTCGCGCCGCTTGTCGGGCCGCGGCCAGTCGAAATCGGCGCGCATCGGCAAGGCCTGCGGCAGCGTGGCGGGCAAGCCCTGCAGCATGCGCAGCACCGGCACGGCGGCCAGCAGCCAGGTCACGAAGCTCGACACCGGGTTGCCCGGCAGGCCCAGCAGCAGCGCGGCCGAGCCGTCTTGGCGGCGGATGCTGCCGAAGGCCAGCGGCTTGCCGGGCTTGATGGCGAGTTGCCAGTGTTCGATGTGGCCCTCGGCCATTGCGGCGGGCTTCAGGTGGTCTTCTTCGCCGACCGATACGCCGCCGCAGGTGACGATCAGATCGTGCTGCTCAGCCGCCTGGCGCAGCGCGGCGCGTGTGGCGTCTAGCCGGTCCGGCACGATGCCCAGATCGCTCAGCTCGCAGCCCGCCGCTTGCGCCAGGCCACGCAGCACGAAGCGGTTGCTGTTGTAGATGGCACCGGGGCGCAGTGGCTGGCCCGGCATCATCAACTCATCTCCGGTAGAGAAGATCGCAACGCGCGGCCGCCGCAACACCGTCAGCACACCCGCGCCGACCGACGCCGCCAGGCCCAGTGCCTGCGGCGTCAGGCGCAGCGGCGCCTGCAGCACGAGCGCGCCCTGCAGCACGTCTTCACCGCGCCGGCGCACCCACTGGCCCGGCTGCACGGCGGTGTCGATGCGCACGGCGCCCAGACTGCCATCGCGCACTTCGCTGCCCACCTGACTGCCAATTTCCATGGCGGACAAACCGCCAACTTCAGCGGTTATCCCGTCGTTCACTTTATCCGCGATGGCTTTGCACTGCTCCTGCATCACCACCGCATCGGCGCCGGCCGGCAGCTGGCCGCCGGTGAAGATGCGCGCTGCGGTGCCGGGCTGCAGCGGCTGGCCCACCACACCGGCGGGGATGCGCTGGCTTACCGGCAGCACCGTGCCGGCGGCCGTCACGTCGGCGCTGCGCAGCGCGTAGCCGTCCATCGAGGTGTTGTCGGCCGGCGGCACATCCAGTGTCGAGTGCACGTCGGCGGCCAGCACACGGCCCAGCGCGTCGAAGGTGTCGACCGATTCGGTGTGCGCAATGCGGTGCGGCGCCGCGCCGGCGGCCAGCAGCGTCAAGGCATCGTCCAGGCTCAGCAGCGGGCGGGCTTGGGGCATGGCTTCAAGCGGTGGTCACAGGGTTGACTAGACAACCGTCGGATAGACGTCGAGCAGCCGTCGAGCAGCCGTCAGGCAGCCGCAGCGGGCTCGGTAGGCTCAGCCAACGCAGCAGTCGCAGCAGTCGCAGCAGTCGCAGCAGTCGCAGCAGTCGCAGCAGTCGCAGCAGTCGCAGCGGCAGCATGCTGCTCGATGAAATGTTTGACCGCCTCCACCTGCGGTGGCAGCACCGTAAAGCGGCGCGGCAGATGTTCGATGTCGCGCAGCGCTGCCGGCGGCTCGGGCCGGATGCCGATGGCCTCGACCAGCGTCTGTGCAAACTTGGCCGGCTGCGCTGTCTCCAGCACCAGCATCGGGGTGCCGGGCTGCAGGTGCTGGCGCGCGACGAACAAACCGTCTGCCGTGTGCGTATCGATCATCTCGCCGTGCGTCTGCCAGGTGTGGCGGATGGTGGCCAGCCGGTCGGCGTGGCTGCTGCGGCCGGAGACAAAACCGTGGCGCGCAGCGGCCGGCGCCAGCTCCGCTGCCGACAGACTGAAGCCGCCTTCGCGCGGCACCGCATCACCGAACAACGCCTGCACGCGTGCGCCATCACGGCCCAGCAGGTCGAATACAAAACGCTCGAAGTTGCTGGCCTTGCTGATGTCCATGCTGGGGCTCGAGGTTGCGTGCGTCTCTGCACTGCTGCGCACGCGGTACACGCCGGTGCGGAAGAACTCGTCGAGCACGTCGTTTTCGTTGGTGGCCAGCACCAGCTTGTCGATCGGCAGGCCCATGCTGCGCGCAACATGCCCGGCGCAGATGTTGCCGAAGTTGCCACTGGGCACTGCAAAGCTCACGCGCTCGTCGTTGCTGCGCGTGGCCTGAAGGTAGCCGGCCACGTAGTACACCACCTGCGCCAACAGCCGCGCCCAGTTGATCGAGTTGACGCTGCCGATGCGGTGGCGGCGTTTGAAGGCAAGGTCGTTGCTGACAGCCTTGACGATGTCCTGGCAATCGTCGAAGACACCGGCGATGCACAGGTTGTGGATGTTGGCGTCCTGCAGGCTGAACATCTGCGCCTGCTGGAACGGGCTCATGCGGCCTTGCGGTCTCAGCATGAAGACGCGCAGGCCGCGCTTGCCGCGCATCGCGTACTGGGCCGCGCTGCCGGTGTCGCCGCTGGTGGCGCCCAGGATGTTGAGCTGCTCGCCGCGGCGCGCCAACTCGTACTCAAACAACCGGCCCAGCAGCTGCATTGCCATGTCTTTGAAGGCCAGCGTCGGGCCGTTGGACAAGGCCTGCAGGTACAGCCCGGGCTGCAGGGCTATAAGCGGCGTGATCTGCGGCGTGCCGAAGACTGCTTCGGTGTAAGTGGCCTTGCACAGCGTTTGCAAGTCGGCCGGCGGGATGTCGTCGATGTACAGCGACAGAACCTCGAAAGCCAGCTCGGCGTAAGGCAGGCCACGCCAGCGCTTCAGCATGGCGCTGTCGATCTGCGGGTAGTGCGTGGGCAGATACAGGCCGCCATCCGGGGCCAGGCCTTCGAGCAGGATGTCGGAGAAGCCGCGCAGCGTGCCGTCACCCCGCGTGCTGAGGTACTTCAAGTCAGCTCCTCTTTGCGGATGCGCACGATGGTCGCCAGCACCGTGGGCAGCTGCTGCATTTGCGCCAGCGCAGCGTCCATGCGGCCTTCCACGGTGTCGTGCGTCAGGATGATCAGATCAGTCTGGTTTTCGCCATCTGCACTCTCGCGCTGCAGCACGGCGTCAATGCTGATGTCGTGCTCGGCCAGGATGCCGGTGATGCGTGCCAGCACGCCGGGCCTGTCGGCCACCACCAGGCGCAGGTAGTAGGCGGTGATGACGTCGCTGATCGGCAGGATCGGCGTGTCGTGCAGGCTGCCAGGCTGGAAGGCCAGATGCGGCACGCGGTGGCCGGGGTCGGCAGTGTGCAGCCGCGTCACGTCCACCAGGTCGGCAATCACGGCGCTGGCCGTCGGCTCGCTGCCGGCGCCCTTGCCGTAGTACAGCGTGTTGCCGACCGCGTCGCCCTGCACCACCACGGCGTTCATTGCGCCTTCGACGTTGGCGATCAGGCGCGTGGCCGGGATCAACGTCGGGTGCACGCGCAACTCGATACCGCCGGCCGCGTAGGCGGCACTGTGCAGATGCGACAGGTCGTCACGCCGCTTCGTGATGCCCAGCAGCTTGATGCGGTAGCCCAGCTGCTCGGCATAGCGGATGTCCACCGCTTGCAAGCCGGTGATGCCTTCGACATAGGCCTTGTCAAACTGCACCGGCACGCCAAAAGCGATGGCACACAGGATCGTCAACTTGTGCGCGGCGTCCACGCCTTCGATGTCGAACGTCGGGTCGGCCTCGGCATAGCCGAGTGCTTGCGCCTGCTTCAGCACCGCGCCAAAGTCCAGGCCCTTGCTGCGCATCTCCGACAGAATGAAATTGGTGGTGCCGTTGATGATGCCGGCGACCCAACCGATGCGGTTGGCGCTCAAGCCTTCGCGCAGCGCCTTGATGATCGGGATGCCGCCCGCCACGGCCGCCTCAAAGGCCACCATCACACCGCGCTCGCGCGCTGCGGCAAAGATCTGGCTGCCGTGCACCGCCAGCAGCGCCTTGTTGGCGGT
This sequence comes from Rubrivivax sp., assembly GCA_026785885.1. Classification (GTDB taxonomy): domain Bacteria; phylum Pseudomonadota; class Gammaproteobacteria; order Burkholderiales; family Burkholderiaceae_C; genus Rubrivivax. The sequence goes on from JAJAZC010000114.1 coordinate 13,776, forward strand.
GACCACGTGCTTGCCGGCAGCAATGGCCTCCAGCACCAGATCGAGCGCCATGCCGGTGCCGCCGATCAGCTCGACGACGATGTCGATGGCCGGGTCACGGATGATGTCGCGTGCGTCGGCAAACACCGCAGCACGATCCCCGACGACGGTCAACGCAGCCGCACGGTCGCGCCGCGACACACTCTTGACGACGATGTCGCGGCCGGCACGGCGGCTGATCTCGGCGCCGTTGCGCTGCAACACCTTGAACACACCGGTGCCCACCACGCCCAGGCCGATCAGGCCGACTTGAATCGGTTTCATGCTCGTGCGATCAGGCGCTGTGGCGTTTGCGGTAGCCATGCAGAAACTGCTCGATGCGGCCAATGGCTTCGCTCAGGTCATCGACGTTGGGCAGAAAGACGATGCGGAAATGGTCGTGTGCAATCCAGTTGAAGCCGGTGCCCTGCACGATCAACACCTTCTGCTCGGCCAGCAGTTCGTACGCAAACTGCTGGTCGTCGGCGATCGGGTAGACCTTCGGGTCCAGGCGCGGAAACATGTACAGCGCAGCTTTGGGCTTGACGACGCTGACACCGGGAATTTGCGTCAGCAACGCATACGCCAGATCGCGCTGCTTGCACAGGCGGCCGGTGGGTGCCACCAGATCCCGGATGCTCTGGTAGCCACCCAGCGCGGTCTGGATTGCCAACTGCCCGGGTGTGTTGCTGCACAGGCGCAGGCTGGCCAGCATGTTCAGGCCTTCGACGTAATCGCGGGCGTGGCGCTTTTCGCCGCTGACCACCATCCAGCCGGCGCGGTAGCCGCAGCTGCGGTAGTTCTTGCTCAGGCCGTTGAAGCTGATGAACAGCACGTCGTCGGCCAAGCTGGCCAGCGCGGTGTGCGTAGCGCCGTCGTACACGGTCTTGTCGTAAATCTCGTCGGCAAACACCACCAGCTCGTGCTGGCGCGCAAGCTCGACGATCTGTAGCAACACCGCGTCCGGGTACATCGCACCGGTCGGGTTGTTGGGGTTGCAAACCATGATGCCGCGGGTGCGCGGGCTGATCTTGCTGCGGATGTCGTCGATGTCGGGCAGCCAACCGGCGGCTTCATCGCAGATGTAGTGCACCGGTCGGCCGCCGCTCAAGCCGACAACCGCGGTGTACAGCGGAAAGTCCGGCGCCGGAATCAGGATTTCATCGCCGTCGTTGACCAGCGCCGTGATCGCTATCTGGATCAACTCCGAGGCGCCGTTGCCCAGATAGACATCGTCCACCGTGACGCCCTTGACGCCCTTTTCCTGCGTGTAGTGCACGACCGCTTTGCGCGGCGCGAACAGGCCTTTGCTGTCGGTATAGCCGGCGGCATCCGGCAGGTTGCGGATCATGTCCTGCACGATCTCATCCGGTGGCATCAGGCCAAAGGCCACCACGTTGCCGATGTTCAACTGGATAATCTTGTGGCCCTCTTCCTGCATCTGCCGCGCCTTGTCGAGCACGGGGCCGCGAATGTCGTAGGCCACGTTGGCGAGCTTGGCGGATTTGGCAAGGGCGCGCATGTCGGGACTCGTCTCGGGTGCTTCAGCAAAGGATGCTTAGAATTATCCACGTATGAAATTCCAGCCCGATACGCCTTTAGGCGCCAACGTCGTTTCGCGTCATGAGGCCGGCCGGGTTTGGATTGCCGGCGTGCCGTTCGACCATAGCCTGATCGTGCCCTGGTCGGGCCCCGTGCAGGCTTGGGGCGCGGCCAGCTTGGCTGAATTACTGCCGGCGCACTTCGAGCGGTTGGCCGCGCTGCGGCCGGAAGTCGTGATCTTCGGCAGCGGCGCGCGGCTGCGTTTTGCGCCGCCGGCTTTGATGCGGTCGTTGATCGATCAGCGCATCGGCGTTGAGACCATGGACACCGGTGCCGCCTGCCGCACCTACAACGTGCTGTTGAGCGAAGGGCGCCCGGTGGTGGCTGCGCTGCTGCTGGAAGCCGCTGCACCCGCGGCAGCCTGAGGCGACGCCGCAGCCAGCCGGGTGCGGGCAGCCGCGGCGAAGACAATATAATTCGGCATTGCGCCGGCTCCGGCTTCCAGCACGCTCCGAGAAAATTTACCCATGACGCCTGTCGTTAATAAAGCGCTTCCGGATTTCGAGGCCATGGCCACCGGCGGCGTCAAGTTCACGCCCCAGTCGCACATAGGCCATGCGGTGGTGCTGTACTTTTACCCGAAGGACAACACCCCCGGCTGCACGACTGAAGCGATGCAGTTTCGCGATCAACACAAAGACTTCATCAAAGCCGGCGCGGTGGTCTTTGGCGTTTCGCGCGACAACATGACGTCGCACGAGAAATTCAAAACCAACCTCGAATTGCCCTTCGAGCTGATTGCAGACACCGAAGAGAAGCTTTGCCACATGTTCGGCGTGGTCAAGAACAAGATCATGTACGGCAAAAAGGTGAAGGGCATTGAGCGCAGCACATTTCTGATCGATGCTGCTGGCGTGATGCGCGCCGAGTGGCGTGGCATCAAGGTTGCCGGGCATGTCGACGAAGTGCTCAAGTCGGTGAAGGCGTTGAAGAAGGCCGCTTGATCCAGCCGGCCTGCCACCACCACCGCTGGCTGTCCGCACGACGGCCATGCCGCACCGAAGCAACCGACTTCGGCAACTCCAAGCAAGCCGCACAGACCATCTGTGCGGCTTTTTCATTTCATCACCGATACCGCCAACATGCCCCTGCCCAAGCCACCGTCCAAGAAGGGTGACGTGCTGCAAAGCGCCGACTACGAAGCGCAGGCCGCGCCGCGTGCCGACAAGCGTGTAAGCCGCAGCCGCAGCGAAGCGCCTGCGCAAACTGCGCTCGATTTGCACGACGGCGGTGTTGCCGTTTTGGCGCGGGCACCAGCCGCCGCGCCCAGTGCCCCTGCCGTGGCGCCGACTACCGCTACGGCTGTGCCGGCGGCCACCCCTTACGCCCAGGCACCGGCGGTAGCCGCTGCCGTGCAGCCCAGACCACGCAAGCCGCGCACGTCACTGGGCGGCCCGGCCAAGCTCTTCGTGCTGGACACCAACGTGTTGATGCACGACCCGATGAGCCTGTTCCGATTTGAGGAGCACGACGTGTTCCTGCCGATGATCACGCTCGAAGAGCTGGACGGCCACAAGAAGGGCATGAGCGAGGTCGCGCGCAGCGTGCGCCAGGTCAGCCGTGAGCTGGATGCGCTGGCCACGCTGGCGGCCAAGGACGGATCGCTGGACGCGCAGGCCGGCATCGAGCTGGCCAAGACCGGCCACCGTGAGGCCCGCGGCAAGCTGTACTTTCAGACCATGCTGCTGGAGATCAAGCTGCCTGCCGGCCTGCCCCAAGGCAAGGCCGACAACCAGATCCTCGGTGTCGTGCAGAGCCTGCGCGAGCAAGAGGCAGCGCGTGTCAATCCACGTGAAGTGGTGCTGGTGTCCAAGGACATCAACATGCGCGTCAAGGCGCGTGCACTGGGCCTGCCGGCCGAGGACTACACCAACGACAAGACGCTGGAAGACGGCGATCTGCTCTACACCGGCGTGTTGCAGCTGCCCGCCGACTTCTGGGACCGCCATGGCAAGACCATGGAGAGTTGGCAGCAGGGCGGCTACACCTACTACCGCATCAGCGGCCCGTTAGTACCGGCGCTGATGATCAACCAGTTTGTCTACCTTGAAGCACCCGGCGCCGCGCCGCTGTACGCGCGCGTCACCGAGATCACCGGCAAGACCGCTGTCCTCAAGACGTTGCGTGACTACACCCATGGCAAGAACGCCGTGTGGGGCGTGACGGCGCGCAACCGCGAGCAGAACTTCGCGCTCAACCTGCTGATGGACGCGGACTGTGATTTCATTACGCTGACCGGCACCGCCGGCACCGGCAAGACGCTGATGACGCTGGCCGCTGCCTTGAGCCAGGTGCTGGACGAGCGCCGCTACAGCGAGATCATCGTCACCCGCGTCACCGTGCCGGTGGGTGACGACATCGGCTTCCTGCCCGGCAACGAAGAAGAAAAGATGGGCCCCTGGATGGGCGCGCTGGACGACAACCTCGAAGTGCTGGCCCGCACCGACGCCACCGCCGGCGTATGGGGCCGCGCCGCAACCAACGATCTGGTGCGCAGCAAGATCAAGATCAAGAGCCTGAATTTCATGCGCGGCCGCACCTTCCTGAACAAGTTCGTGCTGATCGACGAAGCGCAGAATTTGACGCCCAAGCAGATGAAGACGCTGATCACACGCGCCGGGCCGGGCACCAAGATCGTCTGCCTAGGCAATCTGGCGCAGATCGACACGCCTTACCTCACCGAAGGCAGCTCCGGCCTGACCTACGCGGTGGACCGCTTCAAGGGCTGGCCGCACGGCGGCCACGTGACGCTGGCGCGCGGCGAGCGATCACGCCTGGCGGATTACGCCAGCGACGTGTTGTAGAGCGCGGGGCTGCCGCAAAAGCGCCCTCCCCCTAAGTTCCCGCGCTCCAGGCGGCCGTCGCTAACGCGCCGCTAACCGGGGCCTCGCTACGGTGCCGGTGCTGACGCAGATTCGCTGCGGCCAGCGCCTCAACCCAAGCACGGAGAACGCTCATGACACGCAAGCTCTTGGCGCTGGCATCACTGCTGGCCGCCGCAGCCGGGGCCACCGCCCAAGCCGCACCCGTAACCATCAACTTCGATGGCGCGGTGCAAACCAACATTACCAACGCCTACGTAGGCCTGACCTTCTTGTCGGCCTCTGGCACGGGGGTGGCACGCACCTGGGCCGCCCCTTTTGCCGACACGCCCGGCAATGTCGTGGGGTTGACCAGCACGCAGTTGCTGAGCCAGACCGACAGCGCCGCCATCGACATCGTGTTTGACACTGCCGTGAGCTTTGTCAGCATCCGCGCGATGTTCCTGGTTGGCGTGGAGCTGTACACGCCTTTCGGGACCGCCTTGCCCTTTATGTCGGCCTACAACAGCACGACGATTTCTGCGGCCAACCGGTTAGGGCTGGACACCTGGAACATCGCGGGCGACCCGTGTTTGACCAGCAACACGATGTGCCTCAGCGGCTGGGACACGCTGGAGTTTTCGAGCTTGAACGCAGACATCAGGGCCATACGCATCAGCGGCTTTGCCTACTCCGGCACGCCACGCCGTGCCATCTTCGACACGCTGACCTACGACCGCGCGGGCGGCGGCGGCGGCGGCGGCACGGTGGCAGAGCCGTCGTCGCCGATGCTGGCCGGCTTGGCCGGGGCCGGGCTGCTGGTGAGCCGGCGTCGGCGGCAGCCGGCACCAGCCGTCTGAGCGGCTGTTCTAAGCAGCCGTCTGAGCGGCTGTCCTAAACAACCGCTTGAGCGGCTGTCGGGCCGCGCGGCCTGAGCGGCTGCTCTGCACCCGCCCGGCACCGGGCTTCACTCCGCGTCACGCTGGCGCAGGAAGCTCGCAAACCGCGGCACGCCTTTGTCGGTCAGCCCGCGGTGCGTGAAGCTCACGGTGCTTCCCAGCGGTGGTGGCAGCGTGCGCTCGGCATCGCTGAAACCGGTGCCTATGAAAAAGTCAACGCCCTGCGGTGTGCGCACCTGCAGCGCGCCCAGCCGGCCACTGTGCTTGCCACGCCCTGGCACATGCGCCAGCACGGTGGCTTCTGCATCGGACAGTGGTTTGAGCTTGAGCAGCATGCCGCTGCGGCCACTGACGAAAGATGCGTCGGCGCGGTGCAGCATCAGGCCTTCACCCCCGCCAGCGACTACCGTGTGCAGCCGCCGCTGCAGCGCGCCGCGGTCGGCCACATGCTCCTGCTCGACCAGCCGCAGCCCCGCATGGCCGGATCGCTGCACCAGGTGTTGCAGTTGCTGCACGCGCTGGCGGAAAGGGCCGGGCACTCCTGGCAGCTCGAACAGCATGTAGCGCAAAGCAAGCCACTCGCCGTCGCGCGGGACGAGCCGGCGCACCGCGGCCGACAGCGCCTCGAAGCGGCCGCGGCCCAGCCACAGCTCGCCATCCAGCGGCTGCGCCGGCAGACCGGCGATAAACCAGCGTGGCGCGGCGATCGGGCGGCCGCTGCGAAAGCGCAGCTGGCTGCCATCCCACCAGGCGCGCACGCCGTCAAGCTTTTCGCTGACGAGGTACGGCGCAGGGTCGATGTCGGCTGCTGCCTCCTGCGCCAGCACGAGCGGCGGCGTGGAGCCCGTCGGCAGCGGTGCGGCACGCGCGAGCCAGGGCCAGAGGGACAAGCCGGCCAGTAAGTGGCGGCGGCTCAAGAGGGGTTGCAGCACGGCGGTCTTTCGGCATTGGCGAAGCCGCACTGTCCGGTGCGCCGGGTGCGCCCGCCATCGCCCAATGGAGCCAGTTACGAGCGCCCGGCGCCCCACCCACGCGGGGGCACCCGCGCGGCTGGCCCTAGTCCACTGAATCATTGAAATGAGCGGTGAAGGACGCGCAAGACGGGATGCGATGCAGGGCGCGAAGCACAGCGATTCCCGTAGGCACCGCGCGCATTCGCAACGCCGCAGCGAGCCCGTATTGCGCGGACAGCACCAACCCGATTTCAGTAATTCAGGGAACAACGTCTTGACGGTTCACAACTAGTCCCAGCGCCGCAGCGCCAGCACGGCGTTGAGCCCGCCAAAAGCAAAGCTGTTGGACAGCGCCACACGCACCGGCCGCTGCTGCGCAGTGTTCGGTACGACATTCAGGTCGCACTCCGGATCGGGCCCCAGATAGTTGATGGTCGGCGGCACGATCTGTTCGCGCAGTGCGCCCAATACGGCCACCAACTCGATCGCACCGCTGCCGCCCAGCGCATGGCCGTGCATGGCCTTGGTGGAGCTGACGGCCAGCGCATCGGCACAGCTGCCGAAGACGGCGCGGATGGCGCGGGTCTCGGTGCAGTCGTTGGCCGCCGTGCCGGTGCCGTGCGCGTTGATGTAGTCGACGTCCTGTGGCGCAAGGCCGGCCTGGCGCAAGGCCGTGCGCATGGCGCGGGCGGCGCCGCCGGCATCGGGCATCACGATGTCGGCAGCATCGGCCGACATGCCGGCACCGGCCAGCTCGGCCAGGATCGTGGCGCCGCGGGCCTGCGCGTGCGCGAGCGTCTCAAGCACGAAGACGCCGCCACCTTCGCCCAGCACCAGACCGCGGCGCCCTTTGCTGAACGGGCGGCAGGTGTCGTCGGCCATCACGCGCATGGCCTCCCAGGCCTTGACTGTGGCCACCGTAATGCAGGCCTCGACGCCACCGGCCAGCGCCACGTCGGCCTGGCCCGCCTGCAGCAGCAACAGCGCCTGCGCGATGGCGTGGTTGGCCGACGCGCAGGCGCTGGCCACCGCGAAGACCGGGCCGCGCAAGCCAAACTCCAGCGAAATGTGCGATGCCGGCGCGTTGGGCATCACACGCACGATAGCCATCGGGTGCACACGCGGGTTGCGCTCACCGTACAGGCGCCGCGCCATCTGGTCCTGCGTGCTGGCGCCACCGATGCCGGTGCCGATGACCACGGCGGCGCGCTCAGCCGCATCGCCGTGCAACTGCAAGCCGGCTTGCGCCATCGCTTGCCGTGCGGCGACCAGCGCAAACTGCGACACCGGGTCCAGCAGCACCAGGCGCTTGTCGTCGAAGTGGTCGCCGGCAACATAGCTGCGCGCCTGGGCGGCAACAGTGGTCTTCAGCGTGGGGTCGTCCAGGCCCGTGAGCGGCCCGATGCCGCTGCGGCCTTCTTTCATGCCGGCCCAGGTGCTGGCGGCCGTGCTGCCCAGCGCACTCACACAGCCCATTCCGGTGATGACGACGCGGCGCATGGCGGCCGGCGCGTGCAGATTCAGACGGTGGCCTTGTCGGCCGGTGTGGCGTTCTTAGCCAGCAAGCGGTCCACGCCCTCGATCAGGTTGCGCACCGTGCCGGCCGAGTACTGGTCTTCACGCTCGGGCACCGAAATATCGAAACGGTCTTCGATCTCGAACAGAACCTGCACCGCGTCCAGCGAGTGCACATCCAGATCCTTCAGCGTCGAGTCCAGCGCGATGCGCCCGCGCTCGATCGAGCAGGTCTTGGCGATGATGTCGAAGATAGTCTGTTCAGTGCTGCTCATACGGTTTGTCCGGGTCTGCGCCGCGCCCAACAAGTCCGCTCGGCTTGCCCCGCACGGTGCGGCTGGCTTGGGACGGACCGGGAACGTTTATTGACCCGACATTATCCCGCGGCTTCTCGCGACCAGCCGCTGCAGCGGCTAGGGGCGTGCCCCCAAACGCCAGTCGCGTGCGATGCTGCCGGGATCGGCGCCAGCGCTTGAGTGCTTCAGGGCCTTAATGCGTCAGCGTGTCAGGGCCCGCGGCCCACGGCGTCGCGAATCTGCTGCAGTGCGGCCGGGTCTTCGATGGTCGTCAAGTCACCGGCGTCGCGGCCTTCGCTGACGGCCTGGATGGCGCGGCGCAGCATCTTGCCCGAGCGTGTTTTGGGCAGCGCGCCGACAAAGTGCACCCGTGCCGGCCGTGCCACCGCGCCCAGGCTGTCGTCGACGACCTTCATCAACGCACCTTCGAGCTGCAGCGCTGCACTGGGTGTGTCGGCCTGCAGGCTGTCCTTCAACACCACAAAGGCCATCGCGACCTGGCCTTTGAGCGCGTCTGCCACACCCACTACCGCAACCTCGGCCACCGCAGCGTGGCTGCTCAGGCTTTCTTCGATCTCGCGCGTGCCCAGGCGGTGGCCAGCGACGTTGATGACGTCGTCGGTGCGGCCCAGGATGAAGAAGTAGCCGTCGGCGTCGCGGATGCCCCAGTCGAAGCTGTTGTAGACGTGCTTGCCGGGCACGCTTTGCCAGTAGGTCTTGACGAAGCGATCGTCGTCGCGCCACACGGTCTGCATGCAGCCTGGCGGCAACGGGCCCTCGATGACCAGCACGCCTTTCTGGTTGGCCTCGGTCAGTTCCTCGCCGGTGTTTTCGTCGAGCAACTTGACCTCGTAGCCGTACACCGCTTTGCCGGGGCTGCCGAAGCGGCTGGGCGTTTTTTCGACACCGTTGCACACGGTGAGGATGGGCCAGCCGCTCTCGGTCTGCCAGTAGTTGTCGATCACCGGGCGGCCCAGGCTTTCGCTGATCCAGCGGGCGGTCGGCTCGTCCAGCGGCTCGCCGGCCAGAAACAGCGCGCGCAGTGACGACAAGTCGTGCCGCTTGAGCGCAGCAGGGTCGTGCTTCTTCAGCACGCGCACGGCGGTCGGGGCACTGAACATCACGCTGACGCGGTACTGCTCGACCAGCCGCCACCACACTGCAGCGTCAGGCCGCGTCGGCAGGCCTTCGTACAGGATCGTTGCCATGCCGGCAATCAACGGGCCGTAGACGATATAGCTGTGGCCGACGACCCAGCCGATGTCGCTGGTGCTGAAGAACGTTTCAGCCGCGTCGCCCTGCGGTGCACAGAAGATGTGTTTCATGCTCGCCGCCAGCGCTACCGCGTAGCCGCCGGTGTCGCGCTGCACGCCCTTGGGCCGCCCGGTGGTGCCACTGGTGTACAGCGTGTAGCTGGTGTGTGTGGCATCCAGCCACACGCAGGGCACGGTGGCGTTGGCGTGGCGGGTGCGCCACTCGGCGTAGTCCTCGTCGCGGCCGGGCACACGCGCCCAGGGCGCCAGGCCGCGGTCGACGATCAACACACGCGCCGGCTTGTGACCGGCCCGCGCGATGGCCTCATCCAGCAGCGGCTTGTACGGCACGAGCTTGCCACCGCGGCTGCCGGCATCGGCACTGATGATCAGCACCGGCTCGGCGTCGTCGATGCGGCCGGCCAGGCTGACGCTGGCAAAGCCGCCGAAGACCACCGAGTGCACGGCACCGATGCGCGCGCAGGCCAGCATCGCAAACACCGCCTCGGCCACCATCGGCATGTACAGCAGCACGCGGTCGCCCTGGTGCACACCCAGGCTCAGCAACGTGGCGGCCATGGTCTGCACTTCGGCATGCAACTGCGCAAAGCTGTAGCAGCGCTCGCTGCCGGTCTCGGTGCTGACGGCGATCAGCGCATCCTGCTGCCCGCGCTGCGCCAGGTGCCGGTCCACGGCGTTGTGGCAAAGGTTGGTGGTGCCGCCGACGAACCAGCGCGCAAAAGGCGGCCGGCTGTAGTCGAGGATGTGCACGGGCGGTGTCTGCCAGTCGATCAGCGCGGCCTGCTCGGCCCAAAAAGCCTCGCGCTGGTCGATGCTGCGGCGATAGAAGCTGGCGTAGTCCGGCATGGCGTCTGTCCTCGAAGCGTGATGTTGGCGCGGCTGGCGCTGGCGTGGAGCGCTGAGCGCTGAGCACCGGCTTGCGGGACGCAGGGTACAGCCTGTTGCAGCGCTTGCTTTAGCCCGCGTTTTGCCGTGTTGCCAGGCTGCAGGCCGCTGCTATCCTCCGC
>JAJAZC010000115.1 GCA_026785885.1 Rubrivivax sp.
CCAACGGCAAGGCCGAGCGGTTCATCCGATCGGCACTGCGCGAGTGGGCTTATGGCTGGACATACCAGCACTCAACGCAGCGCACTGAAGCGCTTGCCAGCTGGCAACACCACTACAACTGGCACCGGCCTCACAGCGCCAACGCCAGCGGCAGCCAAGCGCCTATGTCCCGGCTTCCTGATTCAGGGAACAACGTCTTGACGGTTCACACCTACCTCTCGCTGTTCATCTTGCTCGCGCTGTCGTTTGTGGTTCAGCGCGAGGTGCGCGCATTCGCGTCCCACGTCCGTGCGATGCTGTGCTGCATGTCGCTCGCGGTGCTGTGCTACGCCGTCGCGCCGTTGCGCTTCACCTTCGATCGCCCGGTGGTCGACGGCGTCTACGACATGCTGTTCACGCTGTTGAACGCGGTGGACATGCCCTACAACCGCGCGCCGTCGCTGCACATGGCGCTGCTCGTCATCCTGTGGGCGCGGCTGGGCCGGCTGGTGGCCCGTGACTGGCAGCGCGGCGCGCTGCGGGGGTGGTTCCTGCTGGTCGGCGTGTCGGTGCTGACAACCTTTCAGCACCACGTGATCGACATCCCCGCGGGATTGCTGCTCGGGTGGGTGAGCCTGCAGGTGGCACGCAGGTTTTCAGATCGCTGCGCTTAGCTGCGTCACCGGCCGCGTCACCGGCTGTGAATTGGCAAGCGGGGGCCGATACGGCAAACTCGGCCGTCCCACAGCCTACCTTCTCGAACCTTGCATGCCCAACTCCCGCATCCCACGCGCCGTGCGCCTCGAGTTCGAACCTGGTGCGCTCGTGCATGACAACCTCTCAGGCGCGGCGTTCACGGGCGCCGATTGGCTCTGGGTCGCCGGCGACGAGGCCTGCTCGGTGAACCGCCTGCACCGCTTGCCGCCACTGGCCGACGCGCGCTTGCGCTTTGGCGAGGGCCGCGACTTCGCCCTTGCCGACCTGCTCGATCTGCCCGGTGACGCCGAGGCCGAGGCCGATCTGGAAGGCATGGACGCCGTCGACGGCTGGCTGTGGGTCGTCGGCTCGCATGGCTTAAAGCGCAAGAACGCCAAGCCCGGGCGCACCGACATCGACAACGCCAAGCGGCTGGCCAAGCTCGCGCTCGACGCCAACCGGCGCCTGCTTGCACGGCTGCCGATCGAAGCCGATGCGCAAGGCACGCCCTGCCTGGTGCGCGAGGCGCGCGACGGCCGCCGTGCCATGCGCCTGAAGGGCGACGCGCAAGGCAACGAACTGACGCAGCTGCTCGCCGCCGATGTGCACATCGGCCCATATCTGCAGATTCCTGGCAAGGACAACGGCTTCGATATCGAGGGCCTGGCGGTGGACGGCGACCGCTTGCTGCTGGGCTTGCGCGGGCCGGTGCTGCGCGGGTGGTCGGCGCTGCTCGAAATCGCGGTCGAAGCGCGCGGTGGGCAATTGCGCCTGAAGCCGCTCGACGATGCGGGCACGCTGCTGCGCAAGCACTTCCTGCAGCTCGAAGGCCTGGGCATCCGCGATCTTCACTTCAGCGGCGACGACCTGTACCTGCTGGCCGGGCCGACGATGGTGCTCAATGGCGACATCCGCGTTTTTTGCTGGCCTGCCGCACGCGAGTTGCTGGCCGCCAACCGGGAGCCGGTGCGCTTCGAGGCCGAAGCCATCCGCGAATCGGTGGCGCTGCCGCACGGGCGCGGCACCGACCGCGCCGAGGCCATCTGCGACGTGCCGGACGAACTCACCGGCGGCGACAAGCACTGGCTCGTGCTTTACGACGCGCCCGGCCCTGCCCGGCGCGATGGCGAACACGCCGTCTACGGCGACCTGCTGCGACGCAGCTGACGCCGCACCAGCCCGTGGCAGCTACGCCGTCTACGGCGACCTGCTGCGACGCAGCTGACGCCGCAGCAGCGCGTGGCAGCCGCCGCGCATCGCGGTGTGGCGTGATCTAAGGCACAAACGTCGGGAGCCCGGTGGGCCATGCCGAGGCTGCGGACTCAACTCCGGCTACACCGCGCCGAGATCAACAGCTACGTCTGCTGCCCGGTCTTGAGATGCCTGCCGCTTTCCCGATTGCCTTGACCGGATTCACCCGCTTCGAGCAGGTCACGTTCGAGTCCGTCTTCCGCCTGGCTGCGCAGCGGGAGACGGCTTACTGCCTGGTCGCGACGCTGCACGCCGGCGCGCTGGTAATCGTCAATGCCGACAGCGAAGTTGCCGTGGCCGAGGTGCAGCGCCACGGCTTGCTGGCGCGCGCCTTGATGCTTGGCGCGACGCCGCGCGCTGGTGCGGGCCAGCAGCTGCCGCGGCCGATCAACCCGATGTTGGTGCTGCGGGCTTTGGACACGCTGGTGCGACAGGGTCTGCTGCTGCCGCCCACCGACAGCCAAGCCCGCGCCTTCGACGACACCGTGCCCGCCGCACTGGGCCCCGCGCGCATCGACCTCGCGGCTCAGGCGGCGCCCTCGCGTGCGTTGCCAGCCGGCTCGGTCTTCACGCTATCGCACAGCCTGGGTACATCGGCACCCCACACCACGTCGCATGCAGCCGATGCAAAACCGATCGCCGACAGCGGGGTCTCCACTGCGGTGCAGCGGGTGCTGGACGATCTGATGCACATCACCGCCACGCTAAGCGCTGCAACCGATGCACGGGCGCTGGCGGCGGCCGCGGCTGCGGCTGCGGCCAGTGACATGAACGCTGCAGTGCCGACCCCCGCGGTGCCGGCCGTTGCCGAAACACCCGCGCGTTCGGCCCTGGACCACATCCTCATCGTCGATGGCAGCGATGTCGCGCTGCGCTTCATGAGCGAGCAACTGCAGCGCTTCGGCTTCGAAGTTCACCTGGCGCGCAGCGGCACGCAGGCGCTGGAGCATGTGGCCAAGCGCCACTTCGCGTTTGTGTTCATCGACGTCACGATGCACGGCATCGACGGGCTGCACACCTGCAAAGCGATCAAGCACCAGGCCGCCGCCGGCGGCCTGCACAGCCCGGCCCCGACCGTGGTGCTGATGACCACCCGCAGCCGCGTCGCAGACCGTCTGCGCTTCAAGCGCGCCGGGGCCGACGCCTGCCTGGTCAAGCCGCTGCGCGAAGCCGAGCTGCTGAAGATCGTCGGCGACCGCGAGGTCGCGCTGAACGCCTATGCCGAGACGGCCGCTGCCTCATCGACGCTGAACACGCTGGCCTGACACGGCACACCACGCCGCGCGGGCAAAGAAGCGCTGCTGATAATGCGCGCATGCCAACCTTCACTGATCCACAAGACCACCAGCGCGCCAGCCCGCGCCGCCGTGCCCTGGCATCGCTGGCCTCGCTGACCTCGCTGACATCGTTGACTTGGCTGAGCCTGTGGCCGCTGCTGGCCAAGGCGCAAGATTCACCGACACCGGCACCGGCACCGACACCGACACCGACACCGACACCGGCACCGGCACCGGCACCGGCACCGGCACCGGCCCAAGTCCAGGCAGCAACCCTGGACGATGCGCGCCAGAGTTTCGTCATCGATGTCGCAGAGCGCCGCACGCTGCCACGCGCCTGGTTGCAGGGGCAGCTGGCGCAGGCGCAGCGGCTGGAGACCGTGCGCCGCCTGATCATGCCCACGGCCACACCCACGGCCAAGAACTGGGCCGCCTACCGCGCCCGCTTCGTCGAGCCGCAGCGCATCAACGCCGGCGTTGCGTTTTGGCGCGACAACGCAGCAGCGCTGGATGCCGCGCAACAGCGCTTCGGCGTGCCGGCCGACATCATCGTCGGCATCGTCGGTGTGGAGACCTTCTACGGCCGCATAACCGGCAACTTCCGTGTGCTGGATACGCTGGCCACGCTGGCCTTCGACTTCCCCGCCGGCCGCAGCGACCGCAGCCCCTTCTTCCGCGCCGAGCTGGAAGAGTTCTTCGTGCTGTGCGCACGCGAAGGCAGCGACCCCCAGGCCCTCAAGGGCAGCTACGCCGGCGCGATGGGCCTGCCGCAGTTCATGCCCAGCAGCATCAACCGTTACGCGGTGGACATGGACGGCGACGGCCGCGTCGACCTGGTGCGCAGCATGGCCGATGTCGTCGGCAGCGTCGGCAACTACCTGGCGCGCTTCGGCTGGCTGCCTGGCATGCCGACGCACTACGCGGTCGGCGTGCCGGCCGGTGCGCCCGACCGCGCGGTGCTGCTGGGCCCGGACATCCTGCCCAGCTTCAGCGCCGCGCAGATGCTGGCGCGTGGCGCGACGCTCGACGAAGCGGGCCGTCTGCATGGAGGCCCGCTGGCGCTGGTGGAGCTATTCAACGGCGATGCAGCACCGAGCTACGTTGCCGGCACACAGAACTTCTACGCCGTCACGCGCTACAACCAGAGCAGCTACTACGCGCTGGCGGTGATCGACCTGGCGGACGCTGTGCGCAGGGCCCGCGGCTAGAAGACCCGGTCTGCGCAGGGCGCGCGGCTAGGCGTAGAGCTTGAGCACGTTGCGCGGATGAAGCACCCGCTCAGTTATGCGGCCCTCATTCACTCACCCACTCACCCACTCACTCGAGCACGCCCGCCAGATCGAGCAAGAACGCGTACTCGCGCGCGACCTCGGCCAGTGCTGCAAAGCGCCCCGAGGCACCGCCATGGCCGGCGCTCAGGTTGACGGCCAGCAGCAGCGGGTTGCGGTCGGTCTTGAGGCTGCGCAACCGCGCCACGTACTTCACCGGTTCGAAGTACTGCACCTGCGCGTCCCACAAGCCGGTGGTCACCAACATGGCCGGGTAGTCCTGCGCCCGCAGCCCGTCGTACGGTGAGTACGACAGCATGTAGTCGTGCGCATCCTTCTCGCGCGGGTCGCCCACTGCGTCCACTCGTTGGCGGTCAGCGGAATGGTCTCATCCAGCATCGTGCTGACGACATCGACGAAGGGCACGTCCAGCACGATGCCGCGGTACTTCTGCGGCGCAACGTTTGCGATCACGCCCATCAACAGCCCGCCTGCCGAGCCGCCGCTGGCAAATACCTGGTCAGGCGCGGCCCAGCCCGTTTCGACCACAGCATCGGTGGCGTCGACAAAGTCGTTGAAGGTGTTTTTCTTGTTCATCAGGCGACCGGCTTCGTACCAGCCTTCACCGAGATCGGCGCCGCCCCGCACATGCGCGATGGCGACGACGAAGCCACGGTCCATCAGGCTCGGGCGGTTGGCCGAGAAGGTCGCGTCGTAGCTCATGCCGTAGCTGCCGTAGCCGAGCATCAGAGCCGGCGCGCGGCCATTGCGCTCAGCGCGGCCGCGGCGCCAGGCCACCGTCACGGGGATGCGCTGGCGGTCGCGCGCGGGGGCCCACAGGCGCTCGGTGGCGTAGAGCGCGGCGTCGTAGCCGGGTACCGGGCGCGTCTTGCGCAGGATGCGGCGGCCGCTGGCGACGTGCAGATCCCAGGTGGCTTCGGGCTGCACCATCGACTGCAGGCTGTAACGCAGATGGGCACTGCGCGGGTCCGGGTTGCTGCCTAAAGCGGCGGTGGTGGCCGGCGCGGCGGCCACGTCGATGCTTTGCACGCCGCGGCCCACGCGCAGCAGGCGTACGCGGCTGTCGGCGTCGACCCGCTCCTGCAGCGCAATGCCGGCCTTGAGCAGCGCAAAGTGCTCCAGCGTCGCCTGCTCGCGGCCGGGCACCAGCGTGCGCCACCGGCTGCGGTCGTCGGATGCACGCTGCGGTGCTTCGATGAGCTTGAAGTTGGGCGCGTCTTCGTTGGTCTGCACGACCCAGCGGCCGGCCAGGTGGTCCGCGGTGTGGCGCACCTCATCACGCCGCGCCAGCACCACACGCGGCGGCGTCAGGGGCTTGCGCGCGTCGATGGCCAGCGTCTCCGTCGTGTCGAAGCCGCTGATGCTGATCAGCACATAACGCCGCGATGCACTGGCAGCAATGCCGACGAACAGCGTCTTGTCGGGCTCGTCGTAAACCTGCACGTCGCCGTCCACCGGCGTGCCGAGCCGGTGGCGCCAGACCGGGCCGCTTTGCAGCGTCGTCTTGTCCTGCAGGATGTAGAACAGTGTGCGGTTGTCGCGGGCCCACACCACGTCTTCCAGCACGCCGGGCACGCTGTCCTGCAGCACCTGCCCCGTCCGCAAGTCGCGCACATGCAGCGTGTGGATGCGGCGGCCGCCGGTGTCCTCCGTCCACGCCAGGCGCGTGCCGTCAGGGCTGACGGCCCAGCCGCCGACCCGGTAATAGGGCTGGCCGGCGGCGCGTGCGTTCTGGTCGAGCAGCACCTGCTTGGGCGCTCGTGGGTCGGGCCGCTCGGGACTGCCGCGCTGGCGCATCAACAGCGGGTACTCGGCGCCGGGTTGATATGCGCGCCACAGCCACCAGCCAGCGTCGTACAGCGGCGCGCTGCTGTCGTCGGGCGCGATGCGCCCGCGCAGTTCCGCTTCGACGCGCGATTGCAGCGGCTGCAGCGGCGCCAGCACCGCAGCGGCGTAGGCGTTCTCGGCCTCCAGGTGGCGCACGATCTCGGGCCGCTTGGCTTTGGGATCATCGTCGCGCAGCCAGTGGTATTCGTCGACGCGCTCGCCTTGCGGGCTCTTCACGACGTGGTGCACGGTGGGCGCCACCGGCGGGCCTGGCGCCAGGGCTGGGGCGGCTGCGGCTTGCGCGGCGTTGGGCATCGGTTGGCTCATCAACAGGCTCATGAACAGGCTCACTCAAAGCATCGATTCGGCATGCAAGCCATCATGGGCGGCACGCCGACGGTGACGGTTCAGCACAGGCGGCGCTGCAGGTGAAGTGCCAACGCACCGGCTGTCGTGGGCCAGTCGGCTGCCACTCCCAGGCTGCGCAGATCCACCGTGCGCAATCCGGCATGACCACACGGGTTGATGCACTCAAAAGGCGCCAGGTCCATCGCGACGTTGAGCGCAACGCCGTGGTAGCTGCAGTGACGGCTGACCTTGATTCCCAGCGCCGCGATCTTGCCCAGGCCGGCCAGTGGGTCGGCCGCGGCCGGCGCCAGCACCGCATGGCCAAAGGGGTCGGCCAGCCGCACGTAGATGCCCGGTGCGCCCCGCGCACGGTGGCCGGTGACGCCCAGGTCGGCCAGCGTGGCTATCACCGCGGCTTCCAGGCGGAAGACGTATTCCTTGACGTAGATACCCAGCCGCCGCAGGTCCACCAGCGGATAGGCCACGACCTGGCCCGGGCCGTGAAACGTGACCTGCCCGCCACGGCCGGTGCGCACCACCGGAATGCCGCCGGCAGCCAGCACGTGCTCATCGCGCCCGGCCACACCTTGTGTGAACACCGGCCCGTGCTCGACCAGCCACAGCGCGTCCCCGGTGTCGGCCGTGCGCTCTGCCGTGAAGCTGCGCATGGCGGCTTCGGTCTCGGCATAAGGCTGGCGGCCCAGCATGTGGATCTGCATCGGCGGCAGTTTGACAGCCCGCAGAGCCAGGTGCAGCGCGCGCAGCGGGCCGGTCGTCAGCGCCGGCCGCCAGCGCCTTCAACGGCAGGCGTTGTTGGCCGTGAAGTCGATGACCTTGAGCTTGCCGCTGATGATGTCGGCGCGGGCTGCATCGACCTGCGCTTTCATGGCCGGTGTCACGAGCCGGGCGTTGTGCTCGTCGATCGCCACGTCCAGCGCGCCTTCCTTTAGCCCCAGCGCGGTGAGGCCCGGTTGCACGCCGTTGAAGGCCTGCAGCACGGCCAGGTCGGTGCGCTTGATCAGGCTGGTCAGCACGCTGCCGGGATGCAGGCCGTTCTGGTTGCTGTCGACACCGATGCTGAGCCTGCCGCCGTCCTTCGCCGCCTGCATGACGCCCAGGCCCGTGGTGCCGGCAGCAGCAAAGATCACATCCACGCCCTGCGCCATCTGCGCCTTGGCAAGCTCTGCGCCGCGGGCCGGGTCCGTCCAGGCCGCTGGTGTGGTGCCGGTCATCGCGCTGACGACTTCGACCTGCGGCCGCGCGTACCGGGCGCCCTGCTCGTAGCCGCACAGGAACTTGCGCACCAACGGCACGTCCATGCCGCCGACGAAACCCACCTTGCCGGTCTTGCTGGCCAGCGCCGCCATCAGGCCGACCAGGAAGCTGCCCTCGTGCTCGCGGTAGACGAAGCTCTGCACGTTGGGCAGCGGCACGACCATGTCGATGATCGCGAACTGCAGCTTGGGGAAGGCCTTGGCCACCGTCTCGATGCTGCTGGCCTGCGGGAAGCCGATGCCGACGATGGGGTTGGCACCGCGCTCGGCAAAGCGCCGTGCCGCCTGCTCGCGCTGCGCAGCGTTCTGGATCTCGAACTCGAGAAACGGCTTGCCGGTCTGCTGCTTCCAGCGTTGCGCGCCTTCCCAGGCGCTCTGGCCGAAGCTGCGGTCGTTCTTGCCGCCCAGCTCGAAGATGATGGCCGGCTGCGCTTGCACGGCGGCGGCGGCCAAGAGCAACAGCGCTGCGCCGATGCGCTGCATACGACGCGCGCCAGTGCGCGCTGTGCTTGCGTGCGCCAAAAAGCTTCTTGCAAGCCGGCGTGTTCCAGCCTGATTGAGCCGGTTGCAAAACCTATTAAGACTGTCGCGCGGGCTCATCGCTTGTTCACTTGACGCGCCAGGAGCACGGGCCGATTGGGACAATCGGTTGGGCCCAGGGCAAACACGGCTGCGGCTTGGTTGACCGCCGCCGCGCGTTGGCAACACTGGTCGGGGCTGAGCGACGCAGTAGCCGCCCCGTATGGGGCAACGCCTTCAGCACTCATACCGGCATCACCCGGCCCTGCAGCCTGGCCATGGTTCCGTTGATCTGCTCTACAGCCACATTGCCCCGGTGCACGTTGCGCAGGTACAGCTCCGCGCCTGTGGTGAAGCGGTGTGAAACGCGCACGTCGTAGCTGCTTAAAGCCCAACTCATGAAGCCCTGGGTATAGCCGGCCTGCCCGAGGTCACGCCACTGCACGCCGCTGATACCTTTTTGCCACGGGAAAATGCCCACCTGCTGCCACACGCCTGTCTGGTCAATGAACAGGCGCACGGACCGCGTCAGGGCAATCGAGTACGCAGTCCAGACGATGGCCATCAGGGCACCCACGACGGTCAGCCACGACATGTCGGGCAGCCTGGCATAGCGCTCCAAAACCATGGCAAGGCCTAAGGCCACAACGCCGCACAGCAACAGGCGCAGCGGGAAGGCCCAACTTTCACGCAGATAGGCGACCCAACTCAGGCGGAAAAAAAGCGACTGCCCGTCCTGCTCAATCACCCGACCCTGGGTGTCCAGCGTCAGAGAGGCCTTCTCGATGCTGTCCACCGCTTAACTCAGAACATCGCCTTGAACTGCACGCCGTACGTGCGCGGCTCGTTGATGAAGCCGGTGAGGTTGTTGAAGTCGATGCCGCCGACGATGCGGATCTGGTCGGTGATGTTGCGCCCGAACGCCGCCACGTCGTACTTGCCGTTGCCCCAGGTGTAGCCCACGCGCAGGCCGCCTTCGGTCATCGCCTTGCCGGTGAATTCGACCGACTCGTACAGGAAAAAGTTGACCTTGCTGCGGTAGACCCAGTCGGTAAAGACGTACAGCTCACCGTTGCCCACCGGCTGCGTGTACTTGAGCGTGAAGTTGGCCGTGGTCTTGGGGGCTTGCGGCAGTGGGTTGCCGTTGATGTTGGCGGTGCCGGCGGTCGGCTTCGGGTCGGTCACCGTGCAGGCTGCGCAGGTGGCCACGACCAGATTCGGGTCCTTGATCTCGGTGTCGTTGTAGCCAATGCCCACGCTGGCCAGCAATTGGTCGGTGACGTAGCTCTTGAAGTCCAGCTCGAAGCCACGACCAGCGGCTTTCTTGGCGCTGAGCAAGATGTTGGCGTTGCCGGCGCCGCCCACCGCCGTCAACTGCAGGTCCTTGACGGTGTAGCTGAAAGCGCTGAAAGCCAGGCTGGCGCGGCGGTTGAAGAGGTCGGCCTTGATGCCGGCTTCGACCGAGGTGTTGGTCTCCGGCCCCGCAACCGACTGGTTGTTGAAGGCGCTGGCGCCCTGCACGCTGGAGCCGCGGAAGCCGGTGGCGGCGCGCGCGTACACGTTGACGTTCTTGTCCAGCGCGTAGCTGGCGCTCAGGTCCCAGTTGAACCTGTTGTCGCTCGGCGCGGCGGTCAGCGGGCCCAGGGCGGCCAGCTGCGCCAGCGTGCACTTGGGCGGCGCAGGAATGGCGCCAATCGTCGGCCCGATGCAAGGCGCGAAGCCGCTGCTGTTGTAGTCCTCGACCGCGAATGCCTTGCTGTCCCGCGTGTACCGCGCGCCGGCGCGCAGCTTGAAGTCGGGTGTCACCGCAAAGCCGACATTGCCGAACACCGCATAGGCGTTGTTGGCCTGTTTGACGCGCAGATAACCGTCTTGCGCACCGCCGGCCAACGAGTCGTAGCTGAAGCTCTCGATCTTGTAATCCTCGCGGAAGGCGAAGACACCAGCCTGCCAATTGAACTGGCCGGTGCTGTCGGATTCGAGCCGGAACTCCTGCGTGAACTGGCTGTGCTTCGGGATGCCGTCGGCCGACTCGCTGGCAAACGGAATAAAACCCGGGCCCGACGCGCCGGGCGGCAGGAACGAAGCGCCGAAGCCGCCGTCGATATCGCCCCGGCTGAAGGTGCGCACCGTCTCGTATCCGGTGATCGAGTTCAGCGACAGCCCACCGCCCAGGCCCACGCGCACACGCAGGTTGCCGCCGTAGTTCTGCAGCTCCGAATCGTTCTTGCCGTCGATGCTGATCTGGCGTTCATCGAAGCCAGCGACCAAATTGTTGGTGCCGGGCTGGATGATGTTGGCGCGGAACAGGCGTGCCGAGCCTTTGTAGTCGCGCGCATGCACGTTGGCCAGCACGCTCAGCTCCTTGCTGCTCTCGAACAGCAGCTGGGTGCGGATGGCGTTGTCGCGGTAGCCCTCCAGCTCCCGGGTAGGGCCGGCGGGAAAGGTGTTCTTGACCCAGTCGTCGCGGTTCTGGCTGATCAGGGAAATGCGCGCATTCAGGTTGTTGCCCAAAGCGATGTTGCCGGCCCCTTCGGCGTTGATGCTGCTGAACGTCCCGACCGAGATGCTGCCGTAGCCATCTTGCCGCTGGCTTGGCCGCACGCTGTCGAACTTGACCACGCCAGCCGGCGTGTTGCGGCCGAACAGCGAGCCTTGCGGGCCGCGCAGCACCTCCACACGCGCCACGTCGAAGACCGGGAAGCCCTTGAGGATCGGGTTCTCCTGCACGACGTCGTCATAGACCAGCGAGACCGGCTGCGATGCGTTGAGGCGGAAGTCGGTGTTGCCATAACCGCGGATGTAGAAGCGCGGAAAGGCGCGGCCGAAGGACGATTCGATGTTCAGGCTGGGCACCCGGCCCGACAGGCCGCGCACATCCTGGCCGCTGGTGCCCAACGCGTCGAGGATGTCGCCCTGCAGCGTCGACACCGAGCTCGGAACCTCACGGATGTTTTCCAGCCGGCGTGCGGCCGTCACGGTGATGGTCTCCAACTGGCCTGGCGCGGCGCCAGGCGCCTGCGCCTGCGCCTGCGCCTGCGCCTGCGCCTGCGCCTGCGCCTGGGTCTGTGCCTGTGCCTGTGCCTGTGCCTGTGCCTGTGCCTGTGTCTGTGCATACGCACCAAGGTGCAGCGCGGTAAGTGCAGCAGCAGCCAGCACGTGGTGCAAGAGGACAGGGGCGCGGTGGTGCATGGAGATGGGCTTGGGCATGAGGGCTCCGTGTAGATGCGGCGGGTGGTACGGCAGGCGGTACGGCAGGCGGTACGGCGAGTGATCGGGCGGGGTGCGGTCGGTACAGCAGACCGCGCAATGGCCATGCCATCCTTAAAAATGACCGCTGGCCGCCTGCATCCTGCGCACAGCCAGCGATGATGCCGCCTACCAAGGCTGGCCAGTCCGATTGCTGCACGCTGGCCATTGCTGGATGAAGATTCGATGCCGATTCGCAACACCACCTCGTACCCATCCTCATCCTCAGCGTTATCGCCGATGGCTCCCGTGCCTGGCCCCGCCCCGCTCGATGCAGAGCTGCTGGCCCGGTGGCACCGGGACGGCTTTCTCAGCCTGCCAGGCTTCACGCGTGACGCCGATGTTGTGCGGGCCCGGCAACGGGCCCAGGAGCTCGTCGCGCTGCTGGGCACCGAGCGGAACCTGGCCGCTGGCGCGAGCCGCTTTTCCACCCGCAACCGCAGCCTGGTGGCGGATCAGCGGCTGCTGGCATCGGCCCATCAGGTGCATGCTTTCTTCGAAGAAGAGGCCTTTGATGCTGACGGCCGGCTGGTGGTCCCGGCCGCGCAAGCCATCAACAAAATCGGCCACGCACTACACGCGCTGGACCCCGTGTTCGGGCGCTTCAGCTGCGGCCCGGCGCTGGCTGCGCTGGCCGGGCACCTGGGACTGCAGCAGCCGCAGGTCTGGCAGAGCCAGCTCATCTTCAAGCAGCCGCGCATCGGCGGTGAGGTCGGCTGGCACCAGGACGCCAGCTTCTTCGTCACCGAGCCGATCACGGTGACCACCTTCTGGTTCGCATTGGAAGACGCGACGCTGGACAACGGCTGCCTGTGGGTCGAACCCGGCGGCCACCGCGGGCCGCGCGGTGTGCTGCGTGAGCAGTACGTCAACGACGGCGGCAGTTTGCAGATGCGCACGCTCGACAGCACGCCCTGGCCCGACGCGTCACAGGCCAGGCCGCTGCCGGTGCCCGCCGGCACGCTGGTGCTGCTGCACGGCCTGCTGCCGCACTACAGCGCGCCCAACCGCAGCGCGCATTCACGGCTGGCCTACACGCTGCACGTCACCGACGGTATCGCGCCCTATTCGCCCTTGAACTGGCTGCAGCGCGGGCCGGCGTTGCCGGTGCGCGGGTTGGCCTCAAGCCTCAGCGGTAAACCAGATCTCGCAGAGTCAAGCTGATCGCCGGCACGTAGGTGATCACCATTAGGCAGGCCAGCACCACCAGCACGAAGGGCACCAGCTGCGTGACGCTGCGGTCCAGCGAAATGCGCGCCACGGTGCAGGCCGCAAACAAGTCGACGCGGAAGGGCGGCGTGATCATGCCAAGCGCGAGATTCACGACCATGATGATGCCGAAGTGCACCGGGTCGATGCCGAAGAACAACGCCACCGGTGCCAGGATCGGCGCCAACACGATGATGGCGGCGCTGGTCTCGATGAACATGCCGATCAGAAACAACGCCGCCTAGAGGCGCAGTAAAAACAGCATCGGGCTTTGCAGCACCTCCTCGAGCCAAACGCCGATGGCATGGGGCGCACCGGCGCGTGTGATCGGTCAAGCGAAGAGCCCGGCGTTGGCGATGATGAACATGATCACCGACGACGAGATCACGCTCTTGCTGAAGCTGGGCAGCAGGTCCTTGATGCGAATCGCGCGGTACACGACCACGCCGACGACGAGCGCGTAAGCCACCGCTACGGCCGAAGCTTCGGTGGGCTTGAAGATGCGCGCACAGCCCGCTGTAAGTTCTAGCGTATCTTCGGCGTTTCGCACCCCGGTATCGTCCCCATGGAAAGCCCGTCAGGCCAGCACCACATCCGGCTTACGTCGCACCCCGGCCAAGGCCCGGGCGGTGCGCCTCCGCTGCAGTGGGGTGCTGCCGATGCGCTGCAGCGCGGCCCCGTGGTCGGCACCACCGCCAAGCGCAGCCAGCGCAACGTCATCGGCACGCACAGCGGCAGCTACGGCGTCTACCGCGCTCTGGCCGTGGCCGCCGGCAACCTGACACGTGGCCACCGCGCCGATCTCACCGACACCGCGCCCACCGATCTGATCGGCCCCTACCCGGCCTGGGGCGACGCCAGCAAGATGGTCTCGATCGACCCCTGGGGCGCCAGCGTGCAAAGCGTGTTTGCAGACCACCTGGCGCTGGGCTACGACATCCGCCCGACCATCGCCGTGACCAAGGCCCACATCCACCTGCCGGAGATTCAGCAAGCCATTGCCTTTCAGCGCCTGAGCATCGACGGCCGCGTGTTGCTGGAGGACGCATCGGCCACCGTCACGAAAGTGGCGCTGGAGCCGGTGTGGTGGCTGCCCGGTGTGGCCGCGCGATTCAAGGTCAGTGAGGCCGATCTGCGCCGGGCCCTCTTCGAAGAAACCGGCGGCATGTACCCCGAGCTGGTGACGCGCAGCGACCTTGAAGTATTTTTGCCGCCGATCGGCGGGCAGACGCTGTACGTCTTTGGCGACATTCGCGACCTGGCCAACCCGGCAGTCACGCTGACCGCGCGGGTGCACGATGAATGCAACGGCTCTGACGTTTTCGGCAGCGACATCTGCACCTGCCGGCCCTACCTGACGCACGCGATCGAAGAGTGCATCCGCGGTGCGCAGGCTGGCGGCGTGGGCCTCATCGCTTACAGCCGCAAGGAAGGCCGCGCCCTCGGTGAAGTCACCAAGTTTCTGGTCTACAACGCGCGCAAGCGCCAGCTGGGCGGGGACCGCGCCGACAAATACTTTTTACGCACCGAGTGCGTGGCCGGTGTGCAGGACATGCGCTTTCAGGAGCTGATGCCCGACGTGCTGCACTGGCTGGGTGTGCAACACATTCACCGCCTGGTCAGCATGAGCAACGACAAGTTCGACGCCATTACCGGCAGCGGCATTGCGGTCGGCGAGCGGGTACCGATCCCCGACGCGCTGATCCCGGCCGATGCCAAGGTCGAGATGGAAGCCAAGATCGCCGCCGGTTACTTCACCGGCGGTGCCGTACCAACCGAAATAGAGCTGGCCACCGTCAAGGGGCGTGCGTTTGAGTGAATCTGCAATGAGCCTGTCGACTGCATCAACCCCCAACCCGGCCGCCCAGGGCATGCCTTCGCTGCACCCGTTGCACGGCCTGCACGACGCGGCAACCATCCGCCTGCGCTGTGCCGCGATCCTGCGCTCGGTGGACAGCGGCGTGAGCCCGAGCTTCACGGTCGACCGCAGCAAGCTCGACGCAGCGGCCGAGCGCGTGGCGGCGCTGACGCTGCGGCGCTTCCCGGACCTGCACATTCCGTATCACAGCCGCTGGCGCCACTTCGAGGCCGGCGGTGTCGACCGCAAGGCGCAGCTCGATGCGGCCATGGCCGGCCGCAGCGCAGCGGAGCAGGCGCGCGCGCGCTTCGACCTCACCGTGGTCAGCGTGCTGCTGGACGCCGGTGCCGGCCCAACGTGGCGCTACACCGAGCGGCAGGCACTGGACAGCGCCGCGCTGCCGCAGGCTGCGCCGGACGATTTGCTGGCGGCGCTGGACCGCTCCGCTTCGGCGACCCGGCCAACATTGGCGGCGGCAACCGACGCGGCATCGGCAGCGCCGGCTGCTGCGCCTGGCGACGCGGCCGGTGACGACGCAAGTACTGGCGGCAATGTTGGCGGTGGTCCTGGCGGCGGTCCTGACGGCGGGCTCGGTTGGAATGCTGGCGGCGCTGCTGACAACGCTGCTGACGGCGGTATCTACACGCGCTCCGAAGGCCTAGCCGTTGCGAGCTTCCGTGCTTTCATGGCCGGCGCTTTTTCATCGCGCACGGGCGAGCCCTGGCGCGCCGACGCGGCGGCCTTGCGTCACGTCGACGCGGCTGCCTTGCGGGCCATGTTCCAGGGCAGCAACAACAACCCCATCGTCGGGTTGGAAGGCCGCGCGGCGCTGCTGTCGCGCCTGGGTAGCGCGCTGCAGGCCGAGGCGCTGCGCAGCGGCCACGAAGCGCGGCCCTCGCTCATCTTCGAGCGGTTGACGGCCAATGGCGCGCGCCGGCAAGTCAGTGCCAGCGATCTGCTGGCCGAGGTGCTGCGCTGCCTGGCGCCAATCTGGCCCAGCGGCAGCAAAGTGCAAGGCCTGCCGGCCGGTGACGTGTGGCCGCACCGCTGGGCCGGCGCGGCCGTGGGCGGTGGCGGTGGCGCGACCACCGACAACAGCGGCGGCACAGGCGGCACAGGCGGCAGCAACATCATCAGCAACAGCGGCGGTCACAGCAATCGCACCAGCGAAGGCTGGGTGCCCTTTCACAAGCTGAGCCAGTGGATGAGCTACTCGTTGCTGGAGCCGCTGCAATGGGCCGGCGTGCAGGTCACCGGCCTGGATGCGCTGACCGGCCTGCCCGAGTACCGCAACGGCGGCCTGCTGATCGACACCGGCGTCATCGTGCCGCGCGACCCGCGGCTGCTGGGCCGCACCTGGAAGCCGCAGGACGAGTTCATCATCGAGTGGCGCGCGCTGACCGTGGCGCTGCTCGACGAGCTGGCCGATCGCGTGCGCGCCCGCCTCGGCAAAACCGCGGCCGAGCTGCCACTGGCCTGCATCCTCGAAGGCGGCACCTGGGCCGCCGGGCGCGAGATCGCCAAAGAGCTGCGGCCTGACGGCGCGCCGCCCGTGCGCATCGACAGCGACGGCACGATCTTCTGACCATCCTTGCGTCGTCCAAAGTGCAGTGGGTTTGCACGATGGACGACAGCACCGGCGTTGATGAGTCGGCCGATTGGGAGATCCCCCTCACGGTCGATCGCCTTGGCGCGATACCGCCCGCATAGATCTACTTGCAGGCGTCGGCCAGTGTCGAGCTCCCAGAATTTGTAGCTGGTGAATATGCTTAGCCGGATGCCGAGAGCGACTATCGCAGCCGGTGAGCGTGTGCGGTACATCCGCCCAGCGCTGAGGTACTTCAGGCGCCACTGAGTACGCTGCGGCAACGGGGGGCGGCTCGAACGCCGCAGCGCTGGCGCGAATCGCTGGCATCTGCTGCACGAGCTCCGGCAATGCAGACCGCACCGTCTCCCAAACCAGGTGCAGATTTAATTCGACGTACCCGTGCGCGATGCGGTTTCGCATGCCCTTGATGTTGCGCCGAGGCACCAGCGGGTGCTGCGCCACGAACCCCGGGTGCTGGGCGAAAAGGCGCGATGCGGCCTCAATCAAGATCATCAAGTTGAAGATCACTGCTGTTGCGTGCGCCGGTCTGCCAGGAACGCCGCCCGGTTCAAGCCGACCACACAGCAACAGGCCTGGACTAACGCGTCGCCCATGTGATCAACGTAGCCGGACAAACGCACCACGGGCGTCATACCGGCTGCGCTTCTGCCAGCACCTGATCGCGAAACTTCGCCGGCAGGTCGCCCGGCGTAAGCAGGTCCATTGGCACGCCCAACAAGTCTTGAAGTTCGAGCTGAAGGCCGCCCGGTTCGAACAGCGTGGTGCCGGGCAAAGTGTCCACCAACAAATCGAGGTCGCTACCTTCGATATCTACGCCGTGCAGTACGGAGCCGAAGACACGCGGGTTTTGCGCGCTAAAGCGCGTTGTCATTTCGCGTACCAGCACCCTCTGCTGCGAAGAAGCGATCGAAGGCTTCATGTTTTGCTCTTCTCCGGGGCCATTCTTATCAAGCTTATGAACAGCAAGCCAAAGCTGACGCTGTATCAAGGGCAGTCCGCTCGGCGGTACAAAGCAACTTTGTCGATCACGCTTTTCTCGCAAAATTTTTTGGATGGCCTTCAGCCCAAACCAAAAGGATTCTTGTCGTCGCCGCTCCTGTCCGGACGCCAAGCAGCGCTGCGGCAGGGCGTACTCAAATCGCTGGACGGCCACATTGCCGTGCTGTCCTTGCACGGCCTGTCGCGGTGCGAGTCGCTGCGGCTGCATCTGCCACTGCCGATGAGCAGCCCCGAGACGCCGCTGCTGCATGACCCGCAGGTCATTGCCTGGCCGGCGGGCTGGCTGTGAACGCCGCTGACCAAACTTTCGGCACCGCGCTGCGGCGCTGGCGCACGCAGCGCGGCTTGTCGCAGCTGGCGCTGGCGCTGCAGGCCGACGTGTCGGCGCGCCACCTGTCGTGGCTGGAAACCGGCCGCGCCGCGCCCAGCCGCGCGATGGCGTTGCGTTTGTCCGAGCAGCTCGCGGTGCCGCCGCGCGAACGCAATGCGCTGCTCACGGCGGCCGGCTATGCGCCGCTGTACATCGAGCGCCCGCTGACCGATGCCGCGCTGGCGCCGGCACGCGAAGCACTGCAGCGCTTGCTGGATGCGCAGGAGCCCTGGCCCGCGCTGGCGGTGGATCGGCACTGGCACCTCGTGGCCAGCAACCGGCTGGTGCCGATGTAGATGTCGCTGGCCGCGCCGGCGCTGCTGCAGCCGCCGATCAACGTGCTGCGTGTGGCGCTGCGCCCGCAGGACCTGGCGCCGCACGTGCATAACCTGTCAGCTTGGCGGGAGCATGTGCTGATGCGCCTGCAGCGCCAGTGGCAGGCCACGGCTGACCCGGCGCTGGCGGCTTTGTTGGCCGAGCTGCGCGCGCTGCCCGAGCTGCCGGCCAAAGCCGACCGGCTCGGCGGGCCGGAGGCGCCCCCAGACGCCATCACCAGCGACATCGCGGTCCCGCTGGTACTGAGCACTGAGCCTGCCGACGGTGGGGCGGCTGGCATTCATCACCACCATCACCGTGTTCGGCGCACCCCACGATCTCACGGTGTCGGAGCTGGCGATCGAAACGCTGTTGCCCGCCGACGCCGCCACCGCCCAAGCGCTGCATGCGCTTTACGCTTCGCTCGGCTGAGCCTGTGGACTCGGCCGCGGGCGGGCCAGCCACAGGCCGGCGGCGTACGGCAGCAAAAAGGCGGTCTTGAGCGCCACGTTGGGCAACGCGACCGC
Organism: Rubrivivax sp.; assembly: GCA_026785885.1. Classification (GTDB taxonomy): domain Bacteria; phylum Pseudomonadota; class Gammaproteobacteria; order Burkholderiales; family Burkholderiaceae_C; genus Rubrivivax. Next base: position 18,597 of record JAJAZC010000115.1, read on the forward strand.
CGCCAGTGAGAACACGCTGTCCGGGACGTACCAGGCCAGCACCGACACCGCAACGATCTGCCAGCCACGGCGTGCATCCACCGGGCCGCGGATCAACAGCCACAGCGCCAGGCCCCAGCCCACCATCACCGCGCCGAGCACGCCGTGCAGCAGCGTGGCGTGGCTGCGTGCAGCAGCCGGCCAGGCGTCGATGACAGCAGCATCGCCAAACATCAGCAGGCTGAACCCGGCGCGCGCCAACCCCGGCGCCAGCATCAGCACAGCACCGAAGACGACGGTGCCGGCGCAGGCGGCTTGCAGCACTTTGTCGGAGGCCATCGTGATCAAGCCTTGAACGGGTTGGCGGTGGCAAACCACAAACCGATGCCGGTGGCAATGATGAATGCGCCGTCCAGCACACCCACCAGCAGGAAGACCTTGGTCTGCAGCGGCTCCATCATCTCGGGCTGGCGGGCGCTGGCCTCCAGGTAGCGGCTGGCCAGCAGCCCGACGCCCAGGCAGGAGCCGGCAGCACCCAGACCGATCATGTGGCCGACGGCCAGCGGAACCAGGTTGATCTCGTTCATGCAGTGTTCTCCTTGTGCAGCGGTGATGTGCCGGGCCGACGGGCTTTCGCAGTCGGTATGGCACCATCGTTGCAAGCCCTGACAGCGCCGTCGATGACCTGCCAGGTCAAGCCCGAGCAACAACCGAGAAGCGCTACCCACCATGAGCAGTCCTGCCGTCCACGTCGTCACGCATCCGCTGGTACAGCACAAGCTCACGCTGATGCGCAACAAGGACTTGAGCACCAGCAGCTTCCGCCGCCTGATGTACGAGCTGAGCATGCTGATGGCGTACGAGGTCACGCGCGACATGCCGACACAGCTGATCGAGGTCCAGACGCCGCTGGAGAAAACGATGTCGCCGGTGATCGAAGGCCGCAAGACGGTGTTCGTGGTCATCATGCGGGCCGGCAGCGGCTTCCTCGACGGCATGCTGGAGGTCGTGCCCGGTGCGCGCGTCGGCCACGTGGGCCTGTACCGCGACCCCAAGACGCTAGTGGCGGTGGAGTACTACTTCAAGATGCCGCACGGCATGCCCGAGCGCGACGCCATCGTGCTGGACCCCATGCTGGCCACCGGCAACAGCGCCGTCGCCGCAGTCGAGCGGCTGAAGGAAACCCATCCGCGCTCGATCCGATTCGTCAGCCTGCTGGCCGCGCCAGAAGGGATCGCGCACTTTCATGCCCATCATCCGGACGTGCCGCTGTACACCGCGGCCATCGACCGGGAGTTGAACGAACACGGCTACATCGTGCCCGGCCTCGGTGACGCGGGCGACCGCATCTTCGGCACCAAGTAGCCGCAGCGGGCGGTGGTCCCCGGTCAGCGCCGCGGCGCGCCGACGATGGGCACATCGGCACCGAAGCCCCACTGCGTGGACACCAACCCGCTCTGCGAGCCCAGGATGTACCAGGTGCCGTTGGACTGGCGGTAGATGGCCATGTCGGCCTTGCCGTCGCCGTCGTAGTCGGCGACCACCGGGATGTCGGTGCTGAAGCCCCACTGCGTGGCCAGAACAACGTGGCGCGAACGCAGGACGTAGAAGGTGCCGCTCGATGGCCGGTAGATCGCGATGTCGGCCTTGCCGTCGCCGTCGTAGTCGTCGGGTACCGGCACGTCGGCGCTGTTGCCCCATTGCGTGGCCTGGTAGCCATCGCGCGAACGCAAGACCTAGAAGGTGCCGTTGGATGGCCGGTAGATCGCCACATCGGCCTTGTTGTCGCCGTCGTAGTCGGCGGGTACCGGCACGTCGGCGCTGTTGCCCCATTACGTGCGCTGAACGCACCGCGGCTCTGCAACAGGTACCAGGTGTTGTCGCCCGGCCGGTAGATCGAAACGTCGGCCTTGCCGTCGCCATCGAAGTCGTAAGCCGTCTTGCGTGTTGGCGGCGGTCGTGGCGCCCCTTTGGCCTGCTCGATGCTGAACGCGGCGCTGCCGACGGCGATGCTGCCCCTGCGCGTGGGCCCGTTGTTGGGCAGCACGGTGTAGCTCACCGGCCCGGCGCCCACCATGCTGGCGTTGGAGGTGACGACGATGAAGGCGTCGTTGCTGACGATGCTGTAGCGGCAACCCGGCGCGATGGCGACGTTGAACACCAGGCCCGTGCCACCGGCGCCCAACACCTCGACAGCGGCCGGCGTCAGCACAGGCACGCAGGTGCTGGCCGGCACGGCCTCGGCCCCGGTGGATGGCGCCGTCAACGGCCCTACGAACCAGGCCACCACCATGACGGCGACCACGGCCAGACGGCGCGGTGCTGCAACCCGAGCCATGCCGGTCGGCTTCATGCCGCTGCCCCACGCCGGCGCAGCGCGGCAACCAGGGCCAGGGCCACCAGCGCCCAGGTGGCAGGTGCGGCCACCGCAGCAGCCGGCGGCGCGGCAATCGTCGTCGTGTAGGCGCCGAACTCCAGGTTGTCGAAGCCGGTCACCACTTACGTGTACCGGCGGCCCGCTAGCAAGCCAAAAGCAAAACCCGAGGTCGAGAACGAAGCGCCCAGGTCGTCGCTGGCGATCAAGGCGTCGAGCAGCGCCGCGGTGGGCATGAAGGCGGTGTCGTACAGCAGCACGAAGGTGTCGAAACTGCCGCTGGTGGCGAAGCTGTAGACACCGCTGGCCACCGCGGCGAACGCATAGGCCGTGTAGTGCGCCGCGGTGCCGATGCTGGACAGCGCGCTGAGGTCTTCCAGCGGGCGCTGGAAAGTCGGCGCGCCCGTGGTGTCATCGTTGACAGTGACGGTTGGCGCCTGCGCTGGCTGCAGCACGCACAGTGAAACAAGCAGCGCCAGCGCGGGTGCGGCGGTGTGCCGGGCGCGCAATGGCAAGCGATGGGATGTCATCTCGAACTCCATTGGGGTTGATGGAGCGGCGCGGTTCGGGCCGGCCTCACAGGCGCCGCAACCATCACCGACCCTGCTGCAAAAGTCGTGTGCTGGAGGTGAAGCGTTTCTGAAAAATCGTGTTCTGGCGTTGCTTCGACGCGCGCTGCCACGGCGCTACTGCGCCACTGCGCCACTGCGCCACTGCGCCTCAGCCCCACTACGCTTGCGGTGCTGCTGCACGGCCAGAAGCCAGCAGCAGCCGGTTCGGGCCGCGCCAGCCGTCCGCGGTCTGGAAGGCACTCAGCTCAGCGCTGATCTCCTGCCAGGCCGCGCGCTGCACCGCTGCCGGCAGCGGCTGCAGCAAGGCCATCACCGGTGCCGCGGCGTTGCGCAGAAACTGCACGTAGTCGTGTGCCGACGGCAACTCGAACGGCGCTTCGATGGCTTCGATGCGGATGTCGTCGAAGCCGCTGCCCTGCAGCAGTTGCAGCAGCAGCCCCGGGCGACCCAGGCTCAGCAGGCTGCCGGGCCGGTAGGGATCAGCAGGCAGCGCGGCCGGCGTTGCAGCAGGGGGCGGTGCATGTCGCTGCACCATGCGCGCCAAAGCCGCGATGCACGGGTTGCCGGCCGGGCCATCAAACACCAGCAGCGACAGCCGGGCACCGGGGCGCAGCGCAGCATGGATGCAGCGCAGCGCCAGCGCCGGTTGCGGGCACAACATCAGCGCGGGCCGGCAGACCGCTGCGTCGTAGCCGGCGCCCGCCAGCGGCAGCGCCTGTGCATCGCTGGGCAAGCAGTCAACGTTGTGCAGCCCGGCTTCGCGCAGCGCCTCTGCGGCCAAGACCAGCATGTGCGGCGACACGTCGGTGGCCGTGACATGGCTCTGTAGCCCGACCCGGCGTGCGATGTCCAGCGTCTGGTCCCCGGCGCCGGCGGCCACGTCGAGCACGCGCATGCCTGGTGCGATGGCCGCGGCATTCAGCAGCGCTGCAGTTGCCTGCTGCAGCCAGGCGCGGATGGGCACGCGGCTGTCGTGCCAGCTCTGCGCTGCGGCGTCCCACTGGCGGGCGACCGTAGTGCTCCTGGCGGTGTGTGCTGCGTTGTTTGCTGCAGTGTCTGCCGCAGTTTGCAAGGCCGTGTGTGCTGCGCGCATCGCGGCGGCGCCTGTGGTGGTGTTCATTCGGCGCGGATGCCGGTGGCGCGCAGCACGCCTTGCCAGAAGCGCTGCTCTGTGGCGATGCGCTGTGCCAGTACCCGTGGCGTGGTGGCTGCTGCAACCATGCCGGCATCGGCCAGCGCGGTGGCAAGAGCGGCCTGCGCAGCGGCCTGGCGCACTGCCTGGGAAGCCGCTTCCACCGCGCCGGCTGGTGTTGCGCCGGGTGCAAAGAAGGCAAACCATTCGCGCGCCACCAGTGCAGCGAAGCCCTGCTCTGCAAAGCTCGGCACCCCTGGCAGGTAGGCGCTGCGGCCCTGCCCCGACGTCACCAGCAAGCGCAAACGGCCACTGGCCTGGTGCTGGCGCAGGATGCCTTCTGGCAGCACCAGCATCGTCAACTGGCCGCCCATCAGATCAATCAGCGCGGGCGGCCCGCCGGGGTAGGCCACGTGCTGCACATCGGCGCGCGCCTCGCGGAGAAAAGCCGCGCCCAGCAGGTGCTGCAGCGTACCGATTCCTGGCGAGCCGATGCTGGCCTGCTGTGGGTGGCGCGTCAGCCAGGCCACCAGCTCGGCCAGCGTGGCCACGCTGTCGGGCGCAGCCGGGCCGACGGCCAGCGCCAGCGTGGCCTCAGCCGCCAGCGAGACCGGCCGGAGGTCGGCAACCGGGTCGTAGGCCGGCCGCGCATACGGATAGGGATAGACGGTGACCACCGCGCCCTGGGGCAGCAGCAGCGCGGCGCCGTCAGGGACGGCCTGCTTCAGCGCCGCCACCGCAATCAGCCCCGCCGCGCCGACGCGGTTGTCGACCGCGATGCCGCCGGGATAGCGGTCTTTCATGGCCTCGGCATAGCGCTCTGGCCACCGTGTCGGGGATGCTGCCTGCGGGCCCGCTACACAGCAGCCGCAGCGTTGTCGGGGGCAGTGAAGGCAGCGGCGCCGTGGGTTGTGCACGTGCTGCGCGCGAGGCCAGCAGTGCAGCGGCAGTGAGCAGGCTGTGCCGCAGCAGTGCGCGGCGACCGGCGTTGCGCTTGTCGTCATTCATCGTCGCACCCCCGGGCCCAAATCAACATGGCCGGCACCTTAGCGACGGCCGGCCTAGAGATGGCTTAGCGATTGCGCTGCAGACAGCGCTGGCGGCAGGGCAACCGCGCGTGCCGGGCGATGGCCGCTGCGCGCGATCACGCTTCGCGCAGCGTGGCGGCTAGCCGCTCGGTCTCAGGCGCGGGTCTGATCTGCAGCAGCACCGACAGCTGCTGCCGGCAACCGCGGTAGGCCTCGAAGGCTTCCGCGCGGCGGCCGAGCCTGAGCAGGCACTGCATCCACTGCCGCACCACCGCTTCGGCCAGCGGATCGAGCTCGACGACGCGGCGCAAGACCGCGGCCGCGGCCGCGGCTTCGTCGTTGCCCTGCTTCTGCAACGCGGCAGCGCCGGCAGCCAGGCGGCGCAGCAGCAGTGCGCGCAGCCGGCTGCGCACGCGCTGCACGTCGGGGTGGTTGTCTTCGCCGACCAGGAAGTCGCCGCTGTACAGCTGCAACGCCTGTGCCACGACGCTGGCCACGGCGGCAGCGTCACCC
>JAJAZC010000116.1 GCA_026785885.1 Rubrivivax sp.
CGCCGCGGGCTGGGACGAGCTCGTCGCGCACACCACGCACCTCTACGAGGCGGCGCGCCTCTCGCGGCTCGCCGGCGAAAAGTTCATGCTCGACGGCCGCCACACCGGCACCGGCGGCGGCAACCACTTCGTGCTGGGCGGTGCGACGCCGGCCGACAGCCCCTTCCTGCGCCGGCCGGACCTGCTGGCCAGCCTGATCACGTACTGGCACAACCACCCGTCGCTGAGCTATCTGTTCAGCGGCATGTTCATTGGCCCGACCAGCCAGGCACCGCGTTTCGACGAGGCGCGCAGCGATCAGGTCTACGAGGTCGAGATCGGTCTGGATGAGCTGGACCGGCACGTATTCGGCACCGGCGAGATCGATGCAGGCGGCACAAGCGGCACAAGCGGCACAAGCGGCACAAGCGGCACAAGCGGCGCGGGCGGCCAGCCGTTCAACAGGCCGCCGCCGTGGCTGGTGGACCGCACGTTGCGCAACCTGCTGGTCGACGTCACAGGCAACACGCACCGCAGCGAGTTTTGCATCGACAAGCTGTACTCGCCCGACGGGCCGACCGGCCGCCTGGGCCTGCTGGAGTTGCGCGCCTTCGAGATGCCGCCGCACGCGCGCATGAGCCTGTCGCAGCAGCTGCTGCTGCGCGCGCTGGTGGCCTGGTTCTGGCAGCAGCCCTACCGCGGCCACGGCAGCACGCGGCTGACGCGTTGGGGCACGGGGCTGCACGACCGCTTCATGCTGCCGACCTTCGTGCAGATGGACTTCGACGACGTGATGGCGGACTTGCGCAACGCCGGCTTCGACTTCGACGCAGCCTGGTTTGCGCCGCACTTCGCCTTCCGATTCCCGATGGTCGGGCAGCTGGTGGCGCAGGGGCTGGAGCTGACGCTGCGCAACGCGCTGGAGCCCTGGCACGTGCTGGGCGAAGAGGGCGCACCGGGCGGCACGGCGCGGTATGTGGATTCATCGCTGGAGCGGTTGGAAGTCAAGGTCAGCGGCCTCAACGACAACCGCCACATCGTCACCGTCAACGGCCGCGCATTGCCGCTGCAGCCCACCGGGCGCGCCGGCGAGTTTGTCTGCGGCGTGCGCTACCGCGCCTGGCAGCCGCCGTTTGCGCTGCACCCGACGATAGGCGTCGACGCTCCGCTAACCTTCGACGTGGTGGACCGTTGGCAGCAGCGCAGCCTGGGTGGCTGCCGCTACCATGTCGCGCATCCGGGCGGCCGCAATTACGACGTTTTCCCGGTCAACGCGTATGAGGCTGAAAGCCGCCGCCTGGCGCGTTTTTTCCGCTTCGGCCACACGCCCGGCACCGTGGTGCCCGTGCCGGCTGTGCCTAGCCGCGAGTTGCCTTTCACGCTGGACCTGCGGCGCAAACCCTGAGGGGCCCACACGGTGCCGCACCGCCAGCTGCCGCCAATGCCCGGCCAGCGCCAGAGGCAGAGCCAGGGCTCGCTGCTGCTGGATGGCGGCGCTGCGCCGGCCGGCGCAGCAGCGCAGATGCTGGCCATCCGCGTGCTGCCGGCCGACAGCGGTGTCTGGGACGAGTTGCGACAGGCTGCTGCACTGCGCCCGGTCTGGCAGCGCTTTGCAACCCACCTGCCGCCACCGGCCGGAGCACGAGAGATGGCACCGGACATGGCACCGGACAGGGCACCGGACATGGCCACGGACATGGCACCGGACATGGCACCGGACATGGCAACCGAGCTGGACCGCCGCCTGGCGCAAGTCCAGCAACGCATCCGCCTGGACGGCGTCACGCACAACGTGTTCTCCGACGCCCCGCGTGGCGGCACCGCCAGCCGGCCATGGAGCCTGGAGCTGCTGCCGCTGTTGATCGAGCCGGCCGATTGGGCCTTCATCAGCGCCGGCGTGAAGCAGCGCGCAGAGCTGCTGGAGCGCATGCTGGCCGATCTGTACGGCGACGGCCCGCACAGCCAGCGCCTGCTGCACGAGGGCCTGCTGCCGCCAGCGCTGCTGCTGCGCCACCCGGGCTGGCTGCGGCCGATGGTGGGCGTGCAGCCGGCGGGTGGGCAGCGGCTGATGGTCGTGGCTTTCGATCTGGCCCGTGCGCCCGACGGCCGCTGGTGGCTGGTCTCGCAGCGCACGCAAGGGCCGTCGGGTCTGGGCTACGTGCTGCACAACCGGCTCGTCATCGCGCGGCAGTTCCCTGATGCCTTCCGCGAGCTCAACGTCCAGCGCATCGCCAGCAGCTACCGGCGGCTGCTGCAGAGCATCGAAGAACGTGCGGCGCATCTGGCCGGCGGCCACACGCCGCGCGTCGTGTTGCTGACACCCGGGCCCTACAGCGAGACCTATTTTGAGCACGCGTATCTCGCGCGTTATCTCGGTCTGCCGCTGGTCGAAGGCGGCGACCTCACGGTGCGCAGCGAGCGGCTGTACCTGAAGACGGTCGAGGGCCTGGAGCCGGTGCACGGCCTGCTGCGCCGGCTGGACGACGATTGGTGCGATCCGCTGGAGCTGCGCCCGGACAGCGCCCTGGGGGTGCCCGGCCTGTTGCAGGCCGCGCGCGCCGGGCATGTCGTGATGGCCAATGCGCTGGGCAGTGCGTTCCTGGAATCACCAGCGATCCAGGGCTTCCTGCCTGCCATCGCACGGCGCCTAACCGGTGAGTCCTTGCAACTGCCGGCGCTGCCGACCTGGTGGTGCGGCGAGAGCGCCGCCTGGGTCGACGTGCGCGAGCGGCTCGACGACAAGGCGCTGCGCAGCACCTTCCCGCGCCGCGGCCGCACCAGCAAGCTGCATGACCCACGCACCGCCCTGGTGCAAGAAGACCCCGACGCCTGGACCGTGCAAGGCCGGCTGCGCTTTTCACGCGCGCCCATCTGGGGCCAGGGCGTGGTGACGCCGCGGCCGGCGCTGCTGCGCGTGTACGCGGTGGCCGAGGGTGACGGCCGCTGGCACGTGCTGCCCGGCGGCATGACACGCGTCGCGCAGCGCGAAGACGCCAGCGTCAGCATGCAACGCGGCGGCACCAGCCTGGACACCTGGGTGCTGACCGATGGCCCGGTTGACCGCTTCAGCCTGCTGCCGCAGCGGCTGCAGGTGGACGACATCCAGAAGCGCCGCAGCCCCGTCAGCAGCCGCACTGGCGAGAACCTGTTCTGGCTCGGCCGCTACACAGAGCGCACCGAGCAGCTGGTGCGGCTGGCGCAGCACACGCTGCTGCTGATCGACACCGATGCCGAGGCGCCGCCGCCGCTGCGCCAGGCGTTGTCGCTGCTGGCCGTGCGCACCGGGCTGGCGCCGCACGGCGTGCCCACGCTCGTGCAATCGGCCCGCCACTTCGAGCGTGCGGTGCTGGCGGCGCTGGCCGACTCGCAGGGCGTCAGCATCGCCTACAACATGGCCGCGCTGGAGCGCGCGGCCAGCGGCCTGCGTGAGCGCTTGTCGTCTGAGCAGTGGCGCCTGGTGCGCAGCATGGGCGACGATTTCACGCGCGCGCTGGCGGTGCCCGATGGCCAACTGCCAACCCCCGCGCAGGCACTGCCCGCGCTGGACCGCCTGGCGCTGCAGCTGGCCGCAGTGACCGGGGCGCAAACCGACCGCATGACGCGTGACCACGGCTGGCGCCTGTTGACCGTGGGCCGGCTGATCGAGCGGCTGCAAGGCGTGGCGCTGCGGCTGGAGCTGTTCATCCAGGCGCAGGCGCTGGCCAGCGTGGCCGGTGTGGAGATGCTGCTGGAGCTGTTCGACAGCCTGATCACGTTTCGCGCGCGCTACCAGCGCCACGACGACCTTCTGGCGCTGGCCGACCTGCTGGTGCTGGACAGCGACAACCCGCGCGCCTTTGCCGGCGTGCTGCGGCGGCTGCGCACCGAGTTGTCCAAGCTGCCTGCCGTCAGCACCTCTATCAACACCGCCGTCGACACCGCCGTCGACACCACCATCCATGCCGCCGCCAGCACTGCGCAGCCGCTGCAATCTCTCGCAGCGCTGTTGCCGGCCACCGGTGCCGGCCTGACGCTGGAATCGCTGCGCGGCGCCGACGACACCGCGCTGGCTGCCACGCTGCAGGCACTGGCGGCAGAGCTGGGCAGCGCAGCCGCGACGCTGGCCGACCGTGTCAGCGAGCGCTACTTCACGCTGGCCCACGGTAGCGACCAGCGGGTGTGACGATGCTGGAACTGCAGGTCAGCCACGATACGAGTTATGCCTACACGACACCCGTGTCGCTGGCCCACCACTTGGCGCATCTGCAACCGTTGCAGGATGCACAGCAGCAGCTGCTCTCGCACACGCTGACCATCGAGCCGGCGCCCGACAACCGGCGCGACAGCCCGGACGCGCAGGGCAACGTGCAGTGCCACTTCAGCCTGGCCAAGCCGCACCGGCAGCTGTGCGTGCGTGCCACCAGCCGCGTGCGCGTGCAGCCGCGTTTTGCTGCGCTGGACGCTGCTGCATCACCGCCCTGGCCCGCGGTGGCGGCGCGGCTGCGCTACGTGGCGCGCGGGCCCTTCGAGCCAGCGCTGGAATTCGCTTTGCCATCGCCCTACGTGCCGCGCCTGACCGCGCTGCGCGCGTACGGTGCGCCGACCTTCACCGCGGGCAAGCCGGTGGCGGTTGCGGCGCTGGAGCTGATGCACCGCATCCACGCCGACCTCCGCTACGTCAGCCGCAGCACCGATATCGGCACCCCGCTGGCGCTGGTGCTGCAGCAGCGGCGCGGCGTGTGCCAGGACTTTGCGCACCTGATGGTCGGCGTGCTGCGCATGGCCGGTTTGCCGGCGCGCTACGTCAGCGGCTATCTGCTGACGCAGGCCCCTGCCGAGCCACACGATCACGGCCAGGGCAGCGCGGCGGCGGGCCGCGCGATGCAAGGCGCCGATGCTTCGCATGCCTGGGTGCAGGCCTGGTGCCCTGGGACACCGGGCGTGCCGGCCGACGGCTGGCTGGACCTGGACCCGACCAACGACCTCGTGCCCGGCAGCGGCCATGTACGGCTGGCGGTGGGCCGTGATTTCGGTGATGTGACGCCACTGCGCGGCGTGATTCGCGGTGGCGGCCGCCACGCGCTGGGGGTAGCGGTCAGCACGCAGCTGTGGCGCGGCGGGCCTGGCCTGCCCTTCACGCAAATAAACCCGATGGAGAGCGCCCGATGATGTCGGCCTTTGATGAGATGCACGCCGCGCCGCAGCAGCTGCGCGACCACTACACCGTCTACGACCAGTGGCTGCAGAGCCAGCCACCAGAGTCCATGCAGGCGCGCCGGCACGAGGCGGAGATGATCTTCCGCCGTGTCGGCATCACTTTTGCGGTTTACGGCGCCAAAGACGAAGACGGCGCCGGGACCGAGCGGCTGATTCCCTTCGACCTGATCCCGCGCGTGATTCCGCAGCATGAATGGAAGCGCATGCGCGACGGCCTGCGCCAGCGCGTGACGGCGCTCAACCGCTTCATCCACGACGTCTATCACGGCCAGGAGATTCTCAAGGCCGGCCTGGTGCCCACCGCTCAGGTGCTCAACAACGCGCAGTTCCGCAAAGAGATGATGGGTGTGGATGTGCCGGGCGGCGTGTACTCGCACATCAGCGGCATTGACATCGTGCGCACCGGCGGCGCGGACGGCAACGGCGAGACCTACGTGCTGGAGGACAACCTGCGCGTGCCCAGCGGCGTGAGCTACATGCTGGAAAACCGCAAGATGATGATGCGGCTGTTTCCCGATCTGTTCAGCATCCACCGCATTGCTCCTGTGGCTCATTACCCGGATCTGTTGCTGGAAACGCTGCGCGCCGTGGCGCCGGCCGGCGTCAACGAACCGACCGTCGTCGTGCTCACCCCCGGCATGTACAACAGTGCCTACTTCGAGCACGCCTTCTTGGCGCAGCAAATGGGCGTGGAGCTGGTCGAGGGGCAGGACCTGTTCGTGCGCGAAGGCTTTGTGTACATGCGCACCACGCAGGGCCCCAAGCGCGTTGACGTGATCTACCGCCGCGTCGACGACGACTTCCTCGACCCCAGCGTTTTTCGCAAGGACAGCACGCTGGGCTGCGCCGGCCTGCTGGACGTCTACCGCGCCGGCAACATCACGCTCAGCAACGCCATCGGCACCGGCATTGCAGACGACAAAAGCATCTACCCCTACGTGCCGAAGATGATCGAGTTTTACCTCGGTGAGAAGCCCATCCTCAGCAACGTGCCGACGCACCTGTGCCGCGAGCCGGAAGGCCTGCAGTACGTGCTGGCGCATATGCATGAGCTGGTGGTGAAGGAGGTCCACGGCGCCGGCGGCTACGGCATGCTCGTCGGCCCTGCAGCCACCAAGGCCGAGATCGCCGAGTTCGCTGCCGTCGTCAAGGCCAACCCGGCCAACTACATCGCGCAGCCGACGCTCGCCCTGAGCACCTGCCCGACCTACGTCGACAGCGGCATCGCACCGCGCCACATCGATCTGCGGCCCTATGTGCTGAGCAACGGCAAGGACGTGCAGACGGTGCCCGGCGGCCTGACGCGCGTGGCGCTGAAAGAAGGTTCGCTGGTCGTCAATTCGTCGCAAGGCGGTGGCACCAAAGACACCTGGGTACTTGAGAACTGATCCGCGGAGATCACGATGCTCTCAAGAACCGCCGATCACCTGTTCTGGATGTCGCGCTACATGGAGCGGGCCGTTCAAGCGCAAAGCGCTTGTGACGCAGTCAAAGCACGGCAGCGCGCCTCAGCGCGCGGCGGTGTTTTCGGCAAGAAGGAGACCGAAGATGCTGTCTAGGACCGCAGACCATCTGTTCTGGATGGCGCGCTACATGGAGCGGGCCGTTCAAGCGCAAAGCGCTTGTGACGCAGTCAAAGCACGGCAGCGCGCCTCAGCGCGCGGCGGTGTTTTCGGCAAGAAGGAGACCGAAGATGTTGTCTAGGACCGCAGACCATCTGTTCTGGATGGCGCGCTACATGGAGCGGGCCGAAAACACCGCACGCATGCTGGATGTCAACTACCAGACCTCGCTGTTGCCGCAATCGGCCGACATGGCGCTGCAGGGCTGGAGCGGTCTGCTGTCGATCAGCGAGCTGACCTCGAGCTTTTCGCAGAAGTACAGCGAGGTCAGCGCCAGGAGCGTCATGGACTTCATGGTGCGCGACCAGACCAACAGCAGCAGCATCGTTGCCTGCTTGCGCGCTGCCCGCGAAAACGCGCGTGCCGTGCGCGGTGCACTAACGACTGAAGTGTGGGAAACGCAGAACCAGACCTGGCTCGAGTTCACCCGCATGCTCAAGGACAACGCCTTCGAGCGCGATCCCACCAGCTTGTTCGAGTGGGTCAAGTTCCGCAGCCACTTGAGCCGCGGCGTCACCGTGGGCACCATGCTGCAGGACGAGGCGCTGCACTTCCTGCGTATCGGCACATTCCTGGAGCGCGCCGACAACACCGCGCGCTTGCTGGACGTCAGGTTCCAGGCCTTGTCGGCCGGTGACTACTTCGGCCCCGACGCCAGCAAAGACCAACCCGAGGTCGACTTCTATCACTGGAGCGCGATCCTGCGATCGGTCTCCGGCTTCGAGATCTACCGCAAGGTCTATCGCAACGTGATCCACCCCGCAAAGGTCGCCGAGCTGCTGATCCTGCGCCCCGACATGCCGCGCTCGCTTGCGGCCTGCATGAACGAGGCGGTTGCGAACCTGCTGCTGGTGGCCAACCAGCAAAGCAGCGAAACCCTGCGCCGCGCCGGCCGCCTGAAGAGCGACCTGCGCTGGGGCCGCATCGATGAGATCCTGGCCACCGGATTGCACGCCTACCTGACGCAGTTTCTGGATCGCGTCAACGATCTGGGTGTGGGCATCAGCCGGGATTTTCTGGTGCCGATGGCGGCCTGAGGGCAGGGCGCCTGATCGCAATCTGACGGGGTGCCGATTGAACAAGCGACAAAGCGTGTCTGCGTCCCAATCAAGCGTCGCTTTGGTGGCGGTCGAAGCATCCTTCACCGAGATCGTCGGCCCGATCGAGCAGGCACGCCTGCGGGCCTATCAAGCGGTCAACACAGAGTTGGTCGGGCTGTATCGGCAGATCGGCGAGTACATCAGCGAAAGGTTGGCTGCGGCCGAGTGGGGCGAAGGGGTGGTCGAGCGGTTGGCTGAACACCTGGCGCGCGTGGTGCCCGGGCAGCGCGGTTTCACCCGACGAAATTTGTTCCGCATGCGCCAATTTTTCGAGGCTTATCGCAGCGACGCAAATGTGACACCGCTGGTGACACGACTGCCATGAACCCACAGCCTGATCATCTTGAGCCAAACGGGACGTCCCGAGGAACGCGAGTTTTACCTGCGCATGTCCTTGCAAGAGAAGTGGAGCAAACGCGAGCTCGAGCGCCAGTTTCGCCTTGGAGCTTTCGAGCTTGCGGTGCTGAACCCGCCGCAGGTTTTCGCAGCACTGACGAAAACGCACGGCGCAACAGCAGCAAACGCTTTCAAGGATGCGTACGCAGTTGAGTTCCTGGGCTTGCCGGCAGGGCACAGCGAGGCTGCCCTGCATCAGGCCCTGCTCAGCCGAGTGACCTTGCCCCTGGAATCCGTACCCCATAGCCGAGTCACGAATTGACTTGCGTGGCCTGAGCCGCAAGCCAGTCCTGCTCGAACTGTCAACACCGGACTACTTTTCCCCGATTCCGCCGGAGTAAATTTCCCCACCCTGGAGCGGTTCCGGTGCTCAGCCGGACGTAGATGCAGCGGCCTCCTTTCGCGGTCGGCCCGGGCCGCGTTTGATCTCTGGTGGAGTGCCGTTTTGCAGGGCCGCGCGGTTGCGCAGATGCTCCGGCAGCGGGTTCGCGTGCTCGCGCAGGCGGTACGAGTTGCCCTCTATCGGGATGACCACCGCGTGGTGCAGCAGCCGGTCCAACAGTGCCGTGGCGACCACCGAGTCGCCGAAGATCTCGGCCCATTCGCCGAAGCTGCGGTTGCTCGTCATGAGCATCGCGCAGCGCTCGTAGCAGGCGTTGACGAGTTGGAAGAACAGATTGCCCCCACCCGAGCCCACCGGCAGGTAACCGATCTCGTCGACGATCAAGACGCTGTGACGCGCCAGGTAACGCACCCGCTCGGTGAGTCGCCCCTCGCGCTCGGCGCGCCGCATCGAATCCACCATCTCCGCCAACGTGGCCATGTAGACGCTCTTGCCGGCGCGCACCGCCTCCACGCCGAGGGCGATCGCCAGATGGCTCTTGCCCGTGCCCGGCGGCCCGAGCAGATGGACGCACTGATGCCGCGCCACGAACTCGAGTTCGGCCAGCGCCAGCACCCGGTTGCGATCCAGGCTCGGCTGGAAGCTGAAGGCATAGCCCGACAGCGTCTTGACGGTCGGCAGCCGCGCCGTCTGCAGCGCCATCTTGATGCGCCGGCTCTCCCGCGTCGTGTACTCCTCGCCCAGCAGCGACTCGATCGCCTCCAGCGCGCTGACCTCGCCCTGCTCGACGCGCGACAGCGTCATCTGCAGCGCCTCCAGCGCGCGCGGCATCTTCAGTCCGACCAGATGCCGGCGGATGCGGTCGGTGGTGTCGCCGCTCATCGCGCTGCTCCGTTCGTGGCAGGTGCGGCAGCACGCGACGCCGCGCCGAGCCGCTCGGCCACTGCCGCGTAGATCTCCAACCCGCGGCGAGCCACGCAGTGACCGGGCGGTTGCACCGGCAACGGCTTCTCGACCCCGGGCGCCGCGTTCGAGCGCCGCGGCTGACGATGCCCCGGCAGCAGGGAACGCTGGCGCCGCCCGTGCAGCAGCGCGTGCACCGCCACCAGACGATGGCCGTCGTGGATGCGCACGCACTCGGCGGTCGTCTCCACCTCCATTACGCGCTTGATGGTGCCGTCGGGCACGCTGTAGAGGTTGCCGCCCACCGAGACCATGCCCTCGTGGCTGACGCGCCGCTCGGTGCGCAGCACAGCGTCGAAGCGGCCGGCCGGCAGCGCCTTCAGGCTGGCGCGCTCGGCCGCGAAGTGCTCGGCCACGACGCGCCCGGTGCTGCCGTGCAGCCGGGCGTTGGCGGCGGTGTCGAGCCAGACACGCAACTGGCGGTTGAGGTCTTCCAGGTTCGCGAAGCTTCTGGCCAGGAAGAAGTTGGCCCGCACGTAGCGGAACGGCCGCTCGATCTTGCCCTTGGTCTTTGCGCGGTAGGCCTTGCAGGCCCGCGGCTTGAAGCCGTAGTGCGCGCCCAGGCCGATCAGCTTGGTGTTGTAGACGATGCCGGTGTCGTCAGCCGCCTCGCCGAGCACGGCCGTCTTCATGCGGTCGTACAGGATCTCGTGTGGCGCGCCGCCGAAGTGCTCGAAGGCCAGCATGTGGCAGCGCAGCACGGTGCCGAGATCCTGGTGCAGCACGTACTGCGCCCACAGGCAGCGACTGTGGCCGCGCACGATGGCGAAGAGCCAGACGCGGTGCTGCACGCCGGGCTGTTCGGTGAACTCGACCATGAAGTGCGCGAAGTCGACCTGCGCCTGGCGGCCGGCGGGTGTCTCGAAGCGGACCTCGAAGGGCGCGACCACGGGAGGTCTGACCACGCGCAGGAAGTCGTTGAGCTGGGTAACGCCGCCAGCGTAGCCGCGCTCGCGCAGTTCGCGAAGAAGTCGTACGCCGCTGAGCTCGGGCCACGCCGCCACGCGCTCGCGCAGGCAGATCTCGTAGGGACCGAGCAGCGTCGGCCGCGGCGTGCGCGACGCGTACTTGGGCACGACCAGACCGCGCTCGATCACCTTGCGAACGGTCTTGCGGTCGTGGCCGGTGCGCTCGGCAATGGCCGACACCGTCAAGCCCTGTTGATGCAATTTCAAAATCATCATCCATCCCTTCAGATTGACCACCCGCCCTCCGCATGTCGCCACTCAATGACGACGATGCTCGGGGCCAGGCGCCGAGCGCAGCCGGGCCTCGGCCCGGCTGCGCTCAAAGATCAAACTGGGGAATATTCAACCGGCGGAAATGGGAAGTATTCGTCCGGTGGCGACAGCTGTGGAAGATCAGCCCGGCCTGCTTGCTCGGATGACGCTTGAACCAAGCCATGCGCAGGACATCTATGACGATGTCGCGTGTCATGTCCTCACGCAGCGACCAGCCCACTACCTGGCGGCTGAACAGGTCGATGACCACCGTCAGGAACAGCCAGCCTTCGTCGGTGTGGATGTAGGTGATGTCGCCCGCCCAGACCTTGTCGGGCGCGGCCACGGTGAACTGCCGATCAAGCAAGTTGGGCGCAATCGGCAGATCGTGGTTGCTGTCGGTCGTGGACCTTGAAGCGGCGCTTGCTGGAGAGCGTCAACCAGCATGGCCCGTATGCCGTGTCGCTGC
>JAJAZC010000117.1 GCA_026785885.1 Rubrivivax sp.
CGCCGCGGGCGCGGGGGGCGGGCGGGGGGCGGCCCCGCCCCCCCCACGGCTCGGGCGACCTGCCGCTGTCGCTGATCGGCGAAGACCGCATCGCCTTCATGCACCTGTGGCCCCATGTGCGGCCCTGGCAGCTGGCACGGCCCGAGCCGATGCTGCGCGCGGTGCCCAATGCGCAGTGCGTGGCGCAACTGCTGACCGATGCCTGGGCACACAGCACAGGCCAGCCGGCAGTTGCGGTGAGCGACGTGCGCGCGATGGCCAGCAACAGCAACAGCAACAGCGCTGGTGTCAACGCCGGTATCAGCAACAGCGCCGGTGCCGGTGCCGGTGCCGGTGCCGCTGCGTCGACAGCAGGCCGGCCGCGCCTGGCCACGTCATGAATCCGCACGCCGCGCTGCCCACAGCCGCCGACCGCGCCGGCATGCGCAACACGATCCCGCGTGGCTTGCTGATCGCCATGGCCGTGCTGGTGCTGGCCACGCTGGCGGGCGTGAGTGCCGTGCGGCTGTCCGGCATCAACATCCGCGCACCCGATGCAGCGCCGCTGGCCCAGCGAAGCCTGCGCTTCGAAGACCGTGCCGATGGCAGCGTGGCCGTGCTCGACGCCGCCAGCGGCCAGGAGGTCGTGCGTGTGCACGGCGAGGCCGGCTTCCTGCGCGGTGCCCTGCGCGCGCTGGCGCGTGAACGCAGGCTGCGCGGCCTGGGCGCCGAAGCGCCTTTCGAGCTGGTGCGCCGTGCCGACGGCCGCCTGACGCTGCTGGACCCGGCCACCGCCGGCCGAATCGACCTCGAATCCTTCGGCCCCACCAACGCCGGCAGCTTTGCCAAGCTGCTCGGCCCCAGGACAACACCATGACAGCTGCACCGAGCGCCCAGCAGACCGACACCATCGAGACCGCCGACACCGTCGACCGGGCCATCGACAGCCCCGATGAAGCTGCCCGCAAGGCGCGTGAAAGTACGCTGCTTACGCCGCGCTTCTACACCACCGACTTCAAGGCCATGGACCGCATCGACGTGAGCCCGCTGCGCGCCGAGTGGGACACCTTGCTGGCCGAGTACGAAGGCGACAACAACCACGATCACTTCCAGCGCACACCGGCTTTCGCCGAAGAAGCACGCCAGCAGATGGCGCAGTGGTCACCCGAGCTGCGCCAGGAGTTTCTGGATTTCCTGATCAGCTCAGTCACCAGTGAATTCAGCGGCTGCATCCTCTACAACGAGATTCAAAAGAACGTCACCAACCCCGACATCAAGGCGCTAATGCGCTTCATGGCGCGGGATGAGGCGCGCCACGCCGGCTTCATCAACCAGAGCCTGAAGGACTTCGGTTTGGGTCTGGACCTGGGTGATTTGAAACGCAGCAAGGCCTACACCTACTTCAAGCCCAAGTACATCTTCTACGCCACCTACCTAAGCGAGAAGATCGGCTACGCGCGCTACATCACGATCTACCGCCAGCTCGAACGCCACCCGGGCAAACGCTTTCACCCGATCTTCAAATGGTTCGAGCGCTGGTGCAATGACGAGTTTCGCCACGGCGAAAGCTTCGCTTTGATCATGCGCACGCAGCCGCACCTGCTGCGCGGTGCCAACACGCTGTGGATCCGTTTTTTCCTGCTCGCCGTCTACGCCACGATGTACGTGCGCGACCACACGCGGCCGATGCTCAAAGACGCGATGGGGCTGGACGCCACGGCTTACGACTACGAGGTCTTCCGCATTACCACAGAGATCAGCAAGCAGGTCTTCCCGGTCTCACTCGACACCGACAACCCGTCCTTCCGCCGGGGCCTGGCGCGTTTGTTCGACTTGTCCACGCGGCTGGAGTCGGCCAAGAAGCGCGGCGGTGTCGTCGGCCGTTTGCAGCAGGCGGGTCTGGCCGTGCAGGGCCTGGCCACGTTCGCGCGGCTGTACCTGATGCCGGTGCACCGCCACGCACTGCCACAGCAGGTGCGCGTGGCGCCGGCCTGGTGAGGCCGTGACGACAACGGGCCGCTGACCATGCTGGACTGGGCGCTGCCGATAGTCTTTGCCGTCTTCGTGTGGTGGTTTGCCACCGGCATCGTGATGCTGCTGGACGGACTGCCCCGCACCACCTTCCGCTGGAGCCACCTGCTGTCGTCACTGCTGGCACTGGCGGCGTTTGTCGGCCTGGCCCAGACCGCGTCCCACACCGGCACCGCCGGCGCCTACTGCGCTTTCACCAGCGCCTTGCTGGTGTGGGGCTGGCATGAGCTGAGCTTCTTGACCGGCTGGGTCACCGGGCCGCGCAAGGTGCCGGCAGCTGCCGGTGCGCAAGGCTGGGCACGCTTCATCCAGGCGGTGCAAGCCATCCTGTGGCACGAGCTCGCCATTGCGGCATCAGGCGCGCTGATCCTGGCGCTGACCTGGGGCCAGCCGAATCAGATCGGGCTGGCGACGTTTGCCGTGTTGTGGCTGATGCGCATCAGCGCCAAGCTCAACATCTTTCTCGGCGTGCGCAACCTGAGCCTGTCGCTGTTGCCACCGCACCTGCGCTACCTGGGCAGCTACTTCCGCCAACGGGCCATGAACTGGCTGTTTCCTTTTGTCGTCAGCGCAGCCACCGCCGTGGCCGTGGTGTTGGCCTTGCGGCTGATGCTGCAGCCCAGCGGCAGCGCGGCCTTCACCGGCACGCTGCTGGTGCTGACGCTGCTGGTGCTGGCCATCGTCGAACACGCGCTGCTGGTGCTGCCGCTGGAAGCCACGGCGCTGTGGCGCTGGGCTTTGCGGCGCCATGCAGCAGAACCTGCCGTCGACTGCATCGCGCAAAGGCCCGACGCGGCCCCGCCCGCTGTATCCGCTGTACCCCGCCATTACGATGAAAACCTTTCTCACGCCCGATAGCGCCGGCCCGAACGGCAGCTCGAATGCCGGCCCGCATGGCGGCTCTGACGGCAACACAAACAGCAACGCGGACGGCGGCCCGCTGCCACCGCCCGGCTCCAACGGCGCGCGCCCTGGCGCACCCCGCGCAGTGGTCATCGGCAGTGGCTTCGGTGGCCTGGCTGCGGCCGTGCGCCTGAGCTGCAAGGGCTACGCGGTGCAGGTTTTCGACAAGCTCGACGCGCCCGGCGGCCGCGCTTACGTCTGGCGGCAGGACGGCTTCACCTTCGACGCCGGGCCGACCATCATCACTGCGCCCAACATGTTCGAGGAACTGTGGGCGCTGTGCGGGCGCCGCCTGGCCGACGACGTAACGCTCAAAGCGATTGACCCTTTCTATCGCATCCGTTTCGACGACGGCACGCACTTCGACTACAGCAGCGACGCCACCGCGATGCGCGAGCAGATCGGCAGCATTGCGCCCGAAGACCTTGCCGGCTACGACCGCTTCGTGCAGGAGGCCGAGCTTTGCTATCGGCTGGGCTACGAGCAGCTGGGCAGCGTGGCTTACGACAACATCGGCAGCCTGCTGCGCGCCGTGCCGCAGCTACTGCGCATGCGCGGCTGGCGCAGCCTGCATGCGATGGTGGCCAGCCACATGCGGCATCCCAAGCTGCGCATGGCTTTCAGTTTGCAAAGTCTCTTGATCGGCGGCAACCCGTTCAACGTGACCTGCGTCTACAGCCTGATCAACGCGCTGGAGCGCCGCTTCGGCGTGCACTGGGCGATGGGCGGCACCGGCTCGCTGGTGCAGGGCCTGGTCGGGTTGCTGCGCGGCCGTGGCGTGCCGGTGCACCTGAATCAGGAGGTGCGGCGCATCACGGTCGACCAGGGCCGTGCCACCGGCATCGATCTGGCTAGCGGTGAGCACGTGCCGGCCGAGCTGGTGGTCAGCAACGGCGACACCGCCTGGACCTACCGCCACCTGGTCGAGCCGCAGCACCGCCGCCACTGGAGCAACCGCCGCATCGAGCGCAAGGCTTACTCGATGAGTCTGTTCGTCTGGTACTTCGGCACCGACCGCCAGTACCCGGAGGTGCCGCACCACCTGATGCTGCTGGGGCCGCGCTACGAAGGCCTGCTCAACGACATCTTTCGCCGCCACCGCCTGTCGCCCGACTTCAGCCTGTACCTGCACCGCCCGACCGCCACCGACGCCGCCATGGCGCCGCCTGGGCACGACGGCTTCTACGTGTTGTCGCCGGTGCCGCACCTGGACAGCGGTACGGACTGGAATCAGCAGGCCGAGCCCTACCGCCTTGCCGTGCAGCAGCGCCTGGAAGAGACCGTGCTGCCGGGCTTGGGCGGCCACATCGTCAGCTCGCGCGTGATGACGCCGCTGGACTTTCATGACCGGCTGCTGTCGTACAAGGGTGCGGCTTTCGGCATGGAGCCGCTGCTGCGGCAAAGCGCTTACTTTCGCCCGCACAACGCCAGCGAAGACGTGCGCGGCTTGTACATGGTGGGCGCCAGCACTCACCCCGGCGCGGGTGTGCCGGGTGTGCTGATGTCGGCCAAAGCTTTGGAATCGGTCGTGCCCGATGTCGTCCACAGCGCTTGAGACAACCTGGCCCGACCCGGCCACGCTGCCGCGGTACGACGCCGCGCTGTGCCGCACATTGATGCGCGGCGGCTCCAAGACCTTCTTCGCGGCATCGCTGCTGCTGCCGCCGCGTGTGCGCGCGCCGGCCAGCGCCCTGTATGCCTACTGCCGCCTGGCTGATGACCTGGTTGACCTCGGCAGCAACGCACTGCAGGCCGTTGCGCAGCTGCACCAGCGCTTGGATGCGGTGTATGCAGGCCGCCCGCAGGCCATCGAGGTCGACCGCGCGCTGGCGCATGTGGTGCACCGCTTTCGCATCCCGCGGCAGCTGCTGGATGCGCTGATCGAAGGCTTTCTGTGGGACAGCCAGGGCCGCCGCTACGACACGCTGGCTCAACTGCACGACTACGCCGCGCGCGTGGCCGGCACGGTGGGCGCAATGATGGCGCTGCTGATGGGCGTGCGCAGCCCGGCCGCGCTGGCCCGGGCTTGCGACTTGGGCGTGGCGATGCAGCTCACCAACATCGCACGCGATGTCGGCGAAGACGCCCGCAACGGCCGCTTGTACCTGCCGCGCGAGTGGCTGGCCGAAGCCGGCGTGGACGCCCAGGCCTGGCTGCAAGCGCCGGTGTTCAACCGCGCCATTGCTGGCGTCGTGCAGCGCTTGCTGCAGGCCGCCGATGCGCTGTACGCCCGCGCCGATGCCGGCGTGGCCGCGCTGCCACGCGACTGCCGCCCGGCCATACGCGCTGCGCGCCTGGTCTACGCCGAAATCGGCCGCGCGCTGGAGCGGCTGCAACTGGACGCCATCAACCACCGCGCGGTGGTGTCACCGCGGCGCAAGTTGACGTTGATTGCCCGCGCCAGTGCAGCAGCGGTGCACACCCCCGCCGGGGCTGGCGTTGAAGCGCAACCGCCATTGCCGGCAGTGCAGTTCCTGGTCGACGCCGCGGTGCAGGCGGCGCCGGTGGCGACACGCCGCTTCGAGCGCGGTTTCGATGAACGCGTGGGCTGGGTCATCGGCCTGGCAGAGCGCCATGCAACGCAGCTGCAAAGCGCCGGGCTCTGAGGGGGCTGAAAGCCTTGCCGTCATGCCTGCTCACCACGCCCAAAGGCGCCCGCTCGGCTATGCCCCAAAGACCCGTGGGCACTGAGCCGTGACCACGCCTTCATGGCTGTTCGGCTTGCTCGATCTGCTGCTGGTGTTTGCGGCAGTCGGCGGCTTTGCTTGGTGGCAGCTTCACGACCTGGCGCGTGAAAAGCGTGCCGCTCAGGTCAGGCGTCAGGCAGCCGATACCTGCGCTGCTGGGCCAGCCGCCGCCCCGGGCGCGACGTCAGCGTCGGTGTCAGCCGCTGGAGCTTCCAACCAAGACGGTTGAGGCTCCCGATCAGTATCAGCGCCCTGCCCACAACGGCCGAAGCCAACGTGAGCTTTTAAACCGTCACACGGTGGCTGCGGGGACAGCAGCGGCGCCATCGGCCCCGATGATCAAAGCGGCGCCCTCGGCCCCGATGATCAAAGCGGCGCCCTGGACACGCGCGGCAGTTACGCGCGTCGGTGCTGGCAAACCGGCCAGGTCGCAGATGGGGTTGATCAAGGTTTGCAGCGCCGTGTGCGCCCCGGGTGCCCAATGGCATACCGGCCACACGCAGCTCCAGCACCTGCAGATCGAGCCGCGATGCCGTCGGCAACAGGCGCCCACGCAGACGCACCTGGGCACCTGCGGGCAAAGCGACGCCGATGATGCTGGTCACGCACACGATCGAGACCTCGTCGGCGGCTGCGAAGGCCACTTCAACCTCGTCGAGCCCGCTGCGCGCGTCAAGAAAAGCCGCCACGTCCGCGGCCAATACGCGCACCGTTGCAGTCGCTGCGCAGACAGCGGTGACGCGACGCGTCACGCTGTCGATGCGCACATCCCGCAAATTCACATCTGCACGCTCGATGACGGGCGCAGCCGGCCGGGCGATGCGCCGCCCAACGACATGAACCGAAGCCAGTTCGCCGCGCGCTGCGGCCACGCCGCTGGCAAGCACCTCGTACGCAGCCGGGGGCCGACGAGCCGGGGCAGCTCTTGCCGAATCAGCTCAGAGGCCCTGTCGTCGACGATGCCCGCGCAGCCCGGGGTGGTCGCGAACACCAGTCCACCGAGTACTGCCAACGTATCCCGCCATGGTGGCAGGATCGCTTGCGGGGCCACGACGGGCAAGGTCAGACGCCTAACCCCGAAACGTCGAGCGGGTGCGGCGACTGCCGCCCAGGAAACGCCGCTGCAACCAACGCCAGGCATAGCCCGCCGCGGCAGCGTAGATAAGCTTTTTCATCGCGTCGTCACCCGCGTCGTCGCGCCATGGCTTGCCGTCGTGGCAAGCAGCGCAGCACGTTGGGCGGCCTGCGTGCCGCCCACCATGGCACCGGCAATGGCGGCAATAAATGCCACGAGCATGGCCAACAACGTGCTCCACATCGTCGTGGCAGCGTAAGGCTGGGCTTCAGCGGCTGCACGTCCGACGCGAGCGCCAGCCTGGCTGGTGAGCTGCTCGAGGCCAGCACGCGCCTCGGCCGAGACCTTCGGGGGATCGTCACGCACGGCTTGTACACGTTGGGCGATGCCAGACAGTGAGCTGCGCGTCTCTTGCTCACTCATGCCGGTGGCCGCCGCCACGACACGCACCGTTGCCGGGTCGTTCATGCGTGCCACCACCTGCGTGACATCGCCGCTGCCGAGTTGCGACACGTCGACGCTTTTCACCGCGGCGACTGCAGCTTGGACCACGCCACCGAGCGCGCCGAAGATGCCGCTTGACAACAAGCCGATGCCGCTGGCCGTCATGTAGATCAAGGCCAACATCGACAGCACCCACACCAGCGCGCCTTCGGTCATCTTGACTGCACGGTCGTAAATCATGCCCGTGCGCGTGGCCACCATGCCGCCGATGAACAAAGCAATGATCAGTGACACACCGCTCCAGACCGCAGCACCGATGCCGAGCCCTTTGGCGTTGCCCTCCTGGCCCGGGCCGACATCAGCCGCCGAGACGCCGATGGCAAGGCCGAGCACGCTCATCAAGAGCACGACGCCGACGGCGATCAGGAAGCCGCTCCAGATGCTGCTTCAGGCAGCACGGTAGCCGTGGCTCGACGCCGCGGCAGGAAAGGACGCGGCGGAGTGCAGGTCTGAAGAAGTGGTGGTCATGACAAGTCCGATAAAAAGGGAAAAAAGCCTTGGTCGCAAGCGGTGTGCCGCGACATGGCCGCAGCGGCCGGCTCGTCAGGCCGGGATCGCCGTGTGTTCGCGCCAGCGCCAGCGACGACGGCGCGCCGTCAAAGCGGCGACAGGGTCCGGGTGGCCCGGTTTTCAGCGCACCCGCGGCATGCGCCAGGGCAGCATGAAACGCGTGCTGCGCGCCACCAGGCGCGGCACATCCAGCGTCTCATGCACCGACTGCACACGCTCCCCCAGCATGCTGGAGCCCAGTACCGAGCGGGCGTAGAACGGCGTGTCCTCCAGCGTCTGCTCGATCTCGGCCGGTGCCGCATCAGCAGCACTGCGCATCGTGCGGCTGATGCCCCAGTTGCTCTTGCGCAGCACTTGGCGAGGCGGCGCTTCGAAGGGTTCGTTGCTGCCGTCGGGCTTGAAACGTTGCGCAATCACGCGGTCGGGTCCGGTCTTGTTGCGCACGTCGTAGATCACCGCCGTGCTGCCGTCGCGCAGGGCCGCGCGTGACCAGTCCCAACAGCGGAACGGGCGCGCGATGGGCTCGTCGCCCTCGTTGCTGTCCAGGTAGGCGTGGCCCTGCCAGCGCAGCGACGGCTGCTGCAGATCGACCTCGATGCGCGCACACGGCGCGATCGGGCCCCAGTGGTGGCGGCCATCGACGTCCAGCGGCGTTGCGAAGCGGCTCAAGGCCTGCGGCCAGACGCGCACCTGGCCGCGCACGCGCCACGGCAGCGGCATGCCCACCTCCTCCAGATCCAGCCGCAGGGATTGCCCGTCCCACTGCAGCGCGCTGGGGCCGATGACCAGTTCATGCTGACGGCGCTGCACGCTGCGGCGGCTGCGCTCGGTCATCGTCCAGCGCCGCGCGCCGGGGCCGTACAGCGCGACATTGAGCGCGCAGTGGTCGTCGGCCGGGGTGTCCGGGCGGCGCTGTAGCGCCCAGGCGTAGTACGGGCTGAAAACACTGCCGACAAAAGCGATCAGGCTTAAAGCGTGGCGGCGGTCGTCGCTGATGGCGTCGATGTACCACCAGAGGTAGCCACCCGGCGCGACCGGCTGGTCGAAGCAAGGTGCGCCATCAGCGCCTCGGCCGCCCGCTGCCCCGACAACGCCGCCATCGGCACGCCCGGTCCCGGGTGCACCCCGCCGCCCGCCAGGAACAGGCCCGGCACCGCCGTCACGGAGCCCGGGCGCCGGAACGACGACATCCAGCCGTGGGTCGCCTCGCCGTACAGCGCCCCGCCACTGCCCGGGAAGAGCCGATGAAAATCCGCCGGCGTCGTCAGCCGCGTGTGCTGGAGCGGCAGATCGATCTGCAGGCCGCAGCTCTGCAACAGATTCAGGCTGTGGTCTCGACATGGCTCGGTCTCCGAATCATCAAAGGGCCGCAGGTCACCGTCGGCCGGGGCGTTGACCAGGCACAGCAGCCGCTCGGGCTGCCCCGCCGGCAGCGGCCCTGCAGCGCCGCGGTCCTGCGCGCACACGTACACGGTGCCGGCGCGTGGCAAGCGGCGGTGGCTGAAGACGTCGTCGAATTCAGCGCGGTAGTCATCGTCGAAGAAGACGTTATGGCGTTCGAGCGCAAAGCCGGCGGTCGGCGTATGCGCGCACCAGGTCAAGGCCGACAGCGAGCGCTGCGCACGCGGCAGTGCAGGCACGGCGCGCTGCACTGCATCGCCCAACAGGCCTTCGGCCAGCGCCTGCGGCGTGCCGTTGAAAACGACCGCGTCGGCGGCCAGCGTTTCGCCGCCTTGCAGCACGACCCCGGCAACGCGGCCGTTACGCAGCAGGATGCGCTTGCACAGCGTCAGGTAGCGCAAGTGCACGCCGCGCTGGTGCGCCAGCGTGGCGAACGACTGCGCCACCGCGTGCATGCCGCCTTCAACGGCCCAGACGCCGTCAAGCTCCACCTGCGCGATCAACATCAACGTGGCCGGTGCATGCCAGGGCGAAGCGCCGCAGTAGGTGGCATAACGGCCGAACAGCTGGCGCAGCCGCGGGTCCTGAAAGTGCTGCCCTAGCCGCTGCCAGAGGCTGGCCAGCAGCCCCAGGCGGGCCAGCGCCGCCAAGCCCGGCAGGCCCAGCCCGCGGGCCATGCCCAGCGGCGTGGGGCGCGCACTGCGGATGTAGGGCGCGTCGAGCGCGCGGTACACGGCACGCGCTTCGTCGCAAAAGCCGACGAAGCGGCGCGCTTCGGCTGCACCCGCAAAGTCACCGACGGCATCGATGGAGCGGGCGCGGTCGGCATAGAGATCGAGCGTGCGCCCGTGGCCGCGCCAGGCGTGGCGGGCCAGTACCGACAGCGGCTGCAACGGTGGCAGGTCGTCCAACGTGGCGCCGGCAGCAGCCAGGATCTGCTCGAAGACCCAGCGCATCGTGAACACGGTGGGGCCGGCGTCGATTGCCTGGCCACCGACCACCACCTGGCGCATCTTGCCGCCGGGTGCGCCCGCCGCTTCGACCAGCGTGACCTGCACACCGCGCGCGGCGAGCAGCAGCGCGCTGACCAGGCCGCCGATGCCGGCACCGACGACCACCACATGCGTCTCGCCAGGTGTGGCTGGCTGCAATGTGTCAGCCATGGTCACGCCCCTGCCAGCGCCCTTGCAGCCGAAGCGGCACGAAGCGCACGAACATCGATTCAGCAAAGTAGCCGCCACCGTAGGCCGCCCGGATGGCGGCTTGGTGGGCCCCGCTGTGCGCATAACTGTCCATGTCTGCGGATGACGACCAGAGGCTGAAAGTGGCCTGGCGCAGCAGTGGCGCCTCACCGAGGCCGGCCGCCAGAAGGCAACCCGGCGCGGCGGCCAGTGCAGCCTCAGCCGCCGGCTGCATGCGCCAAAAAGCCGCGGCGTGGCGCAGGCGGATCGATGCCCGTGTGAGCGCTGCCACTGGCGCACCCGCGGCCGGTACGGCAGCGCTGGCCGTCATTGCAGCGCCGGACCAGGCACCCCGGCTGGCGCAGGGGCGCAGCACCGCCACCAGCAATTCCCGCGCGCGTCCCCGATAGCCGGCCAGCACGGCCGAGCGGTCAGCAAAGTGCAAGGCCGTGGCTTGATCCTCGAAGCCCAGAAATAAGCCCTGGTGCGTGCTGCTCGGCCGCGGGCTGAAGCCACCGCCGGCACCGCTGCCCAGCACCTTCGCAAAGCGCAGCCCGGGCGCATGCCGCAACGGAGCACCCCCCAGCACCAGGCGCGACCAGCCCCACAGACTGGCCGCGGCCTGCAAGTCGGCCAGCACCACCACCGCTACCGTTCCGGCGTGGCGCTGGG
This sequence comes from Rubrivivax sp., assembly GCA_026785885.1. Lineage (GTDB taxonomy): Bacteria > Pseudomonadota > Gammaproteobacteria > Burkholderiales > Burkholderiaceae_C > Rubrivivax. The sequence continues at coordinate 10,944 of JAJAZC010000117.1, forward strand.
CGTTCGTTTCGCACGACCTCGCGGTGCCGGCCGGTGGTAGCGGTTGCGGCTGCCCGGCTTGCACGCGCTGCGTCGGAGCCGGTGGCATGGCCGCCGCGCTAGCGGACCGTGACCTCGACACGGCGCGAGGCGGGGTCCTCACCGGCGATGTTGGCGGCGGTTTGCTGCGGTTTGCCCAACACCACGCGATTGGACTGAATACCGGCCGTCACCAGCGCATCGCGCACACCGAAGGTGCGCTGCTTGGCCAGCTCTTCGTTCTGAGCCGGCGTGACGGAGGCAGAGTGGTAGCCCGATATCGTGGCACGCGCTGCCGGCTTGGCTTTGAGCTCGGCCACCAGCGCCGCCAGCCCGGCCGACTGCACAGCCTGCAGTGTCGGTGAGCCGACGTCGAAGTACAGCACCGAGCGGCTGCCCTCGGACAGCGGTGGCGGTAATGCGGTGCCACCAGGCGCTGTGCCACCAGGCGCTATTGCAGCAGGCGCCATTGCACCAGGCGCCAGCCCGGCAGGCGAGGCCATCATCGCGGCCACCGGGAGCAAGTTGCCACCAACGGGTGCCTGCAGGCCCGGCCAGTCCTGCACCATCGGCGCGCCGTACAGCGGTTTGTAGACGCCCTGGTGGCAGGTGGTGCAGCTGACCAACGGCGCGTCGCCATTCGGGCCCAGGCGCGTGACCGGCAGCGTCGATTGCAGCGGCACCAGGTAGTCGTTGTTGACGTCGCCGACCATGCGGATGCCGTGCCACGCGGTGAGGCGCTGCGGCGTGCTTTCGGCCCAGCTACCTAACGACCGCGTGTTGTGGCAGTAGGTGCAGTTGACACCCAGCGACTGTGACATGTGGATCATCAGCCCGTAGGTGCCTTCGGTAGCCTGGATGCTGGCTGAAGGGCCGGTGGGCAGAGCCGTCTTGGCCGCAACACGGATGGTCGCGTTGCCTTGCAGATAGGTCGTCACCGGGTCGTTGGGCAAGGTCGACAAATTGACCTGCGGCGCTGGTGCGTTCTGGCCGTTGCGGTTGCCCATGAAATCGGCGTGCTTGTCCTGCAACAGCGGCTGGTACCAGGTCTGCGCCGGCACCGGCTGGCCGCGGTGGCAGGTGTAGCAGCTGACGCCGGTGTTGGCGACGTGCGCCTTCCAGTCGGCGTTGATGTGCTGCGTCATCTGGATCATGCGGCGCGCCACGGTCTTGGTGTACTTGCTTTCGTCGGCCATGTTGGCCGGGTTGTGGCAATAGTTGCAGCCCTGCTCTGGCGATACCCATGCGGTGATGGCTACCATCTGCGCGGTGAACTGGCCCACGCTGAGGTTGCCCAGCACCTTGACGTTCTGGTAAACGTCCTTGGCCTTGGGGCCTTCGGCTGCACCGCTGGCAATGGGCGCCGGCGGCTGGTTCAAAGGCAACTGCTTGGCCAGCGTGCGCGGGTTGTAGACCTGCTCCATGCCGGTGCCGCGGTAGCCGCTTTGCACGCTGTCGACGGGCGGGCGCTCACAGCCTGCGAGCAAGGCCGCTGCGGCCAGGGCGAAACACAGCGCCACGGTGTGACGGATCGGGTTCATCGGGCTCATCTGGCTCATGGCTTGACCCCTAGCGACCCGGTGGCCGGGTCGACGATGTCGCCGAAGACGGCGGGATACGGTGGTGCCACGCCATGCTGCACGGCCCACAGATACCAGTTGTCGACCACGGTGCCGGTCAGCAGAATTCCGATGCCACCCGTAAGCGGGCACAACACGGCAAACCACCATGCCCAGCGGTGGATCGATTCCATCGTGGCGTTCCAGCCCATGGTCCAACGCCAGAACAACGCAGCCCGCTCGCTGGCGGTGCCGCGGTCGACGATCTGCTCCAGCTCACGCTCGCCGCCGAAGCGGCTGACCGCGAGGATGGTGCCGCCGTGCATGGCAAACAGCAGCACCGAGCCGTACAGGAACACGATCGACAGCGCGTGGAACGGGTTGTAGAACAGGTTGCCGTAGCGGATGGAAAACGCAGCCGTCCAATCCAGGTGGCTGAAGATGCCGAAGGGCACGGCCTCGCTCCAGCTGCCCATCAACACAGGCCGGATCAAGCCCAGCACCAAGAACAGCCAGATCGCCGCGGCAAAGGCCCAGGCCACGTGGGTGCCCAGCTTCAGTGCGCGGGCCCGGGTGTAGATGCGCGCCCACCACAGCAGCACCGACACCGTGATGCTCAAGCCGGCAAGGTTCCACCAGCCGCCTTCATTCATCGGCGCCAGCGTCAGGCCGTACTTGGGCGCCGGCGGATCGAGCGACAGCCAAAACAACTGGCGGATGAACTGGATCGGATTCCAGTCCACCGAGGCCAGCATGTTCAGGCCGATGATCACGAAGCCGACGGTGCCGAGCATCAGCGAGGCCAGACCAAGGCGGCCGAGGTAGATAGGGCCGATCTGCGCCTCTCCGAGCCGGCCGAGCAAAGGCCAGCGCCCCGGCGCGCCGTCGCGGCGCAGGTCGCCCCGCGGCAGTGCAACGCCCGGATGCCCCGGCGCTGCCGCGCGCACGGTGGTGAAAAGGTTTTGGTATTCAATCACTCGGTGTCTCCTGCTCGGGGCGCTGCGGCATCACGCTGCTTTCAGCGGCCACTGACTCCAGATCGGCATGTTCAACCACCAGCCCCACCACTCAGGCCAGCCACGGGTCCAGAACGGACCGCTGATGACGATGCACACGGCGCTGAAAAATACCGCCGCCAGCGCCAGGAACAGACCCAGCCTGTGAATGCCCAGCGAGCCGACGGAGTAGCCGATGACGTCGCGAAAAAAGGTGTCTTCGTAGTCGGTCGTCTTCACCAGCTCGCCCCTCTTGGGGTTGCTGGCCGACAGGATCAGCCCGCCGTGCATCGACAGCGCCAGGGTTGTGGTGAAGAAGAACGTGATGGCCAGCATGTGCGCCGGGTTGTAGTGAAAGTGCAGGTACTGATAGCCGACGTTGGACACCCAGTCCAGGTGGCTGAAGATGCCGTACGGGAAGCCGTGGCCCCAGGCGCCCATCAACACCGGGCGGATGACGACCAGCGTCACGTAAGCCAGGATCGCGAAGCCGAATGCAATCGGCACGTGGTACTGCATACCGAGCTTGCGGCAGATCTCGACCTCGCGCAGCGCCCACGACACAAAGGCGCCGATGGCACACACGGTGATGATCTGCCACAGGCCGCCTTGCAGCAGCGGCGCCAGGCCCAGGCCGTAAGACAGGTCAGGCGGCGCGATGTTGATCTGCCAAAGATTCCAGGTCGGCCCCTGCGACGCACCCCACAGGATCAGCGCCGTGCCCAGGAAGCTGAAGAAGATCGTCGTGACGCCGAAGAAGCCGATCCAGAAAGGGCCGATCCAGAAGTCGAAGAGATCCCCGCCGATGAGCGTACCGCCACGAACGCGGTACTTCCTCTCGAAACTCAACATGGCCATTTTTCAGTCCTTCAACCGCGGCGGCGCCCGGCCCCGCAGTGCTTGATGTGCTGCAGACGGGCGGGCCGGAAACCGACCCTGCCCGTTGCACCCGGCATGGCGCCGGCTACTTCGTCGTTGTCGCGGACAGCGATGCGACGCTGGTGGGCATCTGCGCATTCGCAGCTGCCACCGGCCGCTTGGCCGTCGGACCGTCGAGCCAGTTGTATTTGTTGGTGCTCAGCAGGATGAGGTGAATCATTGCTGCCAGTCCGAACAAGAAAACACCCTGGACGACAAAGACCCGAAGCGGGTCCATCAAACGCCAGATTCTCCACATGGTTCAAGCTCCTAAATCAAATCAAATGCGACATGAAGGTGTACACGGCGGCTTTGACGCCCCCGAGCAAACTCTCCACGCCTTCCGCACCCGGCAGCCAACTGCGCCAGGGCCTGCCCAGCAACGCGCCCGAAAGCGCAAGCACCAGGAACACAGCAAAACTCAGACCGAAGAGCAGGAACTCCTTGCGGATTTCCAGCGCCTGCGGCGACCTGTGCGATGCAACGTGAATGAGGGCCATGACGGTCGTCTCCTGTCGGGTTTGCCTGTAACTCTGCTCAGGCGATCAGAGCCAAGGACGCCAGATCCACACCAGCACGTGGGCGGCCAGGGCAACGGCGGTAAAGCCGATGAAACCTTGCAAGTAATAGCGGTGGAATTCCTGCGCCTCGTCGTCGGTCAGTCCTGAGATCGAGCCTCTTACTTCAGCCATTGGAGGACTCCTTTAGCTTGGCCTTGCGGCCAGCCGCGCGCGAAGCCGGCGCGGCAGGGGCGGCCGCGGCGGGCGCCGCGACGTTGGGTTGGCCGGGCTTGAAAGCCCGGCACATGAATGGGTTGGCATCGGCGTTCACGCGATGGCCTTGGGCAGTGCACCGGTGCAGGCCAGCGAAGCCCGCTCCAGCGTGACGCGGCTTTCGCCGCAGCGGCGAGCTTCAACCTCGGCCAGGTCACGCCAGCGTTTGGCAGCGCTGATGCGCACCAGCACCGGCTGCGCTTCGACGCAGCCGTCGAGCAAGTCCTTGGCTGCGGTGTCCCATGGCAGCTCGGCGATGTAACGCGCCGGCGTGGCTTCGACCTTGTCGAGCTCGCTGCCCAGCGGCAGCACATGGAACAGCGCATCGAACAGCGCGTTGCAGAACTCCTGCACGAGGTAAGTCGCCCCGGCGTAGCCCATGAAAGGCGTGCCGGTGTGGCGGCGAATGATCGCGCCCGGGAATGAGGCCGGGATGTACGCCGGCTTGGGGCCGTGGCCTGCGCCAGGCATCTCCGCCAGGTACATGCGCTCGTTGTAGGAGCCGAACATCACCAGCGGCGTCTGGGTGTGCACCAGCTGGCGCACCGCTTCGTTGTCGGTCTTCTCGCCGGCCTTGCGCGCCACCGCAAACTGGCACGGCAGGCCGAGCTCGTCTTCGAGGAAGTGGCGGATGCCGCGGCTGTAGGTCTCACTCGCCACCACGGCAAAGCTCGCGGTGCCGAAAAAGTCCTGCGTCACGCTGCGCCACAAGTCCCAGATCGGTTTGATCGTGGTGTGCTTCTCACGCGTGATGAAGGGCTCGGGGTCCAGATGCAGCAAAGCGCCCAGCTGGCGCAAGAACGCCGTAGTGCTGTGCAGGCCGATGGGTGCCTGCAGGTAGGGTCGCTCCAGCGCTTCACACAGCATGCGGCCGTATTCGCGGTACATGCAGATGTTGACGTCGGCCTCCACCAGGCGCGACACGTCGGCCAGGTGGCTGCCCAGCGGGAACACCATGTTCACCTCGGCGCCGATGCCTTGCACCAGGCGGCGGATCTCGGCCAGATCGCTGGGCATGTTGAAGGTGCCGTAGCAGGGGCCGATGAGGTTGACGCGCGGTTTTTCACCAACGGGCCGTTGCTCGAAGGGTGTGCGCTGCGGCACCTTGCGCAGACCGTATTGCGTCCACAGCCAGAACATCGCGCGGTTGGCGCATTGCCACTGGTCTTCGTCGATGGTGCGCGGCAAGAAGCGCTGGATCGTCGTGCCCTCGGGCGTCACGCCGCCGCCGATCATCTCGGCAATGCTGCCGGTGACGACGACGCTGGGCAGGTCAGGGTCGAGTGCCGCGTGAGCACGTTTCATCGCGCCTTCGGTGCCTTCACGGCCGAGCTGTTCCTCGCCCAGACCGGTGACGACGATGGGCAGCTCGTGCGGCGGCAGCGCGTCGGTGTAATGCAGCACCGATGTCACCGGCAGGTTCTCGCAGCCCACCGGGCCGTCGATGATGACCTGCAGGCCCTTGATGGCCGTGAAGACGTAGACGGCGCCCCAGTAACCGCCCGCGCGGTCGTGGTCGATCACGTAATTGAGCTTCGGATTGCTGATGGCGTTCATCAGATCATTTCCTCGGCTTTGCGCTTCTTCATCAGCTTGATGACCTGGCGCTTGGTCTCGGCACGGAATTCGGGGCGCTCTTGCGGCACACCTTCCCAGACGCCGGCCTTGTCGCCGCCACCCACATCGCCGAAGAACTCGCGCATCTGCTCGAAGCGCGCTTTGTTGGCCATGGCCGCATTGACCACCTGCGCCAGCGAGCCGGCACCGGCCGGGCCCATCAGGGGCCGCGCAGAAATCAGGTTGGTGAAGTACAGCGCCGGAATCGTTGCTGCCTTGGCGGCCTGCACGACCGGCGTGGTGCCGATGGCGAGATCGGGCTTGAACTCGCGCACCGCGGCGATGTCCTGCTCCAGGCTTGCGCGGTACTGCACATGCACACCACGGGCTTGCAGCCAGGCCAGGTCCGGCGCGGACCACGGCGTCTTCGGGCAGGCGCTGCCGACATACGGCACATCAGCGCCGCTTTCGATCAACAAACGCGCCACCAGCAGCTCGCTGCCTTCATAACCGCTGACGGTGATGCGGCCTTTGATCGGCGTCTTGGCCAGCACCGCGCGAATGGCCGGCAGGAAGCGGTTTTTGGCGGCGTCGATCTGCGCCTGGCCGATGTTGCAGGCATTGCCGATGGCCTGCAGCCAGGCCTCGGTACCGTCGCGTCCGACCGGCGCAGAGGCCACGATGGGCCGGCCGGCGGTGGTGAACTCACGCACGCTGGCGGTGTAGAAAGGGTGGATCGCAGCCACTGCCGCGCAATCGAGTGCGGCATACAGCTCGCGCCATTCACGTGTCGGAACCGTGGGGCCGGCAGCCAGGCCCATGGGCTCCAGCATGGCGCCGATGATCATCGGATCGGCCGGGAACATCTCGCCTAACAGGCTGATGGTGGGCTTGCCTGCAACGCCGCTGCGCGGCGCGGTCACGGGCCCTGCTTCGGCCTCGGCCCTGGCGTACTTCAGCATCGCGCCGGCCAGCACGTCCTTGGCTTCGGCGTGGGTCGGCACACCGAAACCCGGCACGTCGATGCCGATAATGCGCACGCCATTGATCTGCTTGGGCAGGATCTGCAGCGGCACGCCGCTGGCCGTCGGCACACACAAATTGATGACGACGATGGTGTCCAGCAGCGCTGGGTCGGCCTGGGCATGCACGGCGTCGCGGATGTCCTCGAACAGCTTGCCGGTGACCAGGCTTTCGCTGTTGAACGGCACGTAGCCGACGCTGCGGCGCGCACCGTAAAAATGTGAGGTGAACGTCAGGCCGTAAACGCAGCAGGCGCTGCCGCTCAGGATGGTGTGCGTGCGGCGCATGCGCAGGCCGACGCGCAATGAGCCGAAGGCCGGGCACATGCTCTGCGGCTGGTCGTGCGGGCCCGCACCTTCGGGCAGCGGATAGTCTTGTTTGTACTGCGCCAGGACCTCGCTCTTGCCGGCTGTTTGTGCTGCGGCCAGCATCGCGTCTTTGCCGGCATGGCAGCCTAGGCCGTCGGCTTGAACCGCGGCAGGAACTGGCAGGTCGTGGGCGCCCATGGTCATCGCTCGTTCAGGCTGCGTCGTAGACGACTTCGAGCGTCGGCTTGACGATCTCGTTCTTGCCCACCATGTCGAACAGCGTGGCCGGCTCCATCTTGAAGTTGCGGCCGGTGACTTCAGCGCTGAACAGGCCCAGCAGCTGATCCTGCGTCTGCGGCTTGGGGCGCACCGGCGGTGCTTCGGCCACGTTGATGGCCAGCTCTTCGAACAGCGGCGCCCACTGCGTGCCGGGCCGGCCGATGATTTCGTAACTGGCGCTCTTGCGGCGGATGTCGTCGTTGGCCGGAATCGTGGCCAGCACCGGGATGCCGGCGTTGCCGGCAAAGCGCTTGGCCTCACCGGTGCCGTCGTCGCGGTTGATGACCATGCCGGCGACACCGACGTTGCCGCCGAGCTTGCGAAAGTACTCGACCGCGCCGCAGACGTTGTTGGCCACGTACAGGCTCTGCAGATCGTTGCTGGCCACGACGATGACCTTCTGGCACATGTCGCGCGCAATCGGCAAGCCGAAGCCGCCGCAGACCACGTCACCCAAGAAGTCGAGCAGCACGAAGTCGAAGCCCCAGTCGTGGAAGCCGAGTTTTTCAAGCGTCTCGAAGCCGTGGATGATTCCGCGCCCGCCGCAGCCGCGGCCGACCTCGGGGCCGCCGAGCTCCATCGCATACACACCGTCGCGCTTGAAGCAGACGTCGCCGATAGCCACCGCTTCGCCAGCCAGCTTTTTCTTGCTGCTGGTCTCGATGATCGTCGGGCAGGCCTTGCCGCCAAACAGCAGGCTGGTGGTGTCGCTCTTCGGATCACAGCCGATCAGCAGCACCTTCTTGCCCTGCTGCGCCATCATGTAGCTCAGGTTGGCCAGCGTGAAGCTCTTGCCGATGCCGCCCTTGCCGTAGATCGCAATGATCTGCGTCGTCTTGGCAGCGGGCAACGTGCTCACCGGATCGGGTTCGATCGCGGCTTCGGCTTTCAGCCTTTCATCCCGCATGAAGATGACCTGCGAATTACTAAAGGTCACGGGCGCATTCATTGGCAACTTCTCCAGTCCAAAACCATCTTCAAGCAGGCCGAATCGCTGAAGGCCGTGCGGTACGCGTCGGATGCATGCTCGGCCCTTTCGCGGTGGGTGATCAGGTCGCCCAGATCGAGCCGGCCTTCTTCGACCAGTTGTTTGACGGCCAGCATGTCCGGGCGCTGCCATTCGGCAGCAGCGCGGATCTGCGCTTCACGCATGAAGGCCGGTGCGAAATTGAAGGACAGCGGCTCGGCATAAAAGCCGGCCAGCACGACCTCGCCACCCTTGACCAGCCGCGCTATTGCCGCATCGAGGATGCGCGCATCACCGCTCACGTCGTAGATGGCGCGGTAGTCGCGCCGCGGGTCGGCGTCCGGGTGCAGCACCGCGTAGCCGTGCGCGCCGTCGTGGCGCAACGCCTCGCGTTCCCACACCGTGGGCGGCGGCAAGCCGGCAGCCACGGTCAGGCGCGCTAACAGGCGGCCCAGCACACCGTGGCCGATGATCAGATCCGGGGCAACGATCGGGCTGCGGGTGCCGCCGCCGCTGACGGCGTGATAAGCGGTGGCGGCCAGCGCCAGCAACACCGCGCTTTCACCCAGCGCCGGGTCGATGTCGTAGACCCGCTCGTCGGCCACGACCAGCCGTGCTGCAGCACCGCCGAACAAACCGCGTACCGGGCCGAAGCAACGCGCACCGGGCACGAAGACCGCGTCACCGACACGGTGTCGCGCCAGCGGCCCGGCAGCGACCACGCGGCCCACCGATTCGTAGCCGGGCACCAGCGGGTAGCCCATGCCGGGGAAGGCCGGCATGCGGCCGCTCCACAGCAGTTTTTCGGTGCCGGTGCTGATGCCGCTGTAGTCGATATCGACGATGACATCGGCTTCGCCGGGCGCGTCGAGCTGCAACTGCGACAGGCCCAGCGACTGCGGCGCCTGCAGTACGACAGCAGCAGTCTTCATGCAGCGCTCCAGCGGCAGCGCCGGCTGATCGACGCGCCGCAATGGCAGGCGTCGGGGTATGGCAGCGTGGGCGTTAGGCGGGGCAATGTCATGGGGAACTCGTTGGATGTCATCCTATGCTGACACGAAATACTGTCAAGAAGACTTTACTGTCTTGGCTGATCGTTTACCCGCGACGACCGGCCCACCGGATTCACCTGCGCCGGCCCGGGCGACCAGCACACCGGTCTGCAACGGCAGCCGCGTGCGCAAGGCGCGCACGGCAGTAAAGCCGGCCTGTTGCAGCAGCGTGGTCAGATCGGCTGCGCTGCGCGGCTGGCCGCGGCCCATCGCCAGCAGATAGAAGCCGAAGTAGGCGTCGCCCATGGCCTGGGCACCGTCGGCCTGCGCCATCGGCTCGGCCACCAGCACGGTGCCGCCTGGCGGCAGCGCGGCGTGAACCGCGCGCAGGATGGCCAGTGCGTGCGCGTCGTCGTGATCGAACAGCACGCGCAGCAGCGTCACGATGTCGGCGCCCAGCGGCAGCGCGTCGTCGAAGAAGCTGCCGCCGTGTACCTGGATGCGATCGGCCAGACCCTGGCCGGCCAGCCGGCGGCGCGCCAGCCCGGCCACCGGCGGCAGATCGAACAGCAGGCAGCGCAACGACGGCGCCTGCGCAGCCGCTGCTGCAACGAAGCGCCCTTCACCACCGCCGATGTCCAGCAGGCAGCGGTGGCGCTGCAGCGGGTAGGCGCCCAGCACCTCGTCGATGACCATCGGCTGCGATGCAGTCATCAACGCCGAGTACTCGGCCACTGCGCGCGCCGGCAAGTCCTCTGCACGCGGATAAGCTGCATAGGGCCAATACGCTGACATCGCACTGCCCGCGCCTTCGGCACGCAGCAGCGCCACCGGGTCACGCAGGTCGGCGTACAGCGCGGCGTGGTGCTCGACCATCGCGGCCAGCGCCGGGTTGCCGACCATCGGTGCGCCCAGAGCGCCCAGGGCGTAACGGCCACCGCGGCGGCGCGCCAGCAGGCGCAGCGACACGGCCGCGTCCAGCAGCCGCTGCATCGAGCGCAGCGGCAGTGCATGGCGCCGCGCCAACACCGCCGCCGTCTGCGCCCCGCCCTGCGCAAGCTGCTCGAACAGATCGAGCCGCACGCAGGCCAGCAGCACCTGCGTGTAGACGAAGCCGGCCACCAGGTCGAAAAGCTGCGCTGCGCGCCGCCGCACCAACGGGCGGGTCAGCAAGAAACCGGCGGCCCAGCGGCGGAAGGCTGGGCTGCCGACACGGCGCTGCACCCAGTTGCGCCAGCGCTCTTGCAAGCCCGGGCCGAGGGCCGGGGCGGCGTTGGCGTTGGCGTTGGCGTTGGCGTTGGCGTTGGCGGTTGCGGTTGCGGTTGCGGTTGCAGATGCAGATGCAGATGCGGCGCTGACGCTTGCAGCCCCGCTGACGGCGTCAGCCGCATTGGCCGCATTGGCCGCATCGGCCATGGAGGCCTCGGGGGCCGTGGGGGCCGCACAGGCCGTATCGACCACCCCGGTGCTCAAGCCACCGCGCGCAGGCGCTGCTCGGTCCACAGGGCCGGCGGCACCAGACGCTCGGATTCGGCACGCACCAGCGCGCGCAACATCGGCGCGCCGCGGCAGGCCGGCACGGCGGCCACAGCAGCGGCCACCAGGCGGTGGAACAAGGCCATCGCGGCATCCAGCCCCTGCTCGGTGGCCACGCTCGGGCGGCCCAGCGCCACGTCCTGGCCAATCGGTTTGCCCAGGTGCTCCGGGTCGGCGATGACGTCGCGGATGTCGTCGGCGACCTGGTAGGCCTCGCCCAGGCATTCGCCCAACGCGCGCCAGTCCTCGCAAGCGCCGCCCGCAGCCTGTGCTCCGGCCACCGTGGCGGCGGCAAAGAGCGAGCCGGTTTTCAGCCGCTGGTACTGGCGCAGCGCCACCCGCGGCTCGCATTCCCAGGCCTGCCCCGCGACGATGCCGGCCGGCATGCCGACACCCGCGTGGATGGTGCGCATCAGTTGCAGCGCGCGCTGCGGAAAGTCGCTGGCGGCGCGGGCCAGCGTGTCGGACGCCAGCACGATCAACGCGTCGCCGGCCAGCACCGCCAGGCGCTCGCCGAACGCGCTGTGCACCGAGGCCTGGCCGCGGCGCAACGGTGCGTCGTCGAAGCACGGCAGATCGTCGTGGACCAGCGAAGCGCAGTGCAGAAGCTCCACCGCCACCCCAGCCGCGTCGGCCAGCGCCGGCTGGTCGTCACCACAAGCCCGCGCCACCGCCAGGCACAGCTGCGGCCGGATGCGCGCGCCGCCGGGAAACACCGCGTGGCGCAGCGCAGCGGCCAGCCGCGGCGGGCAGCCGGGGCCGATGGCGCCGGCCACTGCAGCGAGCAGCGCGTCTTCGATTCGTGCAATGGCTGCCATGCCGGCTCCCGTCGGGCAGACCGGGCGCACGTAAAGTGCGGTTGTCAGTTGCCACTGTCAGGCAGGATAGACACTCGACTTCATCACGTCAACCCGGGTGGCCGGGGTGGTGCGGCGCCAATTCGGCACGATCAGCCGACACACGGCTGCGACTACAGCAGCCGTCTCAACCCGGCTCGAACGCTGCCAGCACACGCGGCGCGTCTTCTTCATGCGCGAGATGGCCCAGGCCCGGCAAGAGCAGCAGACGGCTGCCCGGCACCAGCCGCTGCACCGCGCCGGCCTGCTGCGGCGGCACGGTGCCGTCGCGCTCACCGACCAATAGATGCAGCCGTGCTTGCAGGCGGGGCAGCGCTTGCAGCAGCGGCGGCAGGTTCCACGCGGCCATCATGGCCAGCACGCCGGCTACATGCGCCGGGTCGGCGACCAGCCGGCGGTAGTGCGACAGCGCCTGCGCATCCAGCCGCGAGCCGGTGCTGTCGATGAGCCTTTGCAGCATAGCCGGCCGCTGTGCCTGCCAGGCAAAGAGATGCGGCACCAGCGGGTTCAGCGTCAGCACTTTGGCCAGCGACGAGTACCACCAGCGCTCGCTGCCGCCGGGTGCAAACCAGGCGCCGTTGAGGCTGAACAGGTCCTGCGGCGCAGCACCGCCGCCCAGACACAGCTGCGCCGCGATGGCGGCCCCGGCCGAGTGGCCGACGATCAGCGCCGGGGCGGCCCCCAGGTGCTGCAAGAGCGCAGCCACCGACCGTGCAACGCCGGGCAGTGTGAGATCCGCTGCACCGTCGGCACGCGGGCGCGACGTGAAGGCGTGCCCCGGCAGATCGGGCGCCAGCACCGCGTGCGTGCGCGCCAGCAGCGGCGCCAGCGCGGCCCAGGAATGGCTGGACGCGCCACTGCCATGCAGCAGCAGCGCCAGCGGCGCACCCGGCTGCGGCGCCGGCCAGTGCTGCACATGCCAGTGCAGCCCACCGGCCTTGACGGTGTGGCTGCGGCCGCGGTGCGGCCAATCCGCCGGAAGCCGCGAGGGCGCTGGACCTAACTGTGTGGTGTAGCTGCCTTGTGCTGCTTGGCGGTCGGCGGCGTGGCTGTCTGCAGGGCGGCCATCTGCAGATCGGCCGTCTGCAGCGCAATCTGCTGCAGAGCGGCCGCTTGTGTGGTCGGCGCCGGCTGGCCCACTCATGCCCGCACGCGCGCGCTGGCAGCGCTGATGGCACGCGACAGCGCAGCCGCGTCGGCCTGTGGCAATGCC
>JAJAZC010000118.1 GCA_026785885.1 Rubrivivax sp.
GCGCCGTCGGCATCGGCATCGGCCTGCGCCAGCTCGGCGGCCAGCGTGTCGCGGCGTTGCTGCAGCTGCGCCATGTCCACCGCGCCGGCCTGCGCGCGCACCTTGGGCAGCCGCTCTGCAAAGGCGGCTTTGCGGTTGTCCAGCATGTCGGTGTAGGTGGCCAGGTTGTCCTGCCACTGCTGCAGGTTACCGGCGAGGAAACGCAGGTCGCGCAGGTGGCGAAAGGCTTCCTGAAACGGGTTGTCGGCCAACAGCGGCACCAGGTGCGCGGTGTGCGGCATCTCGGGCAATGTGTCCATGCGCGCGAAGGCGCCCAAACCTTGGCCACCCTCGCTCGGGTTCTGCGCCAACAGCCCCTGCACCATCTTGCCGGTGCGGATGGCGGCTATCGATTCGTCCAGGCCGCGCTTCTCGCGCGTGAAAACCTCGGTGGCGTTCTGGTAGCGCTCCAGCGCCAAGCTGTAGGCGCCGATCTCACCCATCGCGTACGGCACCGCAATGTGGGCTTCGAGCACCGCCGCGTCGGTGATGTTGCGCGTGGCCAGCTCGGTCCACGGCACCAGCGCCAGCTGCGGATCATTCAGCTCCGACGCGGCCCAGCCGTAACCCAGCAGCGCCTTGTTGCTTTGCGCAGCGTTGAGCCGCACCCGTTGCAAAGCCACACGGGCCTCGCGCGGCTTCTTGTCCTGCAGGTTGGCGAAGCCGAGTGCCACGTTGGCACGGTCGCGCAGGCTGCGGAATTCTTCGTTGGGCCCGGCTGCCTGACCCACGCCGTCCAGGAGCGTGCTGCCGAGCGCGACGTTGCCGACATCACCGGTCTTGATCAGCGCCACGCCGAGGTTGAAGCGGGCATACAGCCCCGCAGTAGGGCTGCCCTTGATGGCGTCCAGCACGGCGGCTGCACCGGCGTAGTCACCACGCGCCATCAGCAGCTGCGCCTGCAGCAGCTGGCGGTCTTCTTCGAGCGTGCTGATGAGCGCGTTTGCAGATGAGGCGGGCTTGTTGCGCAATGAGCTAAACAGCGGCGCTTCGATGCGGTCCAGCGCCTCTTGGCTTTGCGCGAGCAGCCCACGCTGGTGGCGAATGCGGGCCAGGAAAAACCAGGCGCGGTCGCGCACGGCCAGCGGCGCGTTGCGTTCGATCAGGCGCGCAAAGATCTCAGCCGCCTGCTCGTGCAGGCCGTAGCTGAGCATCATGCCGCCGCGCAGCACCTCGGCTTCATCGTCGTGCGGCGCCACGCGCGTGAAGTGCTGCGAGACCATCAGGCCCGTGATGGCGCCGAAGTACTCGTCTTGATAGAAGTGGAACAGCGTGTCGCCGTAATGCGGCGCGGCAATGACCAGCGGCGCTGGCCTGTCGCCAGCCGGCTTGACAGCGCTGGCCGCACCAACAGCGCAGGCGGCCAACGCCGCAGCAGCGATGACACCCAGCATCTTCACCAGACTTTGACCTCGAACTCGGGCTGCAGCTTGCCCTGCGAGTCCTTGATGCGCAGCTCGATGTACCTGGGCTCGGTGCCCTTGTCGAACTTCAGCGTCGTGCCGCGTTTGTAGTCGCGCTCGTGCGGGCCGCGGCCGGTGAAGAAAGCATCGATGGCGTGGCTGCCCGCGCGCAGGTTGCCGATGAACACACGCTGCACGCCGCCGCGGTGCAGCGCCTGCACTTCCAGCGGCGTGTACAGGTGCTGGCTGATGACCTTGTCGCCCAGCTTGATCTGCACCGACTCCAGCTCGAAGAGCTTGCCTACGTCCATGCTGACGAAGACCGCCACCTGCGTGCCGGCCGGAAACAGCAGCTCTTCTTCCAGCACCAGCAGGTCGCGGTTGAGGCGAATGACCTCGGCCTTCAACGCCTGCACGCGCGTGTCCAGCGCGGTCGTGGCCGGCGCGGGTTCTGCAGCCGATGCGGCCGCTGCGACCGCTGCGACGGGCACAGGTGCTCCAGGCGCTGCAGGCGCCACCGTTGCCGCCGGTGCCACCGGCGTGGTGACAGGCGTGGCGACCGGCCTAGCAACCGCGGCCGGCGACGCAGCGCCCTGCTGCGCCAGCACCGCGGCGCTGCCCATCACCAGCAACAACCAGACTGCAAAAGAACGAACAAGAACTTGACGCATCGGCGGCCCCGCGGCGGGTCTCTAAAACGTGGAGGACAGGTAGACCTGCACGACGTTGGCGTTGTACGAATACAGCCCGCCGGTGCGCAGATCGGTGAAGTCGGAAAAGCGGAACTGCTTGCGTTCCAGCACGCCGGTGATCTGGGTGTCCCAGCCGGCGCGCCAAGCCGGCGGCGTCCAGGTCAGCTTGGCTGACAGGCCGGTTGACTTGAAGGGGCTGAGCTGGCGGTTGCGTGAGTTGAACTGGTTTACGACCGCGGCGTTGTCGCTGTAGAACAGCGCCTTGCTTTGCGAGTAGCTGCGTACCGACACGTCGAGCAAAAAGCTCTGCCCGAGGTAGTTGCTGCCACCGATCTCGAAGGTTTGGGCTTTGATGTCCCAGGTGTCCCAGAAGTAGCGGTATTCGGCGCGCAGCGAACTGCGTGCGACCAACGCGCCGGTGTCGTTGATGCTGCGCAGCTTGACCGCGCGGCTGCTGCGCGTGCGCGGGTTGCGCTCTTTCTCGGTGGCACCGAAGACGCGCGCTGCACGGTAGGGGCTGCCGAGAAAACCGCTGTCGCTGACGACCTCGAAGTTGGCACTCATCAGCCAGGTCGGCGTCAGGATCTGCGTCAGGCCGGTGCGGTATTGCCAGTGGCTGGCGCTGTCGATCCAGCCGGGCGTGTTCTTCTGGCCGACCAGGTCCTTGGCGCGTGTGAAGCCCATGCTGACGGTGGTCATGCCGCCGAAGACTTCATGCGCGACATCGACGTTCAAGGCCTCGGCGATGTAGTCGGGCTCGGTGCTCTTGGAGTAGCCCACCGAGATGATCGAATCACGCACCACGGTGTCGGCCGAGAAGTTCCACGCGCTGCGCGTTTCCTTGAACGGGCTGGCGGTGGTGACGACGTCGATAGACGCATTGCTGACTGCGTCCACGTAGTACTGCGCCGACAGCGAGACACGGTCCATCAGGCTCTTGCGCACCAACAGCGCCGGCCCGTCGGCCTTGACGCCACCGCCGTCGTAGACGTGATAAATCACCTCGGCCTTGTCGGGCGGAAGCGTTGCCGCACCCGCCTGCGTGGCCGCACTGCCGGCCATCAAGGAGCTCAACACGGCACGCCACTGCTGGTGAACACGCGCGATCAGATTCCGCGACCAAGGCCTTGCGCGGAACCGGCTGTCCCGGGCCGCTGCAAGAGCCGCCCGCGAGACGCGGCCGGCCTTCGTGCCGTCCAAGCCCGCCCCCGCCCGCCCCGGGCCCCCCCCCCCCCCCCCCCCGCGGGGGGCAACGGGGCCCCCCCCCCCCCCCCCCC
>JAJAZC010000119.1 GCA_026785885.1 Rubrivivax sp.
AGGCCCAGGCCCAGGCCCAGCATCAAGCCTTCACGCGCATCGGCGCGGCCGTCCAGCAAGGCCATGTAGGCGGCTTGCGTGGCCTCGGGGCCGCGCCGCTCGACGATCTGCACCCAGGGGTCATCAGCGCGCGCTACACGCTCGATGAAGCGGGACCAGGCCTGCGCCAGCCGCTGCTCCAGCCCGGCCCGGCCCCAGCCCGCGGGCGGCGGCGCGGCGCGCTGGGCGATCTGCGACGGCGCAAAGAACGGCGTCGGCCGCGGGCCGGGCAGGTCGGCCACACCGCCCATGGCCGACCAATGGGTGCCGCCGATGGAGCTGCTGAACATCAGCCGCTGGCCGAAGTGCCCGTGCACGCGGCGGCGCAGGGCGGCGTTGCCGGCGAAGTCGACATAGACCGTGGGCTGCGACCCGTCCAGTGTGGCCAGCGCGTCGTAGCTCAATACCGTGTCGTAGCAGCCCAGGCCGCGTGTGAACGCCATGTTGCCTGGCGAGGTCAGCCCCACGGTCCGCGGCAGGCCGGGGCTGCCGCGGCGCTGCGCCAGGCTGAAGGCGGTGCCGAAGGCGGTCTTGCTCGACGCGCTGGACAGCAGCAGCTGTGTGGCGCCGAAGAAGCCGTTGTCGGCCAGGAAATCGTCGATCAGGAAAGAGGTCACGAACAGCGGCTTGAGCACCGCCTGCAGCCCCTCCAGGTGCGGCTGCCAGGAAGGATCGGCATCGCAAAAAACCAACTGCTGGTAGGCCGCTGCCAGCGTGGCACGGTGCGGTGAGGCATCGGTGAATCCGCTGTCGCGCACACGGGCCGGCTGCACGACCAGGTGCGTGCCAGCCGGCAGGTAACCGTAGACACGGCGGCCGACGGCCACGCCTCCGGCGCGCGACTCGCTGACGGCGGCAAAGCCCCACACCGGCAGGCAACCCCAAGCCACATCGGGGGCTGGAAAGAACTGCCAGTACTTCATCAGCTCGCCGAACGCGGCATATGTGATGTTGTTGGCGGTGAGCGCAAAGCGGTCGATCTGCAAGCGCGCTTCACCGTCGGCCAGCGGCCGCGCGGCGGCTGCGTCGGGGTCGGCTTGCCACTGCACGCGGTGCAGGTCACGGCGGTCGATCAGCAGTCGGTGGCCGGTGTCGGATGTCATGCGGTTGGCTCCCCAGTGGCGACGGGCGGCAGGGCGACGATCATGCCGCTTGCCTGGCTGGGTGATCGTCAGGCGCGCGAGGTACCCAGCGGGGGCTCAGACCCAGGCGCAAACAAAAAAGCCCCGCGTGCCGGGCGACACGCAGGGTTTCGGCTGGCTCGCATCTCAGAGCCGGTTCACGCCGAGCACACGCCCGACAAGTTGGCCGTTGACGTACAGCGCACCTTCGGGTGCGGCAGCGTCGCCGTAGAACTCCAGCACCGGCTCGGCGGTGGCTGCCGGTGCATCGGCCAGTGCCAGGCGTTCGGCCAGGGCGTCGAGCAGGCGGCTGGCTGCGCGCAGCAGGCCGGCTGCGCCATGCCGCAGGCGGCGTTCTTCTGGGGCGACAGGGTCGTAAGGCAGGTCTCGAGGCGACATGATGGGTCTTTCGATGGCTGCGGCATCGGGTGCCGCAGGCCGTGCGGTTCAGCGGCTGGGTCGCAGGCGGTCGATCTCGCGTTGCAGTTCGCGGCGGCTGGCCTGGCGTTGCGTACTGGCGCCCTGGCGGTGGGCGCCGGCGGCACGCCGCAGGCTGGCGACGACAAACGGGTTGCGCGGCTTCAGGTTTTTGATGGTCAGCTTCATTCGTTTTTCCTTCGGTGGCCGCGGGCGCGGGTTGAGGGGGCAAAAAGACACGGCCCGGGTTGCTAATGCAACCCGGGCCGTGGGCCTTGGCCAAGCGCTCCAGGCGCGTGGCTTCCGGCTCCAACGTGCCCCGGGCGGAGCACCACTGGCCTGGGCGCCTGCACCGGCGCTGCACCCTTGGCAGCCAGCCAACAGGCCGGCCGGATTGCCGACCCGGGCGCGCAGCGGCGCGGTGCGGGCAAACATCTCGGCGGGGAAGGGCAGCAGGTTCACGGCGCAGGGGTTGGGGTTGATCGGCTGGGTCGGACCGGCGGCGGTGTTGGCCGTCGACGCGTTCGGGTCACGCATCCACAACACAACAGGCACCAGCCCTTACAGGCTTGCGCAGATGATAAAGCCGGCGTTATCACTGCGCAAGGCCGCTTGCCCAGGAAAAAGCCGGAGCAGTCTGGAAAGCAGGCGGTTTTCGTCCGTTGAACTAAGGATGCGACGGCAGCTCGACAGCGGGCAATTCGCTTTTGCCAGCAGGCGCTTTACTTCTTGCGCTTGAGCGGCGCCACGCCGGCCTGTGTGCGCAGCCACAAGGCCTGGGCGTCTTCGGCTGCCTGAGTCAGTGGCGTCACGGGGTGTGGCGCACCTGTTTTCCCATCGGGTGCCGCTTGCACGCCGGGCCCCGTGGGCGCTGAACGAGCAGGTCGTGGAGAGGCGGGCGGTGCCGGTGATGCGAGTGACGCGGCCGACGCGGTCGACGCGGTTGATGGGTTGGATCGGCTCGATGGCGCCTCGAATTGTGGTGTCAGCACCTCGCCCAGCAGATCGAGCAGCCGCGTGCGCGCGCGCTGCGGGTGGCGGCGGTAGTAGCTGAGCACCAGCCCGACGATGAAGCGCTCGTCGTCGTCCCGCGGTTGCCCTTCACCGCGCGGCGCTTCAGCCAGCAGACTGGTAACCGTTGAAGCGGCTGTCGGGCTATCGACCCCAGCCCCGGTCTCAGCCCCGGCGCCAGTACCCGCACCCGCCACCCGTGGCACATCCATCCAGCCCGGCGGCTTGTGGCACAGGTGCTCGAACTGGCGCGCCAGCCGCTCGCCGATCTGGCGCGAGCGGCCTTTGATCTGGCTCCAGTAACTGGGCTGAATTTGCACGCGCTCGGCGAACCGGCGTTCCAGGCCGCGCAGCGTGGCGGCGTCGGCATGGCGCGCCGTGGCACGAACGAACTCTTCGAATAGCGCCAGCGCGTTGTCCAGACGCGCCTGCGCCAGATCGCGCGCGGGGTCGGGAGGGCCGGCTTGCATTGGGCGCCATGATAAATGTCCCTTGCTCCCGGTCCTGGCTCAGCGGGTATGCGTCGGCAAATCCGATCGAGCCGAACCGAGCAAAAGAAAGCCGCCGCGGACCCTTGAAGGGGTTGGCGGCGGCCAGTGTCAGCGCCGGGTTGCGCTGCTGTCTGGGCGTTAGCCCCTTGCAGGCGGCAGCTTGGGTGCCGTGCGCACGCTCCACACCATCGTGATCGCCAGGATGGCCACCACCACGCCGAGCGACAGAAAGACCGGGATCTTGATGAAGTCGATCAACAGCATTTTGGTGCCGATGAAGACCAGGATCACCGCCAGCCCGTAGCTAAGCAGGTGGAACTTGGCCGCCACCGCGGCGAGCAGAAAGTACATCGCGCGCAGGCCCAGGATGGCAAAGATGTTGCTTGTCAACACAATGAACGGATCGGACGTGATGGCAAAGATCGCAGGGATGGAATCCACCGCAAAGATCACGTCGGTCAGGCCCACCAGCGCGATCACCATCAGCAGCGGCGTGGCGATGCGCTTGCCGTTTTCAACGGTGAAGAATTTTTCACCGTCGAAGTTTTTGCTCACCGGCAGCCAGCGCCGCAACAGCTTCAGCGCCGGGTTGTTTTCGAGATCGGGCTCCTTGCCGGCGGCCCACCACATCTTGATGCCGGTCAGCAGCAAGAACGCGCCGAAGACATACAGCACCCAGTGAAACTCGCTGATCAGCCACGAGCCGAGCAGGATCATCACCGTGCGCAGCACGATGGCGCCGACGATGCCGATCATCAACACGCGCTTCTGGAATTCCGGCGGCACCGCGAAGTACGTGAAGATCATCAGAAACACGAAGATGTTGTCCACCGCCAAGCTCTTCTCGATGAGATAGCCCGTCAGGAACTCCATGCTCTTGGTGTTGGCCACGGCCGTGCCGTGGTCCTGGTAGACAGCCCACCAGAACAGGCCGTTGAAGGCGAAGCTCAGAGCAACCCAGATCAGCGACCAGTTGATCGCCTCCTTGACGCTGACGCTGTGCGCGCCCTGCTTGCGCAGCACGACGAAGTCGACAAACAGCGCCACGAGCACGGACGCAACAAAAAAGAGCCAAAGCCAAGTCGGCGCGATGGTGTCCATGGACACTCCCGTTCTGTGGAGGGTTGATAGTTCGCGCCGAAAGGTCTTGCGGAAGCCAAAGGCGGTCTTCCTGCGGTCCCGGGCCACCGGCGGGAGCCGGTAGCAGTATTGACGGGGAGGCCGCGGCAACGGGCGCTGCGTGCTACGCCCCTTTCGGCCATACGGATTCTGCCCGCGGCCAGGCGCCCCGGCCAACGCGCGGTGCTGCCGGCCCTGCCCAAACTAAGCCCTTGCCCGAGCGGGAGCAAGTTGGCGCAGTGCGGCGGGCGTTTTGCGCGGCCCGTCGACCAGCGAAGAACAGGGTCCCGAGTGCAGTCAGGCAGCAGCCTTCCCGGCGTGTCGTCGCCCCTCGGGCACGTGCTACCTTCGCACGCCGACCATGCCCATGCCCCAGCCGCAACCAGCCCGGCGCAATGCGTCGCCCATACCAGCCCAAGCCCAGCTGGCGCCGCGCCGAGTTTTGCCGCTGATCGTGCTGGCGCAACTGCTGGGCACTACGCCGTGGTTTGCCGTCAATGCCGTGAATTCCGATCTGCAGCGGGCCTTCGGCTGGAGCGCAGCAGCCGTGGGCACGCTGACCGCCGCGCTGCAAGTGGGATTCATCGCCGGCACGCTGCTGTTTGCGCTGCTGGCGGTGGCTGACCGCTTCCCGGCGCGGCGCGTATTTCTGATCAGCGCACTGGCCGCTGCCGGCTGCACGCTCGCGGCCGCGCAGGTGTCAAAAACTGCCGCCGACTTCAACACGCTGCTCGCCTGGCGTGTGGCCACCGGTTTCTGTTTGGCCGGTATCTACCCGGTGGGCATGAAGCTGGCGGCACTGTGGTTTCCGCGCGGCCTGGGCAACGCGCTGGGGTGGCTGGTCGGTGCGCTGATCGTCGGCAGCGCCAGCCCGCATGCGCTGCGTGCGCTGGGTGCGGCGTGGCCGTGGCAGCACGTCTTTGTGGCCGTCGCGGTGGCCGCCGCCACCGCCGGGCTGATCGTGGTGTGGGCCCTGCCCGAGCCGCCACGGCCCGCGCCAACTGCACCCCTGCGCTTGTCAGCACTGGCCAGCCTGTGGCGCGACGGCCGTGTGCGCGCGTCGGTCCTCGGCTACTTCGGCCACATGGCCGAGCTGTACACGCTGTGGGTGCTGATGCCGGTGGTGCTGGCGACGCGGCTGGCCGGCGCTGCTGCGGTGTCGTGGTGGGCCTTTGTCGCGCTGGGTGCCGGCGCGATCGGCTGCGTCGCGGGCGGCCTGCTGGCGCGGCGGCACGGCAGCGCACAGGTGGCCGCGGTGCAACTGGCTACCAGCGGCTTGTGTTGCCTGGCCGCGCCGCTGCTGCTGCAGGCGCCGTTGCCGCTGTTCCTGGCCTGGCTGGTGCTGTGGGGCACCACAGTGGCCGGTGACTCGCCGCAGTTCAGCGCGCTGACGGCGGCCAATGCACCGCGCCAGGCCGTGGGCAGCGTGCTGACGCTCAGCAACAGCATCGGCTTTGCGATCTCTGCGCTGTCGATCGAGCTGTTCGTGCGGCTGGCGCAGAGTGTGCCGTTGGGCCACTTGCTGCCTTGGCTGGCACTGGGGCCGGCGCTGGGGTTGCTGGCACTGCGTCCGTTGCTGTCGTCACGACCGCAGCCGCAGCCGTAGCAGCCAAAGCAGCGCGCAGCGGCAGCGAGCAGCCGCCGCTGCCGCAGCCGCAGCCGCAGCCATACAGCCACAGCCGCAGCAGCCACAGCCTCAACTACAGCCGCCGCCGCTGCCTCAGCGACCCTTGGCGCGTCTACTGAAACGCCACCTCGGCAAAGCTGCGCAGCTTGCGGCTGTGCAGGCTGCCCGACCGCTCCTGGCGCAGCAGCTCCACAGCGCGCATGCCGATGCGCAGGTGCTGGTCGACGCGCTCGCGGTAGAAGTGGTTGGCCATGCCGGGTAACTTGATCTCGCCGTGCAGCGGCTTGTCGCTGACGCACAGCAGCGTGCCGTAGGGCACGCGGAAGCGAAATCCGTTTGCCGCGATGGTGGCACTTTCCATGTCCAGCGCGACCGCGCGGCTTTGGCTGAAGCGGCGCTCGGGGCCGGCATTCGGCAGCAACTCCCAGTTGCGGTTGTCGGTGCTGGCTACAGTGCCGGTGCGCAGGATCTTCTTCAGCTCATAACCTTCGAGCTGTGTGACCTCAGCAACCGCCTGCTCCAGCGCCATCTGTACCTCGGCCAGCGCCGGGATCGGCACCCACAGCGGCAGTTCTTCGTCCAGCACATGGTCTTCGCGCATGTAGGCGTGGGCCAGCACGTAGTCGCCCAGTTGCTGGCTGTTGCGCAGCCCGGCACAGTGGCCCAGCATCAGCCAGGCGTGCGGTCGCAGCACGGCCACGTGGTCGGTGATCGTCTTGGCGTTGGCGGGGCCGACGCCGATGTTGACCATCGTGATGCCGCTGCTGTCGGATCGCACGAGGTGGTAGGCCGGCATCTGCGGCAACCGCGGTGGCGGCGCGCCCAGCGCATCACCGGCCCGGGCTTCGATGCCGGCGCGGCGTGTCACCACATTGCCGGGCTCGACAAAGGCGTCGTATTCGCCACCGGCATCTGCCATCAGTGCGTGCCCGAGCTTGATGAACTCGTCGATGTAGAACTGGTAGTTCGTGAACAGCACGAAGTTTTGAAAGTGCTCGGGCGCCGTGCCGGTGTAATGGCGCAACCGGTGCAGCGAATAGTCGACCCGCGGCGCCGTGAACAGCGACAAGGGCTGCGGTTCGCCGGCCGGCGGGTTGTGCGTGCCGTTGGCGATGCCGTCGTCCATTGCGGCCAGGTCGGGCAGGTCGAAGATGTCGCGCATCAGCAGGCGCCGCTCGGCGCCCATGCTGCCTTCGAGGTGGTCGTGTTCGGCAAGCGAGAAGTGCACGGGGATCGGCTGCGTGCTGGTGCCGATCTCGATCGGCACGCCGTGGTTCTTCAGCAGCAGACGAAACTGCTCGCGCAGGTACTTACCAAACAGGTCCGGCCGCGTCACGGTGATCTCGAACGTGCCGGGCCCGGCCACGAAGCCGTAGCTCAGGCGCGAATCGGCACGCGCCACGGTGGCCGTGCGCACGCGCACAAACGGGTAGCAGGCGCGCACGTGGCGGCCGACATCCTCACCGGCCACAAAACGCTGCAGGTGGCTGCGCAAATGCTCGATGCTGCCTTTGTAGATCGCCTGTACCTGCGCCAAGGCGGCGTCCGCGTCGTCGAAGCCCGCCGGTGCGATAAATAGAGGGACCGAGCTCATGGCGGCACTTGTCTGTTGTTGGTGTGCGGCGATTATCGGCGGCGTGGGGTGCCGGCGCCCCGGCATGCCGGGCTACAAGACGGGCTACAAGATATAGCGCGACAGGTCTTCGTTGTGCGCCAGCTCGGCCAGCCGCTCGTCCACCAGCGCGGCGTCGATGACCAGCGTCTGGCCCCCGCGGTTGGGCGCGTCGAAGCTGATTTCGTCCAGCAGCCGCTCCATCACCGTGGCCAGGCGGCGTGCGCCGATGTTTTCGGTGCGCTCGTTGACCTCGAAGGCAATCTGCGCCAGTCGCCGCACGGCTTGCGGCGTGACGTCGATGGTCACGCCTTCGGTGGCCAGCAGCGCGGTGTACTGCATGATCAGACTGGCTTGCGTGCGCGTCAGGATGGCCTCGAAGTCCTCGACGCTCAGCGAGCCGAGCTCGACGCGGATCGGGAAGCGACCCTGCAGCTCCGGAATCAAGTCGCTGGGTTTGGCCAGGTGGAAAGCACCGCTGGCGATGAACAGCATGTGGTCGGTCTTCACCGGCCCGTACTTGGTGCTCACGCTGGTGCCTTCGACCAGCGGTAGCAGGTCGCGCTGCACGCCTTGGCGGCTGACCTCGGCGCCGCCGTGTTCAGCACGCGAAGCCACCTTGTCGATCTCGTCTATGAAGACGATGCCATTGCCCTCCGCATTCGCCAGCGCAGCAGCGCGGACCTGCTCTTCGTTGACGAGCCGGCCGGCCTCTTCATCGATCAGCTTGACGCGCGCTTCGCCGATGCGCAGCATGCGCGTCTTCTTCGGTTTGTCACCCATCTGGCTGAACAAGCCTTTGAGCTGCTCGGCCATCTCGTCCATGCCGGGCAGACCGTGGCCGGATGCCGGCCCCAGCACCTCCAGCGTCGGCCTCGAATCGGACAGCGCAATCTCGATTTCCTTGTCGTCCAGCGCGCCTTCACGCAGGCGTTTGCGCAGCACCTGGCGCGCGGTGTTGTCGGCCGGCGGGCTGCCGTCGTTGCCGCCGAAGCCGATCGATCCTGTGCTCGTGCCGACATTGCGCGGCGGCGGCACCAGGGCGTCGAGGATGCGTTCTTCGGCTGCGTCTTCAGCCGCAACGCGTTGGCTGCGCATCTGGCGCTCACGTTCTTGTTTGACGGCCACCTCGACAAGGTCGCGCACGATGGTGTCGACGTCCTTGCCGACGTAGCCGACCTCGGTGAACTTGGTGGCTTCGACCTTGATGAAGGGCGCGTCGGCCAGCCGCGCCAGGCGGCGCGCGATTTCCGTCTTGCCGACGCCGGTGGGGCCGATCATCAGGATGTTCTTGGGCGTGATCTCGTTGCGCAACTTCTCGTCCACGCGCTGCCGCCGCCAGCGGTTGCGCAGCGCAATGGCCACGGCGCGCTTGGCGGCATGCTGGCCGACGATGTGCTTGTCCAGCTCGGAGACGATCTCCTGCGGCGTCATCGACATGCCGCCTCCTTGCCCGGCGCCAGGGCCGGCCGGACTGGCCGGGGCGCGCTGAAGGCGGCTTGCTTGGTGCTCATTCCAGCGTCTCGATGGTGTGGTGTTGATTGGTGTAGATGCAGATGTCGCCGGCAATCTCCAGCGACCGTTTGACCATCTGCGCCGGCGTCATCTCGGTGTGCGCCAACAGGGCACGGGCGGCGGCCTGGGCAAAAGCGCCGCCGGAGCCGATGGCCACGATGCCGTGCTCGGGCTCCAGCACATCGCCGTTGCCGGTGATGATCAGCGAGCTCGTCCGGTCAGCTACCGCCAGCATGGCCTCCAGCCGGCGCAGCACACGGTCCGTGCGCCAGTCTTTGGTCAGCTCGATGGCTGCGCGCTGCAGGTGGCCCTGGTGTTTTTCCAGCTTGGCCTCGAAGCGCTCGAACAACGTGAAGGCATCGGCAGTGGCACCGGCAAAACCGGCCAGCACCTGTTCGCGGTGCAACTTGCGCACCTTGCGCGCGCTGCTTTTGACGACCGTGTTGCCCAGGGTGACCTGGCCGTCGCCGCCGATGGCCACAAGGGGCCCACGCCTTGCGCTGATGATGGTGGTGCCGTGATAACTGTCCATGGGCAAAGTGTCTCACCGCGACCAAGGCCATGCGCGGGGGCCGGCTCTGCACGCCGCTGCAAGCACCGCGCAAAAATCATCGGCCGACTGAAGCGGCGGCCTCGGTCAAACCTTGCGGACCTGAACCTTGGCGTGTTCGTTGATGCCCATGGCGCCGAAGAACAGCGCCAGCAACCGGTGCGCATCGACAAACTGCACCGCGCGTGCTTCGTTGCGGCGCGCCAGCACCCAGTTCAGCAAATCACCGGCGGCGATGAAGTCGACGCGGATCAGCCGCGCGCAGGAGACGCTGACCACCGGTGCGGTGCCGAGTTCGCTGTGCAGCTTGGCCAGCGTGGCGCTGATGTCGCCGATCAACTGGCCCGACAGCTCGACGTGCGCCATCTCGACGCCGCCGCCCAGGTCCTCGGTCACCCCGGATTCCAGGAAGCTCGTCGACACGTCGCTGACCATCGACATCGGCGGGTTGCGCGTGGACAGGCTGCTGCCGCTGATGTGCACCTTGCAGCGTGTGGGCTCCCAGCTCGGCGGGCTTACTTCATAAGTCACGCAGTAGTCGATGGCTGCTTCATCGAAACCGTCGGGCCGGTTGACCAGACGCAGCGCGTCCAGCCGCGTCAACCAGAAGGCTGGGTCGGCGTCGCGCACGCCGGTGGGTGCGGCGTCCTGCAGCACGGCGAACAGCATGTCGCCGGCCAGCCAGCGCATCTCCAGCGCCTGGCCCGACCACAGGCGCATCACCATCGACAGCTGCATCGCCGCTTCGGCGTCGATGCTGCGCAGGCCGCTCCAGTCGAAGACCCAGGGCAGCGGCATCTGCAGCGTCTGGCTGCGCAGCCGCGCCACCGCCTCGATGTCCAGAATGTCGGGGCAGACCCAGCCGACATCGCCGTCGTGGCGGGCTTGCGACGTGGTCAGGATCGGCTCGTCGGCCACGGCGTCGGCCACCAGCTTGGGCAGGCTGTACCACTGCGGCGCGCTCCAGCCGAACTGCTGTGCGTAATCCAGCGCCAGGCTCTCGAACCGCTGCTGCTGCCCCGTGGCGCGGTACAGGTCGAACAGCACCAGCCAGGTCTCGGCGTGCTGTGAGCGATCACCACCGACTGCGGTGATGCGCTGCAGCGCCTCTTCACACTGCGTGAAGTCGGCGTTGGCAAAAGCGATCACGGCTTCATCGAGCTCGGGGTCGTGCACGACCTCCGTGACCTCGACGGCAAACGGGTTGCTGAAGTCGGAAGAGTCAGCGCTCGCGGCCGCTGCTGCGGCACTGGCAGCGGCAGCCGCACTGCTGGCGTTGCTGCCGTTGACCGCCGGCGGTGGCATCGCTGGCAGCGGCGCACGCGGCACCGACGGCGTCAGCGGCACCAACGGCGGCAGGCCGGACACCATCTGCACAGGCGCCGGCGACTGCGCCGGAAACTGCGAGGGCAGGGCGATATCGGGCAACGGCGGCGGCGTCGACAGATGAAAGCTGAGGTCGGCGTTGCCATTGCGTGTGGCCGGCGCCGGCTGGGGCGGGGGTGCGCCGTAACCGCCGGGCGCGCGGCCGCGATGTGCGCCGTGGAAGCCGGCGTCGCCGACCATCTGCTGCTCGATCTCGTCGATCTTGGCCTTAACGCCATCGGGCCGAAAATGGTTGTCGGGCAGGCGCGCTTCGGAATCGTCCAGCTTGGATGAGGTACCCAGCGTGGCCAGTTGCTCGGGCGACAGGCCCTCCCGCCGCACGCGGCGCAGCATGTCGAATTCGCGTTTACGGACGAAGTCGTTGCGCCGCTTACGCTCGATCATCGCCTTGAGCTCGGACTTTTCAAGCTCCAGTTCCTGAGCATCACCCTGCTGCGCGCTGAGATCGACCCAGTCGGTAGACGGGTTCGCGACGAACCGCACCACTTTCCGGAAGAAGCTCTCGTTTTCGGACATGAACTGACTTTACCCCGGCGTTTTGGGCGTCCGAGCCGGTGCGTGCGATCAAGCGCGACGGGGCCGCGTCACATTGCGCAGGTCGATGGGGGCTGCGCCGGTCCGCGCACTGGCGCTGGTACCGCACAGCGTTCGCGCGAAGCTCGCCGGAGGGGTCGAGCGAATCCTTCCGGAGCAACAAGGCCACGCTCAGCTCTCACGCGTGAAATCGCGCACCGGCCTTCGGCAAGCGATAAACGCCTTCCGGAGTTGCTCGTCCAGCCTCAGCCCTCACGCGTGAAATCGCGTCCGGGCCTTCGCGTAGCGAGCGAGCCCTCCCGGGCTCGCTCGTCCACGCTCAGTCACCGAACATCTTTTGCTTCATTTCGCGGCGCTGCTGTGCTTCGAGTGATAGCGACGCGGTCGGCCGCGCCATCAGGCGCTGCAGGCCGATCGGCTCGCCGGTTTCGTCGCAAAAACCGTACTCGCCGCTGTCCAGGCGAGTCAGTGATTGCGCGATTTTCTTCAACAGCTTGCGTTCCCGGTCACGCGTGCGCAGCTCCAGTGCGTGCTCTTCCTCGATGGTTGCGCGGTCTACCGGGTCGGGCACGATGGAGGTGTCTTCGCGCAGGTGTTCGGTGGTCTCGCCGGCGCTGGACAGCAGATCGTCCTTCTGCTGCTGCAGACGCACGCGGAAAAAGTCCAACTGCTTGTCGTTCATGTAGACCGACTCGGGCATGGCCAGAAGTTCAGCTTCCGTCAGGTCGCGGCCAGCCTTGGTCTTCCAGGCGTTAACCAGCTTCGGGTCGATTTTCTGGGCGGGTTTGGGCAATTCGGCCGTCTCTGTCATTTGTCGTGCGGCCGGTTTGGCCGCGGGTGCGAATCGATCGGTAAACCGGTTGGCTATGGGCGCCGGTGCGGATTGGGGCATGGCAACCACCGGGGCCGCCTTGCCAGCCGTGGCCTTGGCCGACGCAGTGGGCGTAGGCGCAACGGTGGGCAAACGGGGCGCCGGCTTTGTCGACGCTTTCGCCGTGCTTCTGGGCGCCGGCTTTGCAGCCGCGGCCATTGGGGTCGGCGCTGGCACGGCGGCGGTCTTGGCTGCCGTTTCTGCCGCTTCTGTCTTCACTGCCGCGATGGCTGGCTTGCTGGACTTCACCGGCGCCGCCGGTTGGGTTGCGGCCTTGCCGATCGACTTGGCTGCCGGCGTGGCAGCGGTCTCCGTGAGCGGCTGAGTCGGTGCTGCTTTGCTGGCCGTCTTGGCAACTGTCCTGGCGGCCGTCTTGTCGACAGCAGCCGGCGCCGGCTTGGAAGCAGCTTCGGGCACCGCCTTGGGCACGGTCGTGGAAGCGGTCTTGCTGGCACTGGCGACCTTGGCCGGTGGCTTGCTCATGGGGACCTCCTCCCCTTTCGGGAACGCAAAAATCTCAAACATTGCGACGGCGCGTGAAGTCCTGGCCGGCGGGGTGCTCTCAAAGGTCGCGTGACCTTCAGAGCGCGCGGATTGTAGCCACGCCACTGCGGCTGATTGGAGCGCAATTTCAGCCGCTGCTGCGGCAGTGAACAGGCCCTGAATCAGGCCCTAAACCAGGCACTGCTCCAGGCCCTGCATCAGGACGTCCTTGGGCAGATCGATGCCGATGAAGACCACCTTGCTGCCCTTTTCTTCACCCGGCGCCCACTTGGGGCCCAGGTCGCTGCCCATCAGCTGGTGCACACCCTGGAAGATGACCTTGCGGTCGCTGCCTTTCATATAGAGCACACCCTTGTAGCGCAGCATCCTGGGGCCGTAGACCTGCACGATGGCACCCAGAAAATCTTCCAGCTTGGCTGGGTTGAAGGCCTTCTTGCTGCGGAAGACAAAGCTCTTCACGTCATCGTCGTGCGCGTGGTGGTGCGTCTTGTGCGAGGGGTGATCGCAGGCTTCGCCGGCCGCGTGATCGTGGTCGTGGGCATGGTCGTGCGGGCCGTGCGGCTCGTCGGCATTCAGGAACTCGGGGTCGATCTCCAGTTTGGCGTTGAGATTGAAGCCCTTCAAGTCGAAGACCTGGCTGATCGGCACGTTGCCGAAGTGCACCGTGCTTTGCGGCGCGCGCGGGTTCATGTTCTTGATGCGGTGTTTCAGCGCGTCCAGATCGGCCGCGGACACCAGCTCCGACTTGCTGATGAAGATTTGGTCGGCAAAGCCGATCTGCCGGCGTGCTTCCTGGCGGGTGTTGAGCTGTTCGTCGGCGTGTTTGGCGTCGACCAGCGTCAGCACGCTGTCCAGCAGGTAGCTCTCGGCGATCTCGTCGTCCATGAAAAAGGTCTGTGCCACCGGGCCAGGGTCGGCCAGGCCGGTGGTCTCGATGACCACGCGGTCGAACACCAGCTCACCCTTGCGGCGCTTTTCTGCCAGGTCGGACAGCGTGCTGCGCAGGTCTTCGCGGATCGTGCAGCAGACGCAGCCGTTGCTCATTTGAATGACCTGCTCGTTGGTGTCGGCCACCAGAATCTCGTTGTCGATGTTTTCTTCACCGAATTCGTTTTCGATGATGGCGATTTTTTGGCCATGCGCTTCCGACAGCACCCGCTTGAGCAGCGTCGTTTTGCCCGCACCCAGAAAGCCGGTGAGGATGGTCGCAGGGATCAGGCCTTGCACGATCGGGGTCGGGTTGTTCATGGCGGCGGTGGCTGAGTTCGAAGTCGGCAGAAGTGGGGTTGCATCAGCGGGTTGCAAGGACGGCTGCCGTTACCGCATGCTCGCCGTCGGCGCGGAAGGCGGCCAAACCGGCAGGTGCGTCAGCAGAGCGCGGTAGGGCGCCAGCAACAGCACGGCCATCGCTCCCTTGACGGCCAGATCGCCGCCGGCCAGCTGCAGCCAGTCCAGGTCAGAGCCGGCAAAAGCCAAGCAGAAGAACACCGCGGTGTCGACCACGCTGGCCACCAGTGAGCCGATGAAAGGCGCCTTCCACCAGCTTTGGCGGCGCCAGCGGTTGAACACCGCCACATCCATCAACTGCGAGAACAAGAACGCTACGCCCGAAGCCAGCGCAATGCGCCAAGGCGCCAGCGCCAGCGACACGGCAACCGCCACTGCGAAGCCGACCCATGCCACCCGCCGCGCGGCAATCGGACCCAGGGCCCGGTTGCACAGGTCCGTCACCAGAAACACCAGCGGGTAGCTGAAGGCGCCCCAGGTCAGCCAGGCATTGATCGGGTGCTGCACCAGCACGTTGGACAACACGATGACCGCGGCCATCGCCAGGATCGGCAGGCGCAGGGCCAGCAGGGAAGGCAGGGAAGGCAGGGAAGGCAGGGAAGGCAGGGAAGGCAGGCTCATCGGTTGACCCGTAAGTAGCGGCGGGCAGTACAGGGACGAGGGCCGGCATTGTGGCTGCATGGGCGCCCGGCCGGTGACCCTCGGTTATTCTTGCTGCACCCTATCAGCAGCACCGTACTGCGTGTGCACCGGCCTCCGTGTCCGACCCTGCTTCTGCCAAGTCCACGCGCGCTCCTGCGGCCTCCAGCGTGGACAAACGATCGGTCTTCGAGCGCCTGGTCGAATTCATTTCCCCCGGCCCCGACAGCAAAGCGGAGTTGATCAAAACGCTGGCCGACGCCGAGAACCGCGAACTCATCGAGCCTGAATCGCGGTTGATGCTCGAAGGCGTGCTGCGCATGGCCGACATGACCGCCGGCGACGTGATGGTGCCGGCCACGCGCATGGATCTGTTGGCCATCGAGGCCGACTACGAAGAGATCCTGGCCCAGGTGATCGAAACCGCGCACTCGCGCTTCCCGGTGTACGAAGGCCAGCGCGACAACGTCATCGGCATCCTGATGGCCAAAGATTTGCTTAAGTTGCAGCGCGCACCGGGGCTGAACCTGCGCACCTTGCTGCGCCCGGCGGTCTTCGTACCGGAGAGCAAGCGGCTGAACGAGCTGCTGCGCGACTTCCGCTCCAACCGCAACCATCTGGCGATGGTCATCGACGAGTTCGGCAACACCGCGGGGCTGATCACGATCGAGGACGTGCTGGAAGAAATCGTCGGCGAGATCGAAGACGAGTTCGACGAGCAGGAGCAGGAAAACGGCATCTACACGCTGGCCGACGGCACCCACCGCGTGGCGGGCGACGTGTCGATCGTGGCCGTCAATGAAGCCTTCGGCACGGCCTTGAGCGAAGCCGATTTCGAGACCATTGGCGGCTTGCTGGCGCACCAGCACGGCCGTGTGCCGCGCCGCGGTGAGACCGTGGCCGTGGCCGGCTTGGGCTTCACGGTGATGATCACGCGCGGCGGCGCGGTGCGCTGGTTTCGCGTCGCGCGGCTGCCGCCGCCGCAGACCCACGCTGCCGGCGGCGCCGTCGATTGAAGCCGGCCTGGCGCCGCCCCGTTGCCGTGTGGGCGGCCTCGCTGCAGCCCATGACCATGGCGCTGCTGGGCGCTGTGCAGACGCTGGCGCTAGTGCAGACCTGGGCCTGGCCGTTGCCGATGGCCACCGCCGCGCTGCTGGTCTGGCGGCTGGACAGTGCAAGCCCGGGCCGCGCGGCTGTGCTGGCCTGGAGCTACGGCACCGGCTGGCTGATGGCCGCCGTGTGGTGGCTGTTCATCAGCCTGCACCGCTACGGCGGGCTGCCGGCACCGGTGGCCGCAGCGGCGGTGCTGGCTTTGGCGGCCGCGCTGTCGCTGTACTTGGCCGCAGCCGGTGCGCTGTACGCGCGCTGGCGGCGCGGCGACGGCAGCGACGCGCTGCTGTGGGCCGCGTTGTGGCTGTTGGCCGAACTGGCGCGCGGCGTGCTGTTCACCGGCTTCCCGTGGGGCGCTGCCGGCTACACGCAAGTCGATTCGCCGCTGGCGCTGCTGGCGCCGTGGCTGGGCGTTTACGGCATCGGCGCGGTGCTGGCTGCGCTGGCCGTGGCGGCGCTGCGCCTCGCGCAATCGCGCGGCCGGCAGTGGCATGGCTTGGTGGCCGTGGCGGTGTTGATGGGCGCAACCACTCTGGCGCCACGCGACTTCACACAGCCGGCCGGTGAGATCGACGTGGCGCTGGTGCAGACCAACGTCGCGCAGGATGAAAAGTTTGCAGCCGACGCCATGCCGGAGACTTTGGCCTGGGTCGCGCAGGCCCTGCTCAGCGCACGCGCGGACGTGGTCGTGGCGCCAGAGACCGCAGTGCCGCTGCTGCCGTTTCAGCTGCGCGATCTGGCGCCCGGCTACTGGGAGACAGTGGCCACGCACTTTGCGGTGCCCGGGCGCGCAGCGTTGATCGGTGTGCCGCTGGGCGACTTCGAGCGCGGCTACACCAACTCCGCCATCGGTCTGTCGGCCGCGCCCGCATATCGCTACGACAAGCACCACCTGGTGCCGTTCGGCGAATTTATCCCCACCGGCTTTCGCTGGTTCACACAGATGATGAACATCCCGCTGGGCGACTTTGCGCGCGGCGTGCTAGTGCCGCCGCCGTTCATCGCCGGCGCGCAGCGGCTGGGTCCCAACATCTGCTACGAAGACCTGTTCGGTGAAGAGCTGGCGCGGCGTTTTGCCGATGCCGCGACCGCGCCCACCGTGCTCGTCAACATCAGCAACATCGCCTGGTTCGGCGACAGCATCGCTATTCGTCAGCACCTGAACATAAGCCGCCTGCGCAGCCTGGAATTGCAGAGGCCGATGCTGCGCTCGACCAACACCGGCGCCACGGCCATCGTCGACCACCGCGGTGCTGTGGCCGCACTGCTGCCGCCGCACACGCGCGGCGTGCTGCAGGGGCGTGTGCAGGGGCGCGAAGGCACGACGCCGTTTGCCGCCTGGGCCGGGCGCGCCGGTTTGTGGCCGCTGCTGGGCGCTGCACTGCTGACGCTGATGTTGTTGTGGCTGCACACCAGGCGTGCCGGGCGTGCCTGAAGCTCGATCCACCCGCAGCACGGCCCCTTAAACTCGCCGCTTTTCGTTGAGCGCGCCGTGCCCATGCTGAGCTTCCAGCAGATCATCCTCAAGCTGCAGGCCTACTGGGACGCCCAGGGCTGCGCGCTGCTGCAGCCTTACGACATGGAAGTCGGCGCCGGCACCAGCCACACCGCGACCTTTTTGCGCGCCTTGGGCCCCGAGCCCTGGAAGGCGGCGTATGTTCAGCCCAGCCGCCGCCCCAAGGACGGCCGCTACGGCGACAACCCCAACCGGCTGCAGCACTACTACCAGTTTCAGGTCGTGATGAAGCCGGCACCGGCAGACATCCTGATGCTGTACCTGGGCAGCCTGCAAGCGCTGGGTTTCGATCTCAAACAGAACGACGTGCGCTTTGTCGAAGACGATTGGGAGAACCCGACGCTGGGCGCCTGGGGGCTGGGCTGGGAGGTCTGGCTCAACGGCATGGAGGTCACGCAGTTCACCTACTTTCAGCAAGTCGGCGGCATCGACTGCAAGCCCATCACCGGTGAGATCACCTACGGCCTGGAGCGGCTGGCGATGTACCTGCAGGGTGTCGAAAGCATCTACGACCTGCAGTGGACCGCGGGCCTGAGCTACCGCGACGTTTATCACCAGAACGAAGTCGAGCAGAGCGCTTACAACTTTGAGCACAGCGACGTGGCTTTCCTGCTCGGTGCCTTCAGCGCCCATGAAAAACAGGCCCGCCACCTGGTGCAGCAGCAGCTGGCCTTGCCGGCCTACGAGCAGGTTTTGAAAGCCGCGCATACCTTCAACCTGCTGGATGCGCGCGGCGCCATCAGCGTCACCGAGCGCGCGGCGTACATCGGCCGCATCCGCAACCTGGCGCGCAGCGTCGCCGCCAGCTACCTGGACAGTCGCGCGCGCCTGGGCTTCCCGATGGCGCCGCGCGCGTGGGCCGACGAAGTGACCGCGCAGCTGGCCAAGAAGGCGGCTTGACAGTGGCCGCGCGCAACCTGCTGGTCGAACTGCGGGTCGAGGAGCTGCCGCCCAAGGCGCTTAAAAAGCTGGGCGACAGCTTCGGCCACGGTCTGCTGCACGGCCTGCGCAGCGCCGGCCTGGCCGATGAACATTCCGCGCTGAACATTTTTGCCACGCCGCGCCGCCTGGGCGTGCACATCAGCCATGTGCTGGCGACAGCGCCCGACAAGGCGCAGTCGATCAAGTTGATGCCGGTGGCGGTGGGCCTGGCGGCCGACGGTGCACCGACCCCGGCGCTGCTGAAGAAGCTGGCCGCACTCGGCGCCGATGTGGCGGTGGTGACGCAGCGCGAGCAGCTGCGGCAGGCGCCCGACGGCAAGGCCGTGGCGCTGTTTCTCGACAGCGTGCTGCCGGGTGCGACCTTGGCTGTTGGGCTGCAGCAGGCTTTGGCCGACACGCTGGCGCAGTTGCCGATCCCCAAGCTGATGCAGTACCAGCTGCACAGCGGCAGCGACCCTGATTTCCGGCCCGGCTGGACCAGCGTCAGCTTCGTGCGCCCGGCCGAGGGTTTGGTGGCGCTGCACGGTGCGGATGTCGTGCCGGTCAGCGCTCTGGGCCTGCAGGCCGGGCGCCAAACCGTGGGCCACCGCTTCGAGGCCGCGATGGAGCCGGTGGTGCTGCAGGATGCCGATCACTATGAACGCCAGCTGGCCGACCAGGGCGCCGTCATTGCCAGCTTCTCGGCTCGCCGCACCGACATCGCGCGCCAGCTGGCTGCGGCGGCCGCCAAGCTTGGGCTGCAGCCCATAGCCGACGACGCGCTGCTGGATGAAGTGACCGCACTGGTCGAGCTGCCCAACGTGCTGGCCTGCCGCTTCGAGCCGCAGTACCTGGCCGTGCCGCCTGAGTGCCTGGTGCTGACGATGAAGGCCAACCAGAAGTACTTCCCGCTGCTGGATGCGCAAGGGCAGCTGACACAGCACTTTTTGATCGTCAGCAACATCCGCCCGGCCGACGCCCGCCATGTCATCGAAGGCAATGAGCGCGTCGTGCGGCCACGCCTGGCCGACGCCAAATTCTTCTTCGATCAAGACCGCAAGAAAACGCTCGAATCGCGCGTGCCGCAGCTGAGCCAGGTGGTCTATCACGGCAGGCTCGGCACGCAGGGTGATCGCGTCGAGCGCGTGCGGGCGATTGCAGGTGCGATTGCGCGGGCGGTTGCCCCGCGTATGGCCAGCGCGACAAGCGCGTCGGCGTCGTTGCTGCAACACGCCGACCGCGCGGCGCTCTTGGCCAAGGCCGACTTGCTGACCGACATGGTCGGTGAGTTTCCCGAGCTGCAAGGCGTGATGGGCGGTTATTACGCGCGCCACGACGGCGAGCCCGAGGCCGTGGCGCTGGCCACCGAAGACCACTACAAACCACGCTTCGCCGGTGATGCGCTGCCGCGCAACGACGTCGGGCGGGTGGTCGCGCTGGCCGACAAGCTGGAGACGCTGGCCGGCCTGTTCGGCATCGGCCAGGCGCCCACAGGCGACAAGGATCCGTTTGCGCTGCGCCGGCACGCGCTCGGCGTGATCCGCATGCTGATGTCCGACAGCAGCGGCGACGGCCGCGGCGGTGCCTCGAACCTGCCGACGCCGACGCCAAAGCCAAAGCCAAAGCCAAAGCCAACGCCAACGCCAACGCCAACGCCAACGCCAACGCCAACGCCAACGCCAACGCCAACGCCAACGCCAACGCCGTGGCCGTTGCCGCTCGACACGCTGCTACGTGAAGCCTTTACCGCCTTCCCCGACGCCGCGTCCGAAGCGCCGGCTGCGCTGCTTGCCTTTTTGCACGAGCGCCTGGCTGGTGTGCTGCGTGAGCACGGCGGCAGCGCAGCCGAGGTTGACGCCTTGCTGGTGCTGCGCCCGCTGCGGCTGGACCGTGTGCTGCCGCAGTTGCAGGCCGTGCGCCACTTTGCCGCGCTGCCCGAAGCGCCGGCTTTGGCCAGTGCCAACAAGCGGGTCGGCAACATCCTGAAGAAGGCTGGTGGCGCGGTGCCCACCGAGGTCGACACTGCGCTGCTGCGCGAGCCCGCCGAGCAGGCCCTGGCCGAAACCTTGGGCGCCGTCGCACCGCAGGCCGACGCGGCTTTCGAGCGCGGCGACTACACGGCGTCGTTGCAGGCGCTGGCCGGGCTCAAGGCGCCGGTGGATGCCTTCTTCGACGCCGTGATGGTCAACGCCGACGACGCTGCGCTGCGCAACAACCGCCTGGCACTGCTGGCCGGTCTGCAGCGCGCGATGAACCGCTTTGCCGATTTGTCGCGGCTGGTTGTTTGAGGACGTCCGCATGACGAGGTTCGCATGAAGACGACAGCAGGAACCCGTCTGGTCATTCTTGGCCGCGACGGTGTGCTCAACGAATACCGCGAAGGCCACGTCACCGCGGCTGACGAGTGGCGCCCGTTGGCGGGCGCGCTCGAAGCGGTGGCGCGCATCAACCACGCCGGCTGGCACACGGTGGTGGCCACCAACCAGAGCGGCATCGGCCGCGGCATGATCGAGATGAGTGCCGTCAATGCCGTCCATGCCCACATGAACCAGCTGATGCAGACCTATGGCGCGCGCATCGACGCAGTCTTCTTCTGCCCGCACACGCCGCAAGACGACTGCGACTGCCGCAAGCCGCGGCCCGGGCTGATGCAGGACATCGCCCGCCGCTACGGCATCGATCTGACCGGCGTGCCGATGGTCGGCGACACCGCGCGCGATCTCAGCGCCGCTCAAGCCGCCGGCTGCGAGCCGCACCTGGTGCTCAGCGGCCGTGCTGCGGCGCTGGCGCCCGAGCAGGTGCAGGCGCTGCTGGCGCAGGTGCCCGGCGCCCGCGCGCACGCCGACCTGGGCGCCTTTGCCGACCACCTGCTGCTGCGCGATCACCACCCCGATTCACGGTTCGGGGCGCTGTCTTGATCCGCCTGGTGTGGGCGTTGCGTTCGTTGCTGTTTCTGCTGTGGATGGCGCTGACTGTGGTGCCCTGGGCGCTGGTGGCGCTGCTGCTGTCGATCTTCATCCGCGGCAAGCCGCTGTACTGGCCGACGATGTACTGGCTGACGGTTGCAATTTGGGGCGCCAAGGTGATTTGCGGTGTGCGCTGGCGCGTGCACGGTTTGCAGCACCTGCCGGGCGCCGATCAACCCAACGCCGCGGTGGTGCTGGCGGCCAAACACCAGAGCACGTGGGAGACATTCGCCTTCCCGACGTTCATGCCGCACCCGCTGGCCTACGTGTTCAAGCGCGAGCTGCTGTACGTGCCCTTTTTTGGCTGGGCGATGGGGCGGCTGGACATGATCCACATCGACCGCAGCAAGCGCGCCGAGGCCTGGAGCAAGGTGGCCGCGCAAGGCAAACGGCTGGCCGCCGAAGGCATTTGGGTGATCATGTTTCCGGAAGGCACACGCGCGCCGCGCGGTGGCCAGGGCCAGTACAAAAGCGGTGCGTCGCGGCTGGCAATCGCCAGCGGTGTACCCATCGTGCCGATTGCCGCCACTAGCGCCAAGTGCTGGCCGCGCAAGAGCTTCCTGCTGCGGCCGGGCTGCATCGACGTCTCCATCGGCCGCCCCATCGACAGCACCGGGCGCGCGCCCGAAGAGTTGATGCGCGAAGTGGAAGCCTGGATCGAAGCCGAGATGCGGCGGCTCGATCCCACGGCGTACGCGGTGCCGGCGCAGACCCAGGCGCAGACCGACGCGGGCGTGGGTGCTGCATTGCACTGAAGGCCGCTGCTCGCGCTGCCTCGAGCACACGGTGATGCCGGCACCGCGGGGGTCTGTGAAGCCCTGCCGAGCCGGCCCTGGTGCCTGGCCCACCTAGAATGAATTTCATGCCGCTGCCGCCAGGCTCACACGACGCCCGATCACAGCAGTTGTCGCTGTTTGATGAGGCACCGGCCGCCGCTCTTGCAGCCCCTGCAGCCCCTGCAGCACAGCCGGCTTCACCGCTGTCGTGCAAGCCGGTGTTGCAGCAGTCGCCGCCCGCAGCCGCACCGGCTGCGCCACCGGCACGGCCGGTTGCAGCGCTGCCGCCAGACGGCTTTCGTCACCCCAACGCGCAGCGCGAGATCGTGCTGGGCCCGCACCGCGTGGCCTACGAGCTGCGCCGCGCGCGCCGCCGCAGCATCGGTTTTGTCGTCGGTGCTGAAGGCCTGAGCGTCAGCGCGCCGCGCTGGGTTGGCCTGGGTGAGGTCGAGGCGGCTTTGCGTGAGAAGAAGGACTGGATCCTGCGCAAGCTGCAGGAGCAGCGCGAGCGGGCTTCGCGCCTGCAGGCCGCGCGGGTGGACTGGCGCGAAGGTGTGACGCTGCCCTTTCTGGGCGAGACCGTGATCGTCGTGCTAGACCCGCGCACCACCGGCGCGGTGCTGCACAGCGGCAGCCCCGGCAACACCACGCTGCCCGGTGTGACGCGGTTGACGCTGCACCTGGGCCTGCCGCAGACGGCCGCGCCGGAGCAGATCCGCGATGCTGTGCAGAGCTGGCTGCAGCGCCAGGCCAAGCGCGTTTTCGAAGAGCGCTGCCAGCTTTTTGCGCGGCGTTTGAATGTGCGCATGACGCGGCTGGCGCTCAGCTCAGCCGCCACGCGCTGGGGCAGCGCCAGCGCCGATGGTTCGATCCGCCTGAATTGGCGGCTGGTGCACTTCGGCCTGCCGGTGATCGACTACGTCGTCACGCACGAATTGGCGCACCTGCGTGAGATGAACCACAGCCCGGCTTTCTGGGACGTCGTGCGCTCAGCGTTGCCGGACTACGAGGCGGCGCGCGGTGTGCTGCGCCACGAGGTGCTGCCGGTGCTGGAATGAGCGCCGGAGCTGGCCGTGAACCAGGGCGCGGTGGCGTCCCGTTCGCGCGACCAGCTCTTAGCCGGTCGACGCCGACACGCTGCTGAAACGCAGCACACCGTCGTCGACGCCGTCATGGCGGCTGGCAGCGCGCAGCTGCCCGCGGCCGAGCAGCGCGTGCACATGGGCCACCGCCTCGCCCATCGCAAACGTCGTCTGGTGCAGATCCAGCATGCGCTTGAAGAGCACCGGCAGTAGATCGGCTGCGCTGCAGGGCCGCACGGCGCAGGCCTGCAGAACATCGGCAAAACGCTCGTCGTGGTGGGCTTGCAGCTGCGCGATGCGCGTGTGCAGGCCGACGAAGGGTTTGCCGTGCGAAGGCAACACCAGCGTGTCGGCCGGCAGCGGCAACATCTGCGCGATCGACTCCAGGTACAGCGGCAGCGGGTCGCCCTCCGGCTCCATGTCGATCACGCTGACGTTGGTGCTGATGCGCGGCAACACCATGTCGCCGGCGATCAGCACCTTCAGGCCCGGTGCGTGCAGCGCGATGTGCTCGGGCGCATGGCCATACCCGGAGATGCAGTGCCAGGCCTGCCCGCCGATGGGCAGCACCATGCCGCCCAGCAGCCGCCGGTACTGGCGCGGAACCTGCGGCACCAGGCTGCCGTAATAGTTGGTGCGGGCCCGCACCTGCTGCAGCGCGGCCTCATCGAGCAGGCCGTGGCGCGCGAAGAAGTGCGCCGCACCTTCGCCACTGAAGGCGGTGTCGGCATGGCAGGCCACGCGCGCCGCGTGCCAATCGGTGCTGCTGATCCACAAGCGGCAGTCGTGCGCTGCAGTGCCCCAGCGCTTGCACAGCCAGTGCGCCAGGCCGATGTGGTCCGGGTGCATGTGGGTGCAGATCACGCGCAACACCGGCAGGCCTTGCAACGCAGTGTCGAACACCTGCTGCCAGCGCGCGCGGGTGTCGGCGTTGTCGATGCCGCAGTCCACAACGGTCCAGCCGTCGCGGTTGTCGAGCCGGTCGCGCAGCAGCCACAGGTTGATGTGGTCCAGCGCAAACGGCAAAGCCATGCGCAGCCAGCGTACGCCGGGCGCCACGTCCACCACGCTGCCGGGCGCGGGCAGTGTGGGCCCCAGCGGGTAGTGCAGCGCGCTTTCCTGCCGGGCGCGTTCAAGGGCTGCGCGCTCGTTGGCAGCGCGCTCATTCACTGCCCGTTCGTTTGCAGCGCGTTCAAGCGCACCGCGTTCAAGCACAGCGCGTTCATGCGCAACACCTTGGCCGTCAGCACTCAAGGGTGCACTGCCTGCAGGTGACGCACGTTCACTGTCTTGGATGGAGGCCATCGGTATATTCGCGCTGCTGCTTTGCGTTGACGTCAACGTCAGTCTACCGATGGCCACCGCTTCCCGCCCCTTCGCGCCGACCTTCACCATCACCGCGCTGGCTGCGGAGTTCGACATCACGGCGCGCGCCATCCGCTTTTATGAAGATGTGGGCCTG
The DNA here is from genome assembly GCA_026785885.1 of Rubrivivax sp. Classification (GTDB taxonomy): domain Bacteria; phylum Pseudomonadota; class Gammaproteobacteria; order Burkholderiales; family Burkholderiaceae_C; genus Rubrivivax. Next base: position 24,557 of record JAJAZC010000119.1, read on the forward strand.
CTGTCGCCGGCCCGCGCCGGCCGCAACCGCGTATACACACAACGTGACCGTACGCGCCTGAAGCTGACGCTGCGCGGCAAGCGCCTGGGCTTGAGCCTGCTGGAGATCAAACAGCTGGTCGATCTGTACGACTCGCCCAGCGACACGCGCCAGCAGCTCACTGCCTTTCTGGCCGTACTGGGCCAGCACCGCCAGCTGCTGGAGCAGCAGCGCGAGGACATCGAGATCACGCTGGCCGAGATCGCGCAGCACGAAGACCGCTGTCGCGCGTTGCTGGGCCGCGGTGCCGTACAAGGCCAGCGCGGCAAGCGCCGCACTTTATGATTGACGTTAACGTCAACCGTCTGGCCGACCTGCCTCGACCCACGGCCCGATTGCCCCAGGAGCCACCGCGATGAACCTGCCCGGATTGAACTTCCAACTCGGCGAGGACATCGACGCGCTGCGCGACGCGGTGCAGGGTTTTGCGCAGGCCGAGATCGCGCCGCGCGCCGCCGAGATCGACCACAGCGACCGCTTTCCGATGGAGCTGTGGCGCCAGATGGGCGAGCTCGGCGTGTTGGGCATCACTGTCGATGAGGCCTACGGCGGCGCCGGCATGGGCTACCTCGCGCACATGATTGCGATGGAAGAAATAAGCCGCGCCAGCGCCAGCGTCGGCCTGAGTTACGGCGCCCACAGCAACCTGTGCGTCAACCAGCTCAAGCGCAACGGCACCGAGGCGCAAAAGCGCCAGTACCTGCCGCGGTTGATCAGCGGCGAACACGTGGGTGCGCTGGCAATGAGCGAGACCGGCGCCGGCAGCGACGTCATCGGCATGAAGCTCAAGGCCGTCGAACACGGCGGCGTCTATGTTCTCAATGGCAGCAAGATGTGGATCACCAACGGCCCTGATGCCGACGTCATGGTGGTCTACGCCAAGACGGAGCCGGAGCTGGGTGCGCGCGGCATCACCGCCTTCATCGTCGAGAAAGGCATGCCGGGTTTTTCAACCGCGCAAAAGCTCGACAAGCTGGGCATGCGCGGCAGCCATACCGGCGAGATGGTGTTCGACAACGTCGAGGTACCGGCGGCCAACGTGCTGGGCTCCCTCAACGGCGGCGCCAGGGTGCTGATGAGTGGGCTGGACTACGAACGCGCGGTGCTGGCCGCCGGGCCCATCGGCATCATGCAGGCGGTGATGGATAACGTCGTGCCCTACATCCACGACCGCAAGCAGTTCGGCCAGAGCATCGGCGAATTTCAGCTCATTCAGGGCAAGGTGGCCGACATGTACACCGTGCTGCAGGCCGGCCGCGCGTTCTGCTACACGGTGGGCAAGAACCTGGACATGCTGGGCAGTGAACACGTGCGCGATATCCGTAAAGACTGCGCCAGCGTGATCCTGTGGTGCGCCGAGAAAGCCACCTGGATGGCCGGCGAAGGCATTCAGATTTTCGGCGGCAACGGCTACATCAACGACTACCCGCTGGGCCGCCTGTGGCGCGACGCCAAGCTGTACGAGATCGGCGCCGGCACGTCGGAGATCCGCCGCATGCTGATCGGGCGCGAGTTGTTTGCCGAGACGATGTGATGCGCCGTTCGACGCTGGCGCCGCTGTCGTCTAGACTGGGTTTAAACATCGGAGTACGGCGATGAGCGAAGCGGTTCTTGACATCAAGCGCTGGGGCAACAACCTGGGTGTGCGGCTGCCGGCTGCGGTGGCCCGTGCTGCCCGCTTGCAGGTTGACCAGCGTGTGCGCGTCACGGTGGACGACGCCGGCCGTGTCGTGATCGAGCCGATCAGCGTCGGCTTTATGTCCTTGTCGCAGCGCCTGGACCGTTTCGATCCAGCAGTGCACGGCGGTGAGGCGATGGCTGCAAGGCCACTGGGCGCCGAACGGCTGTAAGCGGTGGCTACGCAGCGCCGCGGCGCACGTGCCGGCTGGGTGCCCGACCGTGGCGACGTTGTCTGGATCGACTGCAACCCGCAAGCCGGCCGCGAGATGCGCGACATCCACCCCTTTCTCGTGCTGTCGCCGAGCGACTTCAACGACCGCGTCTCGCTGGTGCTGGGCTTGCCGATGAGCACCGCTGCCCACAACGCCGGCAACCCGTTTGCCGTTAACGCCGGCGTCGCCAGCAGCGGCAAGACCAGCTGGGTGCTGTGCCAGCAGCCCAAGTCCGTTGACTGGCGCGTGCGCGCCGGCAAGCCGCACCCGGGCAGCCAGGTCGACACCGCGGTGCTGCAGCAGGTGTGCGCGGTGTTGAACCAGATACTGCAACTGGCTTGAATTGCCCCAAGCAAGACGCGTCCAATGCCCTACCGCCTGCCCGACCTGCTGCAACGCAACCGCGACTGGGCGCGCAGTGTCGAGCTGCGCAGCCCCGGCTTCTTCACCAGCCTGTTGCAGCAGCAGACGCCGCAGTACCTGTGGATCGGCTGTGCCGACAGCCGCGTGCCGGCCAATGAAATACTGGGCCTGCTGCCGGGCGATGTCTTCGTGCACCGCAACGTTGCCAACGTCGTCGTGCACAGCGATCTCAACGCCTTGAGCGTCATGCAGTACGCAATCGACGAGCTGCATGTCAAGCACATCATGGTCGTCGGCCACTACGGCTGCGGTGGTGTCACCGCGGCGCTGCAGGGGCGCCGAGTAGGCCTGGCCGACAACTGGCTGCGCCACGTGCAGGACGTGCGCAACAAACACCGCGACTGGCTGGCTGGGCTGCCGGGTGACGACCAGCGGCTGCAGGCGCTGTGCGAGCTGAACGTGCTGGAGCAGTCGCGCAACGTCTGCGATACCACGGTCGTGCAGGACGCCTGGTCGCGCGGGGAGGGCGTGGTCGTGCACGGCTGGGTCTACGGCCTGCACAACGGGCTGCTGCAGGACCTGGAGATGACGGTGCGCCATGCCGATGAGCTGGAGCCGGCTTATCGCAACGCGCTGGCCGGCGTGCAGCGGCGCTACGTCAGCAACGCAAACGGCCCCAGCGGCGCGAGCAGCACAGGCAGCACGGACAGCACCAGCAGCACGGGCAGCACCAGCAGCACGGGC
>JAJAZC010000120.1 GCA_026785885.1 Rubrivivax sp.
GAGCTGGACGCTGTAGTAGTCGTTGAGGTTGTCCAGGCCGACGACCTCGTCGCCGCGCGCCAACAGGCGCAGCGTGGTCGTCATGCCGATGAAACCGGCAGCGCCGGTAAGCAGAATTTTCATGGGGCGCAGTTATGAGGCGTCAGGCCGCGTCAGGCAGCGTCAGGCTGCTTCAGGGAGGTTCACGGAGCTTCGATGGCTTGAGAAGCGTTGCCGAATTTTGTCATGCGGCCTGCTGCGCTCGGCGCCTGCGACGGACTGCGTGGGCCCGGGTGCAGCCAGCTTTTCACGCTGGGCGTGTCGGTGAAAACGCGGGCGGACAACCGAGCCCACAAGCGCGCTGCCAGCGGAGCCGCCAGCCGGGTCTAGCAACCCGGGCCACCTTCGGGTCCGTCTTCTTGCAAGCGCCGATGTGTCAGGTTATCCTGTCTTTTTCGTGTGTCATTTGCAATTGACACTTAAACCACGGTTCACCGTATCCATGAGCGTTCTTGCCCTGAGCCTGAACCACCACCACACGCCGCTGGACTTGCGCGGGCGCTTTGCTTTCCGGCCTGAGCAGGTTGCCGGCGCGCTGCAAAGCCTGCGCGAGCGGCTGCAGGGCGCTGCGCCCGAGGCCGCACTGCTGTCGACCTGCAACCGCACCGAGCTATACCTGAGCGCCGCGGCGCCCGAGGCTGCGTTGCTGCCGACCGTGCTGCGCTGGCTGGGTGAACAAGGCCAGGTCGAGGCCGAGCAGGTGGCAAACCACAGCTGCGTCGTGCGGAATAGCGAGGCGGCGCGCCACGTCTTCCGTGTTGCGTCGGGGCTGGACTCGATGGTGCTGGGCGAGCCGCAGATATTGGGGCAGCTGAAATGCGCGGTGCGCGAAGCCAGCAACGCCGGCACGCTGGGCAGCACGCTGCACCAGCTGTTTCAGCGCAGCTTTGCCGTGGCCAAGGAGGTGCGCACGCGCACCGAACTCGGCGTGCACTCGGTCAGCATGGCCGCGGTGGCGGTGCAGCTGGCGGCCGATCTGTTCGAGGACCTGTCGCAGTTGCACGTGCTGTTTGTCGGTGCCGGTGAAATGAGCGAGCTGGTCGCCACGCACTTTGCGGCGCGGCGGCCGCAATCGCTGACGCTGGCGGTGCGCGACACCGCGCGCGCACAGCCGCTGGCCGCGCGCCTGGGTGCCACGATGCTGCCGCTGGCGGAGCTGCCACAGCAGCTGCAGCGCTTCGACGTCGTTGTCTCGTGCAGCGCCAGTGCGCTGCCGCTGATCGGCCTGGGTGCGGTGGAGCGGGCGCTGAAAGCGCGCCGGCGGCGGCCGATGCTGTTGGTCGACATGGCCGTGCCGCGTGACATTGAACCCGAGGTCGCGCGGCTGGCCGACGCTTACCTGTACACGGTGGACGATCTGGCCGAGCGTGTGCGTGTGGCCGGCGGCCGCCGCCAGGCTGCTGTGCAACAGGCCGAAGCCATCGTCGACGCCGGTGTGCAGGGCTTTGCGCAGTGGTGTGCGCAACGCCACAGCGTGCCCTTGATCCAGGCGCTGCAACAGCAGGCCGACCATTGGCAGCGCGCCGAGATTCAGCGTGCCGGGCGGCTGCTGGCGCGCGGCGAGGATGTCGACGCGGTGCTGCAGTCGCTGGCCAGCGGCCTCAAGCACAAGATGATGCACGGCACGCTGCGGGCGCTGCACGACGCAGATGACGGCGCACCGCGTGAGGCCCTGGCGCGCACCGCCGAGCGCCTGTGGCTGCGGCAGGACAGCCAGGTGCCGTCGAGCGCGGCGGCGCGGCCGGTGCCGGAGCCGGTGCCGCGCTTGGCTGCCTGATCAAACGTTGTCCGCCGTGGCCCCGCCGTGGCTAACGCGCCACTTGTGCCACAGGTGTGGCATCAGCAGGCGCAGCGGCAGGCGGCGGCGGTGATAGCGCATCAGCAGCGCCTGTGCGGCCAGCCGCTGGCGCAGCGGCGGCGAGTGATCGGGCTCGGTCGGTGTCAACACCGCTGCGAAGGCCCGCTGCAGCAGCTGGCGGCTCGGGCCGGCCGGCTCGGCAGCGGTGCAGATTTCCTGCAGCGCCAACGGCGGCACCGGCGTTTGCAGCCAGCGCTGCGCGAAGTGGCAGGCCAGCGCCAGCGGCTGGCTTAAGGCGAGCTGCGCAGCGCGGGCCGCGAGCCCGTCCCAGAAGTCCGGCGTGTTGCCGAAGTGGCGCATCAGGCCGTCGAGATCGACCAGGTCGCGCAGCCGGTCGCGCAGCTCGGAATCGTGGAACAGGTGCGCTGCGCTGTGCAGCAGTTGGTCCTGCGGGTGCAGCACCTGCCAGCGCGGCCAGCCCGAGGCCTGCGTGCGGGCCAGCAGCAGGCCGGCATCGACCCGCGGATGCGCAATGGGCGGCAGGATGTTGTGGTGCAGGTCCAGCTCCAGCGCGTGCAGCGGGTGGCGCATCGGCGGCACCTCGTGGCTCCATTGCCGGTAGTAGGTCTGGTCATGCGCATCCAGCGTTGGCTCGGACCAGCCAGCGGCCTGCAGGCGGGCCTGCGCGTCGGCGATGTGCGCGTGCGGCACGAGGATGTCGACGTCCGAGGGCAGCCGCCCGGCGCCGATGGCCAGCCCCTGCCCCATGTAAGCCGCGCCTTTGAGCAGCACGCACGCGTAAGGCGCCGATGCGAGCGTGCTGCCGATGCGCTCCAGCGCCCAGCGCAATGCGCCGCCTTGCGCGGCTGCGTAGCGGCTCTCAGCGCGCAGCTGGCTGGCCACGGGCGGCGGCAGCTGCTGCAGATGACCGGCCGCAATCTGGCTTTCAGCCAGGCGGCCCAGCAAGCGCAGGCGGCGCGACAGGCGCACCACGCGCTGCCACTGCGGCAGGCTCCAGGCCAGTGCCTGCGCGGGCTCGCGGATGGCATGCACCCACTGCAGGTCCGGGGCGGCATTGCCGTTCATGGTGCGGGCACCCCTGCGGCCGTGTCGGTAGCCGGCTGCACGGGTGCGTCCAGGCGCGTGCCGGTCTGCACGTCCATCGGCGCACCGATCGGGGCGCCCTTCCGTGTTCCTGCCCCTGCGCCCATGCGCGTGTCCGCCCGTGGCGCTTTCCGCGCCTCGGTTTGCGCCTCGGTCTGCGCGCGCGCCACGACGGCCGGCCACTGTGCAGCCAGTGTCCTCAACGCGTCGTCCAGATCGCTGTAGATCAGCTGCCAGGCCGGCACCCGGTTGATCAGCGACACGGCCGCGTCGAAGCCGTCGGCGGCGCACACGGTGTAGTTGAAGGCGTTGAAGGCCAGCGAAGAAAAAGCCAGCGCCGGCAGCACCGGCTGCAAGGTCGTCGCGCTGCCGGGCTGCCAGCGCGGCAGCACGATGGCACCGGGCCGCGCCGGTGTGTGCACAGCCCGCACCGCAGCGGCCGAAGGCGCCAGGTGCGCGACGGTGCCTTTGCGCGTTTTCGGAAATAGCGGCCCCAGCTCGACATCCGGCGCAAAAGCCTGCAACACCGCAATCGAATCGTTCTTCAAAGCCACCGGCTTCAGCGCCGACACGAAGTGATCCTGGCGCCAGTCGTAGGCACCGAACTCGTCGGACAGCAAGCGCCAGCCGCGCTGACTCAGCGCCGCCGTCAGCGTGCTCTTGCCCGAGCCGGGCAGCGCCGGCATCAACAGCGCGTGGCCGTCACGCTCCACCACGCCGGCATGGAACAGCAGGTGGTCGTTGCAGCGGCGGCCGATCAGCCAGTTGGCACCCCACTCCACCAGTGGCAGCGCGGTGTCGGCCGGGAAGGGATCGAACGGCGCGACGCCGTCGCACTGAAAGACGACTTGCGGCCGCAGCCAGCGCCGCACACTGCGCGGGCGCCGCACATCGACGTGCAGATCGGCCCAGTCACCCGCCGTGCGCAGCGGAAAGTGGCGGTACACCGACTGCAGCTGCGCGGCCAGCGCCGGCGCGTCGCTGCGCAAACGCAGCGTGGCCAGGCCGATGTCCAGCCACAGCCCGGGCCCGGCCAGCGCGGCCGCGATGTCGGCGACCGGCGCGTCCGACAGCGTGGGCAACCGGGTTGGAATTGGAAGTGCGGGAGGGCTCAACGTGCGATTCAAGCGCCGGCGCGATGTTCGCGCACCAGGCCCGCATCGATCAAGGGCCCCCAGGCGCCGGCGAGCGTGATCGCCAGCTCGGCTGCAGGCACGTCGACTTCATCGGCCAGCTGCGCGGCGATGTCCAACGCCGACAGCGGCGTCGCCGCGTCGAGCAATTCGAGGATCGCGACACCCTCGTCATTGAGCACATGGGTCTCGCCCGACAGCGCACTGAAGGCGACCCAACCCTCACCCAGCGGCGCCAACCGCACCCCCGGCGCACGCACGAAGCGGCGCCCGGATGCCGGCATTACAGCGTGGTGGCGAAGGAAGTCCAGCAGGTGCCCGGCAGCGCTGTTGAGCCGGCTGCACCGGTGCCGACGCCGACGACGTTGCCGTTGGCATCAAAGCGGATGGCGGCGTACTGCGAGCAGCGCACCGCACCGGAAGGCGCGCCCACTTGCACGCCGGACGAGTTGGTATTGATGTTGAAGAGCTGCCACTGGCTGGAGCCCAGATAGACGCTGGTCGAAGGCCGTTTCCAGGTCTGCAGATCGGCGCCGCTGACGTAGTAGAGGTACGGGCTCTTCTTGCTGCCGTCGCCGGTGGACCACAGCTGCACGCGCAGCCAGCTGTCCAGCGCGGTCGTCACCGGCATCGTGGTGGGATTGTTGACGACCTGGTTGCTCAGGCAGCGCAGGCTGGAGCTGGCGGCGAAAGCGCTGCCGCTGCACACCGTCATGATGGCCGGGGCGGCAAAGATGCCGCGCACGAGCTTGCGGCGGGCTGCCTGCGGTGTGGGCGGTGTGGGCGGTGCGGGCGGTGATTCGACCGGGCTTTGCACAGATCTCTCCTAGCGCCCGTGGGCATTTGCTGCCCGCAATTATCACGGCCCCACCCCGCTCAGGGCCCCCCTTAGCCCCGGGGTCGGCGCTGCTGCAACGTGCCGCCTTGCGCAGCAGCAGCTAACTTCTTAGGGGGTTGCCCAGAGTTGCTTCAGCCGCGCATCGCGGCCGCAGGACGTGCGGTAGTAGCCGTAGCGCACCGGGTTCTTTTTGTAGTAGTCCTGGTGATAGGCCTCGGCTGGATAGAACGGCCCGGCGGGCTCGATCGTCGTGACGATCGGCGCCACGAATGGTTTGTCCTTGTCCAGAGCCGCAAGCGAGGCCTGCGCAGCGGTTGCCTGCTCGGCGCCGTGCGTGAAGATCGCCGTGCGATAGGGGCTGCCGACATCGCAAAACTGGCGGTCCTTGGTGGTCGGGTCAATGCTGCGAAAGTAGGTCTGCAGCAACTGCGCGTAGCTGACGCGTGCCGGGTCGTAGACGATCTCCACCGCTTCGGCGTGGCCCGTGCTGTTGGCAGACACCTGCGCGTAGCTCGGGTTGGCCACCGTGCCGCCGATGTAGCCCGAGGTCGTGCTGATGACGCCGGGCACCTTGTCGAAGTCGGCTTCTACACACCAGAAGCAGCCTCCGGCAAAAGTCGCTTTGTTGATGGCGGCGGTGGCCGGCGGGGCTGCCGGGGCCGCAGGGGCCGGCGCTGCAGAGGGCGCTGCAGACGGCGCTGGCGCCGGCTTGTTCTGCGACATCGCGGCCACCACCGCCACCAGCAGCGCGGTCGCCACCCCCAGGCTCCAGCGGCGCTTCATGCGGCCGCCGGCACGAAACGCAGCGCCACGCCGTTGTTGCAGTAGCGCTGGCCGGTCGGGCGCGGGCCGTCGCTGAAGACGTGGCCCTGGTGCCCATCGCAGCGCGCGCAGTGGTACTCAGTCCGCGGCAGGATCATCTTGAAGTCCTTGCGCGTGGCCACCGCGTCGGGCAGCGGTGCAAAGAAGCTGGGCCAGCCGGTGCCGCTGTCGTACTTGGCCGCCGATGCAAACAGCGGCAGGTCGCAGCCGGCGCAGTGGTAGTTGCCGGCGCGCTTTTCGGCATTGAGCACGCTACTGTGCGGCGGCTCGGTGCCTTCGTGGCGCAGCACGCGGTAGGCGGCCTCAGGCAGGCGCTTTTTCCATTCTGCGTCGCTCAGCTTTACGCGGTCGGCGCGGGGCGTGGCGGTTTTGGCATCCGCGGCCCGCGCTGTGTCGGCTGCAGCGGCAACGCCGCCCAGGCCGATGGCCGACAGCAGATTGACAAAGGTTCGGCGGCTCATGGTGTTCAACTCCGTGTTCATGGTGTGGTGTCGTGCGGGCATGCGCAAACTTTCATGTTCGTTGCGATCGTTCATCGATGCATTGACTCACCGATTCACCCATTCGTTCACTCAGCCGCAGCCAGCATCACGGCCTGCTTGCGCGTCTGGCCGGCCCGCCACAACGTCAAGGTGACGCTGTCGCCGGGCTGGTAGCGCTCCAGCTGGTCCAGCATGGTGTCCAAATCGGCCACCGGCTCGCCGTTGATCGCGGTGATGACGTCGCCCATTACCAGCTCACCCCGCGCACCGCGGCGAAACGGCTGCAGCCCGGCTTTGGCCGCCGGCGTGCCGCTGCCGACCTGCACGACCGCAACGCCGGGCGGCAGTTGCAGCTGGCGCTGCAAAGCCACAGAACCGGCCGTGACACCCAGCGTCGGGCGCAGAAAACGGCCGTCCTTGATCAGCCGCGGCACGATACGGTTGACCTCGTCGGCAGGAATTGCGAAGCCGATGCCGGCGCTGGCACCGCTGGGGCTGGCGATCTGCGTGTTGACGCCGATCAGCCGGCCCGCGCTGTCCAGCAGCGGGCCGCCGGAATTGCCGGGGTTGATGGCCGCATCGGTCTGCACCACACCGCGGATGGTGCGGTTGTTGAAGGATTCGATTTCGCGGTTGAGCGCGCTGACGATGCCGGTGGTCAGCGACTGATCCAGCCCGAACGGGTTGCCGATGGCATAGACGCGCTGGCCGACCTGCAAGTCCTTGCTGCTGCCCAGCGCAATGGGCGGCAGCTTGTCCCTGGGCGCCTCGATGCGCAGCACCGCCAGGTCGCGGTCGGGAAAGGCGCCGACCAATTGCGCTTCGTAGCTGCTCTGGTCGGCCAGCGTGACGCGCGCGCCGTTGGCGCCCTGGATGACGTGAAAGTTGGTGACGATATGGCCGCTGCTGTCCCACACGAAGCCGCTGCCGGTGCCGCGCGGCACGGCCTGCACGTTCATGCTGAACAGATCGCGCTGCACACCCAGGCTGGTGATGTGCACGACCGACGGCGACGTGCGGCGGAAGACGTCGATGTTGGCCAGCTCATCGGCCGCCAGCGGGCCGCGTGCGGCAACGGCGCGCGGCGCAGCGTCGACATTGCCGTTGACGCGGCCCGGCAGGCTCAACACGCCGGCCACGACCGCCGCGATAAGCGCCGCAGCGGCGGCCAGGGTCAGGGCAATACGGGAGCGGCGGGGCAGCGTCATGGCGGGCAGCGGGTCGGTGGCGGAGCAGTGGCTGACGTGGCGATGGTGGCAGATGCAGACGGGCCAGGGCGCCTCGAAACCGCGGCAAGCCCGGACGGCCAGGCCGGCCGCCGCTACATCATGTCAACCCATCAACCCCATCAACCCATCAACCCATCGGTCCATCGGCCCATCAACCGATCGGCCCATAGGCGGTACACGCGGGCCGTCAAGCCACCGCATAAGCCGCCGCGCCGGTGGCCAGCAGCTTGCCTTCTTCGTCGAGCAAGCGCATCTGCGTGCGGCCCAGGCGGGCGCCCAGCTGCACGACATCGGCGGTGGCGGTAAAGCGCGCGCCCAGGCCGGGCCGCAGGTAGTCCACCCGCAGGTCGATGGTGGCCATCTTGATGAAGCGGTGCATGACCTGCAGCGTGTTGTCGTGCGGATGCTGCTCGGCGATGCCCACCATCAGCGCCAGGCCGCCCATCGCGTCGAGCACCGCGGAGATGACGCCGCCGTGCAGCCGGCCGTAGCTGAAGTGGCCGACCAGTTCAGGCCGCATGGCCACGGTGGCGCGCACGTCGCCTGCCCTGACCGAGGCAATCTTCAGACCCAGCGTCTGGTTGAAGGTGATGCGGTGTTCGAAGAGGTCGATCAGCGCGGCGTCCAGCCGGGCTTGCTCGGCTGCGTTGCGCGGCAGCAGTGTGTCGCCCGTCATGCCGGTTGGCCTTGCGCCGTACCGGGCGCTAAAGCCAAAGCCGAAGCCAAAGCCAAAGCCAAAGCCAAAGCCAAAGCCCAAGCCTCAGCCAAAGCCAAAGCCACAGCCAAAGCCTAAGCCAAACCCAAAGCAACAGCAAAAGCCAAAGCCGAAGCCGAAGCCAAAGCCGAAGCCGCAGCCGAAGCCGCAGCCGCAGCCGCAGCCGCAGCCGCAACCCCACCCGAGCCTTCAGCCAAGCCTTGATCTAAGCAATGCGCCAGGCCTTGATTCAAGCCCATCCGTTCCCGCGCCTCGGCCGGCGAAGCAACGGCCCGCCCGGCGCGGCGTGCGCAGGCTGCCAGCGCGTCGGTCAGCACGCCGCTGCCGCGCGCGCGGCTGCCGTCGGGCAAATAGAACGTGTCTTCCAGGCCGCTGCGCAGGTTGCCGCCCAGCTCGGCAGTTAGCTGGTGCACGGGCCAGATGTCGGAGCGGCCGATCAGCGTCGTCTGCCAAAGCGCGCCGGGTGGCGCGAAGCCCGGCAACAGCGCCAGCAAAGCCGCGTCGCATGGCATGCCGCTGGCCACGCCCATCACGAAGTTGACGCCGGGCACACCGCTGAACAAGCCCGCCTGTTGGTACATGCCCACGCTGCGCACGATGCCGACGTCGAAGCACTCGAATTCCGGCCGCGTGCCGCAGGCCGCCATCACCGCCAGAAACTGCTGCACCTTCGCCACCGGGTTGTCGAAGACCATCGGCGGCCAGGCCCAGTCGCCGTTGTCCTTGATCTTCAGGTAGTTCAGCGTGCCGGCGTTGCAGGCCGCGATCTCGGGCAGCACACGTTCCATGCAGGCCCGGGGGCCGCTGATGTCCTTGCCGATGACGCCGGTGCTGAGGTTGATGATGACGCCCGGACAGGCGGCGCGGATGGCGTCGCAGACCGCTTGCGCGACATCGGGCTCCCAGGTCGGCATGTGGCCCTGGCCCGACTCCTGGCTGCGCAAGTGCACATGCGCGATGCTGGCGCCGGCGTTGCAGGCGTCCCGCGCCTCGGCCGCCATCTGCGCCGGCCTCACTGGCACCGGGTGCTGCAGCGGATTGGTCAACACGCCGGTCAGCGCGCAGGTGAGGATGGTTTTGTCAGCGTTGATGGCTAGCGCACTCATTCAGCAAGCTCCAGTTCGACCAGCACGGTGCCGGCGGCAGCGGCGTTGAGCCACATCTCCATCTTCACCGCTCCCCCGCAGACCCGCGGCGGGCCGGCCTCGACACTGGCGCCGACCTGCACGTTGACGCGGGCCACGACACCGGCCACCGGGGCCCGCGCCCGCGTGGCGTCGGCGGCCACGGCGGCGCGTGGTTGCGCTGACGGCTCTTCGAAGCGGAACACCGCGCCGTCCAGGCTCAGGTGCAGCGTGGTGCCGTGCTGCAGCGCAATGACACTGCGCTGCACACCGTCGATCAGCAGCCTCGCCTGCTGACCCTGCCAGGCCAGCACCCGCACCGCGGTATCGGGCACGCGCTGCGTGCGCAGCTGGCCTTGGCAGCGCAGCGTCAGGTCGAAAGACGCCACGCTGGCGAGGTCAGCGCGCGCAGCGTCGGGATGTCCTCCGCCGGAGGCGGTTTCGTGATGTTCACCACAGTCAGCGGTGATCTCGGCCTGCACCGCATCGAGCTTGGCCTGCGTGCGGCCGCTGATCAGCACCGCAGCGCCCTGGCTGGCAAGCCCGTGCGCCGCACAGCGCCCGATGCCGCTGCCGCTGCCGCTGCCGCTGCCGCCAGTGACCCAGATCAGCTGGCCGGCAAACAGGCCCGGGCGAAAGACGCTGGCGTAGCGGGCCGGCTGAGTCATCGAAAGGTGCAGCTACTGCGCATTGCAGACTGCGAGCAGTGCAGTTATCGAGCAGTGCAGTCATCGAGCAGTCATCGTGCGATGGCCCTATCGCACCATTAGGCACCAAGGTAACGCTAACGTTAACGTGATCTCGTGCAGGTGACTTCCCGCATGCCTGCTGCGTATGCTGCCGCTACGATCGAAGGCACCACGACCCGACGGATGTTTTTTGCCATGAACCTGCACGCCTGCACCGAAGCCCTGCGCAACAAAATGGGTGCCGCCAGCGGCCTCAACGCCACGCTCAAGTTTGACTGCGGCGCAGACGGCGTGGTGGTGCTGGATGGCAAAAGCGTGCCCAACACCATCAGCAACGAAGACCGCGAGACCGACTGCACCATCGCCATCACGCTGGCCAACCTGGCCGCTCTGCTCAACGGCGAGCTGGAGCCGACCACCGGTTTCATGATGGGCAAGTTCAAAGTCAGCGGTGACATGAGCGTGGCCATGAAGCTGCAACGCTTTGTATGACCCGCCCCCGATGCACCTTCGGCGCCTTCCCCGCGGACGGACGCCGACACTGGCCCGGCGAAGCTGGCTCCATGGCGCCCGCTTGATCCATGGCGGCATCTCCGGGCTCCGCGCTGCGCCGCCAGCAGGCAGCGACCGCTCACCAATCGGTGGCCGAGCACAGCGACGAAAGCGCTGACGAGCTTTTCGGCATCACGGAGCTGTGCGCTGAATTTGGCATCACGCTGCGCACGATCCGCTTATATGAAGACAAAGGCCTGCTGGCGCCGCGGCGCATCAACAGCACACGCGTCTACACGCGGCGGGACCGTGCGCGGTTGGCGCTGATCCTGCGCAGCAAGGCCATCGGCGCCAGCCTGTCGGAGATCAAACACTACCTCGATCTGTACGGCGCCCACGGCGAAGGCCGCATGCAGCAGATGCGCTTCGTCGTCGAGCGCACGGACGCGGCAATCAGCAACGTGGAGACCAAACGCGCGCACATCGAAGCCACACTGGCCGAGCTGCGCGTCATCAACAGCACGGTTCGCAAACACCTGGCGGACGTGGGTCAACCGCGAAGCGCAACCGCCGCTGCGCCCCCAAAGGTGCGCCAACAGCGGCCCGGCAAAGCCGGCTCAACCTCGGCCGCTGAGTAGAACCAACCGGCCCCGCGATTTCAGTTGTGGCCAGCGTGGTGAAGGCGGACGTTTTGGCGGCTGAGCGGTCAAGGCTTGTCCGGGCGTGGATGCGTAGGGCGGCAGTGGCTGGTTGGTGCGTGGTTGCGTTTGCGCGGCGAAGGCGGTTTCGGCGTTGTTGTGTCGGAGCGGCAAGGGCGGGTTCGGGCGAGGATGCGTCTGCGCAGCAAAGGCGGGTTCGGGCAGGCCGTGGCACTTCTCTGTGGCGGTCGGCGGGTACATCGACTTCCCTGCGCTGCTCGGGCATGCGGCCCGCGGCCAACTTGCTTCACTCACTTCGTTCGTTACGCTCAGACAGTGGCCGCGAGTATGTTGTTGATGCGCGCTGCGCGCGCTGGCCGCACACCCCGCGCTGCTCGGCACCCCACAGGCGCGCCACGGCCTGCCCGAACCCGCCTTTGCTGCAACCACGGTGGCGCCTCAACATGTGGAAGTGCCACCACCGTGCCGCATAAAAAAATCCGAGCTGCCACGGCTGGTGCCTGAGCAGCGGGTGGTGTTCGGCAAGAGGCGACGGGTGGGAGCGCCGACCGGCGCAGCCTCCGGGTCGGCGCGCGCAGCGCGCATTAACAACATGCTCGCGGCACGTGTCTGAGCGGAGCCGAGCGAAGCGAGTTGGGCCGCGCGACCCGGAGGTGAGCAGCGCCGGGCAGTCGGTGTGCTCACCGATCGCCCCACCCGGAGCCCCCCTGCCGAGCACCACCCGACGCGACGCCCCCATGCCGATCCGCCGCGCCACGCTGCCAGGTGCCGAGTCGCAACACGTAGCGGGCATTAAAACCTTTAGCCAGAAGCGAAACTCGCAACGCGCTGCACACATGCGAGCCCGCGTCAGCAGACCAGCATGCTCCAAGCCAAAAGCGCAATTGCCCGCTTCAATCAACCGACGGCAACACCGTGCCGCGGCAATCGCCGAAGCCGATGCGGCGTGCATCCTCAGCCGCGCAGGCGCCGCGCAGGATCACGGTGTCGCCGTCTTCCAGGAAGGTACGCTGCTCGCCGGTGCTCAGCGTGAGCGGGGTCTTGCCACCGCCGCACAACTCCAGCAGCGAGCCGCCCTGCCCCGGCGCAGGGCCGGACAGCGTGCCGGTGCCCAGCAGGTCACCGGTGCGCAGGTTGCAGCCGCCAACCGTGTGGTGCGCCACCAGTTGCGCCAGGGTCCAGTAGGCAGCCTCTGAGTAATTGCTGCCGCTCAAACGGTCGCCTGGGTGGCCGGCTTTTTTCATGCGCAGCGTTTGCAGCCAGACCTCGACGTCGATGTCGATGGCACCGGCGCTGCGGTTGGCCTCGCTGTCCAGATACGGCAGCGGCTGCGGGTGACCGGCCGGCCGCTTGAAGGGGCGGCGGAAGGGCGCCAGCGCTTGCATCGTGACGACCCAGGGCGACAACGTGCTGCCAAAATTTTTGCTGATGAAGGGGCCCAGCGGCTGGTATTCCCAGGGCTGGATGTCGCGTGCACTCCAGTCGTTGAACAGCACCAGGCCAAACAGATGGTCCTCGGCCTGCGCCATCGCCACCGGGTGGCCCAGATCGTTGTCCGAGCCGATCAGCGCGCCCAGCTCCAGCTCGAAATCCAGCCGCCGGCTGGCGCGCAGCACCGGCTCGGCTGCGTCGGGCAGCTTGATCTGGCCCATCGGCCGGCGCAGGCTCTTGCCGCTGACGACGATGGACGAGCTGCGGCCGTGATAACCGATCGGCACCCACTGGTAGTTCGGCAGCAGCGGGTTGTCGGGCCGGAACAAACCGCCGACCGCAGTGGCATGGTGAATGCTCGTGTAGAAGTCGGTGTAGTCACCAATCTCACACGGCAACGACAGCTGCACATCAACCTGCTGCACCAGGCAGCTCTCCAGAAAAGCACCCTGGATGCTGTCGGCGCTGAGCGCACGCGACAAGGCCGCGCGCAGCGTCTGCCAGGCCGGGCGGCCCAGCGCCATGAAGGCCGCCAGGTCACCCGCGGCCAGCGGGGTCAGCAGCTCCAGCACCGGGTCACCCCACGGGCACAACTCGGCCGCCAGGCGCAGGTCGAGCACCTCGTCGCCGATGGCCACACCGATGCGCCAGGGCTCGTCCGTGCCCTTGCGGCGGAAGCGGCCGTACGGCAGGTTTTGAATCGGAAAATCGGTGTCCGGGTGGTTGGCCGAATCGACCCAGCTCGCAAGCGCCGGGTCGTGGGTGTCGTCGCGGGCTGCGGTCATGGGCGGCGGGGCTTTGCTCTTACGCGCGGGTGGGGTGAGTCGGGTCGTCGAACTGATCGGCCAGATTTGCCCAGCAGTCAGCGTACCCAGTATCCAGCAGGCCCGGCTGCAACGCCCACGCGGTGGGCACGAAGCGCAGGCGGCTCTCGAACATGAAGGCCAGCGTGTGCTCTAGCTTGTGCGGTGCCAGCGGCGCATGGCTGGCCTTGGCAAAGGCTTCGGCGTCTGGGCCGTGCGGCACCATCATGTTGTGCAGGCTGGCGCCACCGGGGCGAAAGCCCTCGGGCTTGGCGTCGTACTGGCCGTAGACCAGGCCCATGAATTCGCTCATCAGGTTGCGGTGGAACCAGGGCGGGCGGAAGGTGTCTTCGGCCACCATCCAACGCGGCGGGAAGATAACGAAATCGCAGTTGGCGGTGCCGGGTGTGTCGCTGGGGCTGGTCAGCACTGTGAAGATGCTGGGGTCGGGGTGGTCGAAGCTGATGCTGCCAAGCGCCATGAAGTTGGTCGTGTCGTACTTCAACGGTGCCAGGTTGCCGTGCCACGCGACGACGTTGAAAGGCGTGGCGCGCTGCTCTGCACGCCATAGGCGGCCGGCGGATTTCTTGATCAGCTCGTAGGCCCCTGGTGTGTCCTCGAAAGCCGCCTGCGGCGCAATGAAGTCGCGCGCATTGGCCAGGCCGTTGCTGCCGATCGGGCCGAGCTCGGGCAGGCGCAAAGGCGCGCCGTAGTTCTCACACACATAGCCGCGCGCCGCACCTTCGTTCCCGCCCTGGCCCCCACCCCCGGTCAACAAACCGACCTTGAACGCCAGACCGCGCGGCACCAGCGCTATCTCACCCGGCTTGACCTCCAGCACACCCAGCTCGGTGGTGATGCGCAGGCGGCCCTGCTGCGGCACCAGCAGCATCTCACCGTCGGTGTTGATCAGCGCACGGCACTCCATGCTGCGCGTGCAGCTGTAGACCAGCGCGGCCAGGCCGACCTGTGCATCGGCATCGCCATTGGCACACACGGTGTGCAGGCCGTCGATGAAGTCGACGTCACCTGCGGCCAGCGGAAACGGCGGCCAGCGCAGCGGGTCGGGCGGCGCGGCCACACCGCCGGCAGCGCCGGTGGTCCAGCCGGCATGGGCGTACGCGCTGTAGCCGCCGCTGACCACCGAGGGCTGGCGCCGGTACAGCCAGCTGCGGCGGTTGTCGGCGCGCGGCGCGGTGAAGGCGGTGCCGCTGATCAGCTCTGCATACAGGCCGTGGGGCACGCGCTGCGGGCTGTTGCGGCCCTGCGGCAGCGTGCCGGGCGCGGCTTCGCTGCTGAAGTGGTTACCGAAGCCGCGCAGCTGGTCGTTGTCGTTCATGGTGCGTTTGCAGATGGGACGTGAGCGGCCGGAGCGATGCCGTGTCGCGCTGCTGCGAGCGCCTCGTTGAGCACGCGGAGGTCGCCGATGTGGTTGGCCAGCAGCAGAATCAGGCGCGCGTTGACGAGGCGGCTGGCCTCATCGCCCAGGCCGCGGTGGCTGTCGATCAACGCCTGATAGAAATCATCGCCGGGGGTGTAGGCCCGCAATGCGGGCTGGCCTGGCGTGCCGAAGTTGGGTTGGGTGTTCAACAGGGGCATGAAGCTGGGCTGCTGTTGCTGTTGCTGTTGCTGTTGCTGTTGCTGTTGCTCGTGTTGACGTTGAAGCGGATGTTCATGCGGTCGCTGCCGTTGTTGCCGTCGCCGGTAGCCCGGGCCAGCGCCGCATGCAGCGCCGGGGCCTGCAGCTGGCGCCAGCGGGCGGCCACATGCTGGTCGGGGCGCAGAAGATACGCCGTGCCCGGGCGGCCGTCCAGGCGTTGCGCGACGCGGCCATGGGCATCGGCCAGCACGGTGGTGCCGGGCGGCACGTCGCCATCGGTCGGCGTGATCAACAGCAGCTGCAGCGGTAGCGGCAGATGCACATGGGTTGTCGCCTCGGCGATGAGCTGCCGGGCCGCCTGCGCTTGCTGCGCCAGGCTGCCGGCATCGGTGTTGGTGGTGGCCTCGGCATCGGCATCGGCATCGGCATCGGCAAACACCAGCAGCGTGAAGCCGCGGGCTATGTGCTGCAACAGCCAGCCGGGCTGGCCCTGCTGCAGCACCGGCGCATCGGCCAGCGGCGCGCCCGGCTGCATGACGCCGCTGAAGGCATCGGTGTCTGCGGTGTTGAGCGGCGAATTGAACAGATGCGTGGGCACCGACAAGCGGCCGGAGTTGACGAGCGTGCGCGCAAAGCCGTGCTCGGCTGCCAGCGTCAACACCGCGTCTCGGAAGTCACGGCTGGCGGTGCTCTTGGGCGTCAGGAAATCGGTGCTGCGGGTGGAATTCAGCAGGTTCTCGTCGGCCGCCAGGCCGCGCTCCTGGTCGTAGCTGTCCAGCAGCGTGTCCGGCGCCAGGCCGCTGATGACGAGCCCGAGCTTCCAGGCCAGGTTGTCGCTGTCCTGCATGCCGGAGTTGGCACCGCGCGCACCGAAGGGGCTCACCTGGTGCGCCGCGTCGCCTGCAAACAGCACGCGGCCATGACGTAGGCGCGCCATGCGACGGCATTGAAAGGTGTAGACGCTGACCCATTCCAGATCGAAGTCGGGCGCCGTACGGGCGGCGTCTGTCTGGCCGGCTTGCGCCAAATCGGGGGGTGACGCAGGCGCACGCGCAGCCCGCGGGCTCGTGACTTGGCCGAGCATGGCCTGAATGCGCGGGATCACTCGCTCGGGCTGCTTTTCGACCTCCGGGTCCGCGTCCCAGCCCAACTGGAAATCGATGCGCCAGACGTTGTCGGCCTCGCGGTGCAGCAACACGCTCTGGCCACGGTGAAACGGCGGGTCGAACCAGAACCAGCGCTCGGCTTTGCCTTCTTCGAACAGCGGCTCTTTCATCACCACGTCGGCAATCAGGAAGCGGTCTTTGAAGACCTGGCCGCTGATGTCCAGACCCAGCATGCGGCGGATCGGGCTGCGCGCGCCATCGGCCACCACCAGCCAGTCGGCGTGCAGGGTGTAGGCGCCGTCGGCGGTGCTGATGTCGAGCTGCACGCCGTCGGCGGTGCCGGTGTCGAGCTGCAAGCCGTCGGCGGCCTGATCGCCGGGACGCACCGCGGTGACGGTGTGCCTCCAGCGCAGGTCCAGGTTGGGCAGCGCCATCGCGCGCTCCACCAGGATTTGCTCCAGGTGGTACTGCTGCAGGTTGACCATGCCGGGACGCTGGTGGTCGGGCTCGGGCAAGAGGTCGAAGTGGAAGACCTCGCGCTCACCGTGGAAGGTGCGGCCGACGCTCCACGTCACGCCCTTGTCGACGACGCGTTGGCCGCAGCCAATGCGGTCCAGCACCTCCAGCGTGCGCTTGGCATAACACAGGCCGCGCGAGCCGACGCTGACAGTGTCGTCGTCGTCCAGCAGCACGACGGGCAAGCCCTGCTGCGCCAGATCGATCGCGGCAACCAGCCCCACCGGGCCGGCGCCGACGACGATCACCGGATGCAGCTTGCCGCACGGTGCATCCAGCTCCGGCGGGCGGCGGTAGGCGTAGCGCGGGTAGGTGTAAGTGCTGAGCATGAGACGCTCTTTTTGAACGTTATGCTTCGAGCGTCTTCCACATCTGCACGTCGCGCTCGGCGGTCCAGATGCGCGGGTCGGCGTACTGCGTCATCTCGTCGAAGCAGCGCGTCACGTCGAAAGGCATGCAGTGCTGGAAGATGACCCAGTGGCCGTACTTTGGCGCCAGCTTGGCCACCGTCTCTTTGTAGACGGCATTCAGGTCCTTGCCGGCCTTGACACCGGCCTCTACGCTGGCGCGCACGTCGGCGATAAAGCTGCGGGTGCCCTGCAGCCCGGCGGCCACCGCGTCCGGCGTGGTCAGCGCGGCGCCGCGGCCCGGCACCAGTTGCGCTGGTTGCAGCGCGGCGATGTTGTCGAGCGTGGCCGGCCAGTCCTTGAAGTAGGCGTCGCCGGCATAGGGCGTGGCGTCGAATTCAACGAGGTCACCGCTGAACAGGATCTTCTGGTGCGGAAGCCAGGCCACCGTGTCGCCCTTGGTGTGGCCGCGGCCCAGCTGCAGCAGCTGCACCTCCAGGCTGCCCAGCCACAACGTCATCTTGCCGCGGAAGGTGATGGTGGGCCAGGTCAGCCCGGCCGGCACGCTGTCGACGTTGCGAAACAGCCGCGGGAAGCGGCCGATCTCACTGGCCTTGTCCTGCTCGCCGCGCTCGACGATCAGATCGCGTGTGTCTTCGCTGGCGATGATGTGCTGGCAACCTTCGGCCCGGTAGGCGCTGGCACCGAGCACGCGCACTGCGTGGTAGTGCGTCAGCAGCACGTAGCGGATGGGCTTGTCGGTGACTTCGCGGATGCGGCGGATGACGTCCTGCGCCATCACCGGCGTGGCCTGCGTGTCCAGCACCATGACCGCATCGTCGCCGACGATGATGCCGGTGTTGGGGTCGCCTTCGGCGGTGTAGGCGTAGGCGTTGTCGCTGAGCCGGGTGAAGCTGACCTGCTTTTCTTCGAGGTCGGCCTGCGAGGCAAAGGCTTTGGCTGGCACGTTCATTGGCGTCGTCTCCACAACAGATTGTTTGACAGTGTCGAACGGGTTCGTTTTAGTGTAAACCTCGACGTTCACTAACGCGCACCCGAAAACCCATGAGCCAACGAGGCATCCAGAGCATCGAAGTCGGCGGCAGCCTGCTGCTGGCCCTGGTGCGCCACGGCCGCGCCATGGCGCTGAAGGACTTGGCGCAGGCGGCCTGCATGAGCGCGGCCAAAGCGCACCCGTACCTGGTGAGTTACGGCAAGCTGGGCTTGATCGTGCAGGACACTGCGAGCGGGCACTATGGGCTCGGGCCGCTGGCAATGCAGCTGGGCCTCATCAGCCTGCAGCAATCGGACCCGTTGCGCCTGGCCACCGAGCGGCTGCCGGTTCTGGCCGCACAAGTCGGCCAGACCGTGGGCATTACGGTCTGGGGCGAGCGTGGCGCCACAGTCGTGCGCGTCGAAGAAGCGCCGTCGCCTGTGCACGTGACCATGCGCCACGGCGCGGTGATGAGCCTGCGGGGCACGGCCAGTGGCCGCCTGTTTGCCGCTTGGCTGCCCCGTTCCAAGGTGCGGGAGGCATTGCGTGCAGAAGCTGGCCGCGGCACGCTCGACAAGATATTCGTGGCGGAGCTGGCCGCCATCCGCGAAGCCGGCATCAGCCGCGCCGAAGGCGCCGCCGTGCCGGGCGTGAGTGGCCTGGCTGTCCCTGTGTTCGACGCCACCGGCCAGCTGGCGCTGGCACTCACCGCCATCGGTGCCACGGCCGCCTTCGACGCGCGTCCAGAAGGCGCCGCCGCCGTGACGCTCAGGCAAGCGGCGCTGGATTTGACAGCGCAGCTCGGGGCACAGGCGGCGGGCCGATTCAGGTCTGCCAGTGGGTGAACGCCGTCTTCAGGCGCTCGACCTTGTGACGCCACTTGGGGTGGTGGGCTGGCACACGGTGTTCTGGTTGCCGAAGAGCCCCAACTCGTTGAACGCCTGGCTGGCCGGCACCGCGTCGAGCCAGCGCACGCGAACGAACTGTTTTGAACCTGGCGTCAAGTTACCCGAAGCGGCCGCTTCCAGCTCGCTGCGATTGCGGATCAAGCACCCGTCAAGCAAATTTCTTTTACGCATTAACGACTTGGGCGCATAACCAGACCGAGTGCCCATTTTCGTCAAGCAATCAGGCCCATTACGGCACGTAGCGCAGAGCTTGGTGCCGACGGTCGCGTTCAACGGCCTGATGCGGTCGGCCTCCAGCGCCTCCCGCAGCAACCGCGAGGCCTGGGAGGCGTTCTACTTTGCGATTCCGAAGCGCTCGCGAATCGATTCGTTGTTGGTGATCTGGTTGCTGACGAATCGCATACAGCAAAGTTGATACACGGCCTGCGCCCTCTCGTCGGGTGCAAGCTTGCTCAGGCGCTTGTAGTGCGAGAGCACGACGGTGGCCTTGAAAGTGCAACGCCTGGCCGCGCGGGCGGCCCAGCACCTGGAACACCAGCACACGCCCATCTGCGTGCAGCACTTCTTCGCAGACCACCTTGATTTGGAGCCGCTCATGCAAGCCGCCGCCGGTGCGCGCCGGCAACTCGAAGGCCTGTGTGCCCACCACACGGCGCGGCGGCCGGTCATTTACGCCGAGCACGATGCAACCCCCACCCTCATGGGCCAGCGCGACGGTGTACTCGACGAGCTTGTCGAAGTGGAGGTTGGTCTTGCCTTCCTTGAACTCGACGTGCTCGCTTTCTTGGGCCAGCGCGAGCAAGGCGTCGAGTTCTGCGGGCGTCATGCGGTTACCTGCTGGACCAGGGCTTGGGCGATGCGGGATTGGGTAAGTTGCTGGGCTTGCAGGCGGTGGCGGAGGGTGGCGCAGAGGTGGCGGAGGGCGGTGACGCGGGCGACGATGCGGGTCTGTTCGGCAAGCGGTGGCAAATCGATAGTCAATGCGGCCATCTGCTTGGTTCAAATGTGTGGCGCACCATTGCTACGGCCCGGGTCGATGGCATTGATGAAACGGTCCGATTGCAGCCACAACGTCATGTAGTCGTGAGACAAGAGCGCCTTACCTGGCGACAGACGCGCTACACGTTGAAGCAGCATGCAGGGCAAGTCACAGAAGCGCACCGTCGCGAGCTCGAGACCTGTGGAAATGATCGGCCGGTCCAGTGAGAGACCGGCGTCACCCGCTTGCAATGCGAACTGCGCAAAGTTTCGGGCAATGACGGGTGTGGCCCTCGCAGCGTGGGTCCAATCAATGTGGCCGTGGCTCACGTTGATGTTCCGCACCAATCGCACACCGACGGTCTTAAAGCACTCGCTCTTGAAGGCATAGCCGTTCAGCATCGTCACAGCAGCATCGAAGCGGGTTCGGCTTTATCCACGAGGTCGCTCGGGCGGTTCATCACGCGTCAATTCACCTATCTCGTCCGCGCGCAAAGGGTGCGGTAGCAGCAGTCCTCGCACCGCCAATTGCAGGATGGTCTGCACCAGCGCATCCACCGCCTCGGGCCGGTCGAGCAGCAGGTCGAAGTGCCCGGCCACTCGCTGCCACTGGGCCGCCAGTTTCTAGGATGTGGCGCTGTCGGTCAGCGCGCCCAGCAGGGTGCTCAGCAGGCGGGCGTGCTGCTCCGCTTCGAGCCGGCCTTTGTCTTCGAGGGCATCGCACACGCGCATCAGTTCGTCGACGCGGGCGGCGATGCGGGCTTGCTCGGAGAGTGGCGGCAGTGGAACGACGAAGCGCTCCAACTTTGCGATGCTGAGACCTTCCCTGGATACACCAACCTGCACGTCCATCACAGCCTGTTGAATCTGCCCTGAGATGAGGACCAAGTGCAGGAACGGCCCGAGCGCTGGCAGAACCGGGCGAACGATCGTGACGTGCTGACTGACGTTTGCTTCATCGAAGTCTGTTGGAACAATCGCGCAACGCCCTATCGAAGCGCCTGTAATGTTGAACAGGAGGTCATTCGGTCGAACAACCGTACCGGCCATCCGCGCGTGAGTTTGCGGCGGGATGTAAGCAACTCCGTCGAGTCGAAGCCCTTCATTCCACACGTTCTGCGAACGCAAAAACTTGACGCCTTTCGCACGGAACGTGTCAATGACTTTGCGCCACGCCGCGCTCGTCAACAAACAAGATCGCTCCAAGCCCGTCGCTCTGTGACCGACGATCACGAGGCAACGCCTGAATTTCAACTAGACGCGGGAAACCGCCATCGGTCGCAGCGTGTCGAGAAGTCGCGTGAGTTCGCCAAAGTCGGCGGGTTTGATCACGTGGCCGTCAAACCCGGCCTCGCGTGATCTGAGGCGGTCGTCATCTTGTCCCAATCCGGTAAGGGCGACCATCACGATGGTCTTGCTCCACGGTTGCTGGCGGATCTCACGGCAAGCGTCAAAGCCGTTCAACTTCGGCAGGCCGATGTCGAGCAAAATGATATCGGGCCTCAACTTCGCCGCCGCATCCACGGCCTCCTGCCCGTCGTGGGCTGTGTGGGTTTCGCTACCACTCATTTGAAACAGTATCGCGAGAGACATCGCCGCATCGCGATTGTCGTCGACGATCAAAATGCGACTGGATTCTCTCGTTGTCGGCTGGCTTGCGGACCACACGGGCGGCGGCGGCAACACGTCCTTGAGAATCTGGAGCCGAACGGTGAACTCGGTCCCATGGCCAAGTCCCGCACTCTCAACCTCCACAGTTCCGTCGTGCATCTCGACCAACGTCTTGACCAGCGTCAGGCCGATACCCAACCCGCTGACCGAACGCTCCAGCGAGGTATCCAGCTGTATGAACATCTCGAAAATGCGGGGGCAGTGCTCGGCAGCGATCCCAATGCCATCGTCCCGAACGCGGATCACCGCGTCATCGCCTACACGCTCGACCGTAAGGCAAATCTGGCCCCCAGTGTTCGTGAACTTGCAGGCGTTGTTCAGCAGGTTGCCCAGCACTTGCGCCCACCGTGTCGGGTCAGCGAAAACATAGATCGGCTCCGTGGGCATCGCCACCGTGAGCGTGATCTGCAAGCTCTCAGACAGCGGCCGGATGACCTCGATGGCATGATGGACAGCAGACCCCAGCTCGATCCGCATGCGACGCAACTCGATCTTGCCGCGGCTGATGCGGCTCACATCGAGCAGATCGTCGACCAGCCGTACCATTTGGTTGACTTGGCGCTCCATCATCGCGGAGGCTGATTGCACCGCGTCGTCCTCCGGGCGATGACTCCCACCAGAGGCGGTCAGGCGGATGATTTGCAGCGCGTTGCGGATCGGAGCCAGCGGATTGCGGAGTTCGTGGGCCAGCATGGCGAGGAACTCGTTCTTGCGGCGGTCGGCTTCCTGCAGCGATTGTTCATATCGTTTACGTTCGGTGACATCGCGAGCGGCGGCAAACACGCCCCGCAGCTTCCGGCCGCGGTCGTGAAAGGTCGACGCGTTGTACGAGACCACAGTTTCCTGGCCGTTGCGGGCGCGGGCTGTCAGCTCGTAATCGGTGAGTTTGCCTTCGCTGAGCACCAGTCTGATGCCCGCCTCGGCTCGCTCGGGATCAGTGAAGTAATCCTTGAATGGCGCCCCGATCAACTCATCCCGTGTCGATCCGGTAAGCGCCTCCATCTGTTTGTTCACATCGGTGATGATGCCCCTGGGGTCGGTCGTCATCAGAGCATCGATGTTCGATTCGATCAGTGATCGCGTGTAGAACTGTTGATCGCGCACCGCTTGATCGAGCAGCAGGCGCTCAGCTTCCACTTGTTTCCGGGCGGTATTGTCGGTCCCGATCAGCAGATAGCCGATGATCTCGTCTTGCGCGTCACGCAGTGACGTGACCGAGACGATGGCCGGAAAGCGGCTTCCGTCCTTGCGGCAGTAGGTCAGTTCATAAATGTCCTCGATCCCGCGCGAGGCCTTGAACACCAGGGCTTCGAAGCCGGGCGTAATCGTCGTTCCGAATTCCGCACTCAGTGTTTTCGCACGGGCGATCACTTCCAGCGGGTCCGAGATATCGGCGGGCGTGATCGTGTTCATCGCTTCGGCCGCCGTATACCCCAGCATCCGCTCGGCACCGACGTTGAAAATCTGGATCACCCCGTTTGCGTCGGTGGCGATACTGGAGAAGTTGGCGCTGTTGAAGATCGCGTTCTGCAACGCTCCGGCCTTGAGCAGTGCTTCTTCTGCTCGCTTGCGCGGCGTGACGTCCTCCATGGCCAGAACCAGCAACTCACCATGTTGCCCCGCCTGAAGCTTGCGGGCATTAAGCAGCATGACCCGACGGCCGATTACCGGGAACGTGTGCTCGAGCTCGAAATCCTGAAAGACTGAGCTGCGGGGGACAATGTCTTCCAGCAGCGTACGGAGGTCGGGAATATCCCACTGACCATTCCCCAGCTCATAGATGAGCCGCCCCTCCGTCTCCTCCGAGGAGACATGGAATGTCTGATAAAACGCGCGATTGGCTGATCGAACTCGGAGTGTTTCGTCCAGAATCAGCAGCGGCTCGCGAACCGTATCGACGATGTTCTGGGCGTAGGTTTCGAGGCCGTCATACAAAGAGTTTCTAGTCATCAATGCTCTTGGGTTGGACGCTTCGGATTTCGTCCGAGTTGGCTATTGACTGCACGAAACTGATGCGACAACGCATCCCAGGTATCCGGTCAAGCGGACGCACGCATCTGACGATACAGCGTGCTGCTCGTCTTCGCGGTGCCTGAACGAAGATCGTTTCGTTGGCCGAGGGTCGGGATGGCGTTTCGGGAGCGCAGTGGCGCTTCAGGTCGGCTGGTTCTGCGATTCCCCAATGCAAGACTGCCTTCTTCGGCTATGCGGCAGGCACAAACGACAACCGGGCAACTACGCCGCGCAGCGAGGCGGGGCCGGCGGGAATTTAAGCCGGATCAGGGTGCCAACTTAATCACTTTAAATTTGATTCTTTACCGGGCCGCCGCTGTTTAGGTGCCCCGCCAGCGCTTGACAACCCTGCGAGCAGGCTTCCGTATCGGCCACTGCCGCTGCCGCTGCCGCTGCCGCTGCCGCTGCCGCTGCCGCTGCCGCTGCCGCCGTCGCTGTCGCTGCCCATCGAGTGCATCGCGGAATCCGCGCCGCGACTGCCAGAGTGAAGCCGCCTGCATGGGCAAATAGCTTGGCGGCCGAGAAGCAGATTCGACTGCCCTGCAATGAGCGTTTTCAGGCAGCGCCGTCGGAAGTGTGGCCGGCGGGTGTCGACCTATCAGCGACGTACGCTGTCTTGACTTCGTCGTCCCGAAGCGGCCGGTGGCGCAGGCGCCGAGGCCCCCGAAGGTGTCCCCGCAGCAGTGGGCATACAGATGCCGGCCGCACACAAGACGATTGAGGCGCAGCGCGCGGCTCGAGACCGTCCGAGGTCACCACCTCGGGAGCCCCGCGTGCAAGCCGTTGGCCGGCAGCCCAATCCTTCGATC
>JAJAZC010000121.1 GCA_026785885.1 Rubrivivax sp.
CGCTGATCCTGCCCTCAGGCTCGCGCCGTGGCGGGCGCCCGCACGAGACGACCTTCACGCCCGACCTTTACCGCATGAGCGAGACGATGCCGGCGCCGCTGGAAACACAGAACGGCAGCTTGCAGTCGCTCAGCTATCACGGCCAGGCGCCACGCGCGCCCGCGCTGGAGCGTTGGGCCGACGTGGCGCGTGGCACCACGCAGCACGCCGACCGTCAGGCCATCGAGCTGGTGAGCCGGCTGTTCGAGGCCATGCTGGCCGACGTGCGCGTGCCGGCCGACATCCAGCTGTTGATCTCACGCCTGCATGGCCCGGCCATGCGGCTCGCAATGCGTGACCGCTGCCTGCTGGACCAGGGCAAACACCCGCTGTGGCGCTTCATCAATCAGCTGGTTTTTTCGGCCGAGATGGCGCCCGACGCCACCGACCCAGAGCGCCAGCAGCTGCTGAAGGTGGCGCAGGTGACGATCGACCAGTTGGCCAGCGAGCCAGCGCAGAACACCAGCCTGTACGCCTGGGCCGTAGAGCGGCTGGAGACCTACCTGAAGAAGCGCCTGACCCGCCGCCTGGCCGCGCTGGCCAGCCAGATTGGCGCGCTGCAAAAGCTCGAGGATCAGGTTGCCGATGGCCAAGGCCCGCCGTCGACGATGAGCGGCCCACTGGACGTTCACCAGCTGGACACCGTGCCGGCCGAATTTATGCCCAGCGACATGCCGGCGGCCATCGACAAGGCCGACGCGGGCGCTTGGCTGAACAAGCTGCGCGCCGGCGACTGGCTGCGCATGTTCTTCAAAGGCCGCTGGCTCCAGGCGCAGTTGCTGTGGCCCGGCGAGCGGCGCGAGTTCCTGCTGTTTGGCGACGGTGCATCGGATCGAACCTGGGCCGTGCGGGCCGGCGCTTTGAGCCTCATGCACGCCAACGGCCTGGTCAAGACGCTGAAGCAGCGCTCGATCGTCGGCAGCGCCGCGGTGCGGGTGCAGGAGCAGGTAACGTCCGATCCGTCGGCCGCCTGACGTGCACCGGCCGGACAGTCGGCAACTCAGCCGGCCGCTGACCCGCCGAGCAAGGACACGATCACCTCGGTGACCAGCCTGGGCTGCTCGTGCACGATCCAGTGTGACGCGTCCGGCACGTGCACCAGCTGCAGCTGCGGCACCCAACGCTCCAGTCCCGTCAACAGCGAAGGCCGCAATGCGGCGTCGCGCTCACCCCATAGCACCGTCGTTGGCACGCGTGAGGTCACAGCTGCGTCAGGCGGTTGCAGCTGGTGCAGCGGATCATCAGCACCCGTTGGCGGGCGCAGCGGCGAAGCGCGGTAGTAGTTAAGAGCGCCCGTCAGGCCGCGCCCCTGGTTGAGCCAGGCCTGGCGGTACTGCGCGCGCACCGCCGGCGTCAACCACGCCGGCTCCCCGAGAAAGGGCCACAGGCGGCGGAAGTCGTCTTCGGCCAGCTGCTGCTCAGCGCCTGGCCGGCACAGGTAGGTCATGTAAGCGCTGGCCGTCTGCTGCTCCGCGCTGTGGCGCAGCTCGCGCAGGAAGGCCGCCGGGTGCGGCGAGTTGACGATCAACAGCTGCTTGATCAGCTCCGGCCGCTGCGCCGCCAGGTTCCAGGCCAGCGCGCCGCCCCAGTCGTGCGCCACCAGCAAGTCCAGCGGGGGGCCCAGCGCGTCGATGGCTGCAGCCACATCGCCTACCAGGCACTTGGCGCGGTAGGCCGCAACTTCAGTCGGCGCCGATGAGCCGATGTAGCCGCGCAGGTTGGGCGCCACCGCGGCCACCTGCGGCGCCAGGCGCTGCAGCACCCCATCCCACACGAAGGCGGCTTCCGGAAAGCCGTGCAGCAGCATGGCCCGCACACGGCCGGTGCCGGCGCCGCGGCAGGCCAGCGTGATGCTGCCTGAGCCGCCTGAGCCGCCTGAGCCGCCTGAGCCGCCTGAGCCGCCTGAGCCGTTCGGCAGCGCAAGCTCGAAGTGCCGGATCACTTGTGCGTCCAGCCGTGCAGCGCCTGCGCCACATCGCCCAGGCCCTGGCGCGACAGCGCCGAGAACGCAGTAACGCCGATGTCGGCGTTGTCGGTGGTGACTTCCGCCAGCACAGCCTGGGAGTCACGCAGCGCAGCCTGCACCTCGCTCTTGTTGAGCTTGTCGGCTTTGGTCAACAGGGCCAGCAACCGCACCTCGCCGTTGGCCAACCGCGGCGCGATCAACGCCAGGAGGCGCTGATCCAGCTCGGTGAAGCCCAGACGCGAATCGATCATCAGCACGACACCGTGCAGGTTGCGGCGCAGCTGCAAATACTCGGCCATCACCTCCTGCCAGCGCAGCTTGGCCGCGCGCTCGACGGCTGCATAACCGTAGCCCGGTAGGTCGGCAAAACGCGCATCGGGCGCGTCCTTAGGGCCGACGTCGAACAGGTTGATGTGCTGCGTGCGCCCCGGAGTGCGCGACGCGAAAGCCAACCGCTTTTGCTGCGCCAGCCGGTTGATGGCCGTGGACTTGCCGGCGTTGCTGCGGCCGACAAAGGCGATCTCGGGCAGCTCGCTGGCGGGCAACTGGTCCAGCCGGCTGGCGGTGGTCAGGAAGCGGGCACTCTGGGTCCAGGCGAGTGCAATCTTGTCGAGATCGGCGGCGACAACGGCCGGTGCTTGAGCCGGTGCCTGCGCCGTGGCTGGGGCCGGCGCGTCAACCGACGCGTGGGTCGGCGCATCGGCCTGCCCGGTTGCTGCAGGAGTCGCCGAACGAATAGGGGTGCTCATGGCGCATTGTAAAATTCGGGCCTTGGGTTGCCGCCATGCAGCTCCCGAGAACTTTTGTTGAAGGCCCGCTGCATGAAGCCGTTCGTCGCCCAGACCCTGTTGGCCCTGACCCTGAGCGGGGCCGCCACAGCGGCCTTTGCCGTCGATGCCAAGCCCGCCTTCAAGCCCGATATTGCCAAGGGTCAGCAAGTGGCCGCCACTTGCATGGCCTGCCATACCGCCGATGGCTCGCGCGGCTCGCCGGCCAACCCAATCCTTCAGGGTCAGCACCCCGAATACCTCGTCAAGCAGTTGACCGAGTACAAAAGCGGCAAGCGTAAGAACGCCATCATGCAAGGCATGGCGGCGGCTTTGTCAGAAGACGAAATGCGCCACGTTGCAGCCTTCTACGCCAGCAAACAGCCACGCAACGGATTTGCCCGCGTCAAGGAAACCGTGGGGCTGGGTGAGCAGATCTGGCGCGGCGGCATCGCCGCAAAAGCCGTGCCGGCCTGCGCTGGTTGCCACAGCCCGAACGGCGCCGGCATTCCAATACAGTACCCGCGCATTTCGGGTCAGCATGGCGACTACACCGAGGCGCAGCTGCTTAACTTCCGCTCCGGCGCGCGCGGAAACAACGCGCAGATGATGACCATCGCGGCCAAGATGAACGACCGCGAAATCAAGGCCGTGGCCGACTACACGGCCGGTTTGCGTTGAGGGCGAGCGCTTAGAAGCCGACGACGGTTGCGCTTTTTACGCATAGTGGCAGCGTCAAAGAGCCTGTCATCACCCGGCCTTCTTCATGGCGCCGGGCTCGCGGCAGATAATCGCGGGCATGGCTGTATCCACCTCGGGCGTTGAAGTTGCCGTTGGCTCGCGCCGCGTGCGCGATGCGATCGAACTGCTGTCGTCGATGCGGTTTTCGATCTCGCTGCTGACCGTGATCTGCATCGCGTCGGTCATCGGCACGGTGGTCAAACAAAACGAGCCGCTCAACAACTACGTTAACCAATTCGGGCCTTTTTGGGCCGATGTGTTCGGGCGCGTCAACCTGTACACGGTCTACAGCGCGCCGTGGTTTCTGCTGATCCTGGCCTTTCTCGTGCTCAGCACCAGCCTGTGCATCGCACGCAATCTGCCCAAGATCATTGCCGACTGGCAGCAATACAAAGAAGGCCTGCGCGAGCAATCGCTGCAGGCCTTTGCACACAAGGGACAGGCGGTGGTGGCTGAAGCGCCTGCCGCGGCGCTGCAACGCGTGAGCGATCTGCTGATTGCGCAAGGCTGGCGCGCCAAGGTGCAGACCCGCGACCACGGCGTGATGCTCGCGGCGCGCAAGGGCCGCAGCAACAAGATCGGCTACCTGGCCGCGCACTCGTCCATCGTGCTGATCTGCGTCGGTGGATTGCTGGACGGCGATCTGGTCGTGAAAGCGCAGATGGCGCTGTTGGGCAAAAGCACCTTTGCCGGCGGCGGCTTGATCGCCGAGGTACCTCCCGAGCACCGGCTGTCGGTCAACAACCCGACCTTCCGCGGCAACCTCTTCGTGCCCGAAGGCGCACGGGCCGGCGTGGCTGTGCTCAACATGCCCGACGGCGTTGTGCTGCAGGATTTGCCTTTCGACGTCGAGCTGAAGAAGTTCGTCGTCGAGTACTACGCCACCGGCATGCCCAAGCTGTTTGCCAGCGAGATCGTGATCCACGACCGCAAAACCGGCAGCAAGGCCGAGCACCGGGTCGAGGTCAACAAGCCCGCGTTCCACGACGGCGTCGCGATTTACCAAAGCAGCTTCGACGATGGCGGCTCGCGCGTGAAACTGCGCGGCCTGCCGCTGGGCCTGGGCAAGCCCTTCGAGATCGAAGGCAACATCGGCGGCAAGACCGAGCTGGTGTCCAACGGCCCGCGCGGCGAAGAGAAGGTGACGCTGGAGTTCGCGACGCTGCGTCTCATCAACGTCGAGAACATGGGCGGCGGGGTAGGGGCACGCGGTGCGGCGGGCGACTCGTCGGGCGCCGACGTGCGCAAAGTCGACCTCGTCAACTCGATCGAATCGCGCCTGGGCGCTGGCCACAAGGCGGCCAAGGAAAAGGTGCTGCAGAACGTCGGCCCGTCGATCACCTACCGGTTGCGCGACGCCGCCGGCCAGGCGCGGGAGTATCAGAACTACATGGCGCCGGTGCCGCTGGAAGGCAGCAGCGTGTTTCTGATCGGCGTACGCGACAACCCGCAGGACAGCTTCCGATACTTGCGTGTTCCGGCCGACGAAAACAGCCAGATCGACGGCTGGCTGCGGCTGCGCCAGGCGCTGGACGATCCGGGGCTGCGCGATCAGGCGGCGCACCGCTACGTGGCCATCGCAGCGCCGGCTGACAAGCCGGAGTTGGTCGAGCAGCTCACCGCCACCACGCGCCGCGCGCTGGGCCTCTTTGCCGGCGCTGAGAAAGGCAAGGCGCCGAACACGCTGACGCAAACGCTCAGCGGCTTGCAAGCGCTGGCCGACTTCATGGAGACCTCGGTGCCCGAGGGCGAGCGGCTGCGCGTGTCCGAAGTACTGCTGCGAATCCTCAACGGCTCGCTGTTCGAGCTGCTCAACCTCACGCGCGAACAAGCCGGTCTGCAGCCGCTGAAGCCTGGGCCCGAGGCCGAACGTTTCATGACGCAGGCCGTGACGTCGCTGTCCGATAGCTACTTCTACCCCGCGCCGCTGATCTTTCAGTTGAGTGACTTCACGCAGGTGCAGGCCAGCGTGTTTCAGGTCGCGCGGGCACCCGGTAAAACGCTGGTGTACTTGGGCTGCGGCGCGTTGATCCTGGGCATATTCATGATGTTGTACGTGCGCGACCGGCGGCTGTGGGTCTGGCTGCAAGCCGCGCCTGGCACGTCTGACGGCGTCACCACGCGCATCAGCACCGCGCTGTCCAGCACACGCCGCACGCTGGACGGCGACGCCGAATTCGATCGTCTCAAATCGGCCCTGTTGAAGGAGCACACCGCATGAACACCACCACGCTGGCGCTGGGCCGCAGCTTCAACCCGCTGGCCCAGCGCAGCGTCTACGACTGGATCTTCGCGCTGCTGATCGTGGCCGGCGCGGGCTACGCCTTGAGCCGCCATGGCCGGGCGATGGACGTGTACGAGCTGAGCATCCTGGCTGGCGCAGTGCCTGCGATGATTGCGCTGGGCTGGTTCTGGGGCCCGCTGCGCACCTTGACGCTGGGCGTCGGCGCGCTGGTGTTGATCGCGATTGCGCTTTACGCCCGCACACCGGACGACTTCGGCGCCGATCTGGCGGCCGGCGAGAAAGTTTTTCTGCTCAAGTACTTTCTCTCCAGCCAGAGCGCGATCCTGTGGATGAGCATGCTGTTCTTCATGAGCACGGCGTTCTACTGGATCGGCCTGCTGGCGCGCCCGAGTGCTGGCGGCAGCGACAACGCTGCGCAGCATATCGGCAGCGGCCTGGCCTGGGCCGCGGTGGTGATGGCGCTGATCGGCATGCTGGTGCGCTGGTTCGAGAGCCACCAGATCGCGCCAGACATCGGCCACATCCCGGTGTCCAACCTGTATGAAGTCTTCGTGCTGTTCTGCTGGATGACGACGCTGTTCTATCTGTACTACGAGCAGCACTACAAGACCCGCGCTTTGGGCGCCTTCGCGATGCTGATCGTCAGCGCTGCGGTCGGCTTCCTGCTCTGGTACACGGTGGTGCGCGACGCGCATGAGATCCAGCCCCTGGTGCCGGCGCTGCAGAGCTGGTGGATGAAGCTGCACGTGCCGGCCAACTTCATCGGCTACGGCACCTTCGCCATCGCGGCGATGGTGGCTTTTGCCTACCTGGTCAAGTCGCATGCCCAGGAAACACGCTGGTGGAAGTTGGCGCCGTTGTGGCTGCTGGGTATGGTGCTGTGCCTCGAGCCGCTGGTCTTCCGCAAAGGGGCCGCAGAGACGGGCAGCTACTGGTTCGTTTACTTCGGCATCAGCGCGCTGATCGTGGCCGGTATCCTGGCCGCGCGGCGGCGCATTGCCGAGCGCATGCCGAGCTTCGAAGTGCTGGACGACGTGATGTACAAGGCGATCGCGGTGGGCTTTGCGTTCTTCACGATCGCTACCATCCTGGGCGCCTTCTGGGCCGCAGAGGCCTGGGGCGGCTACTGGAGCTGGGACCCCAAGGAAACCTGGGCACTGATCGTCTGGCTCAACTACGCGGCCTGGCTGCACATGCGGCTGATGAAGGGCTTGCGCGGCGCCATCTCAGCCTGGTGGGCGCTGGTCGGGCTGGCGGTGACGACGTTTGCCTTTCTGGGCGTCAACATGTTCTTGTCGGGACTGCACTCCTACGGTGAACTGTAAGAAGCGCTGGCGGTCACACGACCTCCAGCCGATCACCGTACCGAAGCTTCCATGCACGTCCCCAAGGACCGCGGCTTCCAGCAGACACCGGCGTCTGAGATCACATCGCGCAGCACCTACCTGCGCCGCCGCCAGCTGATGCACGGCCTGGCCGCAGGCGCTGCTGCGCTGGCCCTGCCGGCCACGGCGCAGACCGCAGCCGCGGCGCGCCCCGGCAAAAACGCCGCGCTGCCTGCTGCCCGCAGCACCGTGCCTGGCGCAGTGTCGATGGACAAGCCCACGCTCTACGCCGACACCAGCAGCTACAACAACTTCTATGAGTTCGGCACCGACAAGGCCGACCCGGCACGCACCGCCGGCAGCTTGAAGACCCGCCCCTGGACCGTGGCCATCGAAGGCGAGGTCAAAAAGCCGATGACGCTGGACATCGACGCGCTGATGAAGCTAGCTGCGATGGAAGAGCGCATCTACCGGCTGCGCTGCGTCGAAGGCTGGTCGATGGTCATCCCGTGGGTTGGCTTTTCGCTGGCCGAGTTGATCAAGCGCGTCGAGCCCACCGGCAACGCAAACTACCTGCAGTTCTTGACACTGGCCGACAA
The DNA here is from genome assembly GCA_026785885.1 of Rubrivivax sp. Classification (GTDB taxonomy): domain Bacteria; phylum Pseudomonadota; class Gammaproteobacteria; order Burkholderiales; family Burkholderiaceae_C; genus Rubrivivax. The sequence continues at coordinate 7,683 of JAJAZC010000121.1, forward strand.
GGCGCAGATGCCGGGCCTGAGCTCGCGTGTGCTGGACTGGCCGTACGCCGAAGGCCTGCGCATCGACGAAGCCAATCACCCGTTGGCAATGCTGGCCTTCGGCATGTACGGCGAGCTGCTGCCCAACCAGAACGGCGCGCCGGTGCGGCTGGTGGTGCCGTGGAAGTACGGCTTCAAGAGCGCCAAGTCGATCGTCAAGATCCGCTTTGTGCAGAAGCAGCCCAGGACCAGCTGGGAAGAAGCCGCGCGCGACGAATACGGCTTTAATTCCAACGTCAACCCGAAGGTCGACCACCCGCGCTGGAGCCAGGCCACCGAGCGACGCATCCGCCAAGACGGCCTGTTCGCGAAGAAGCGGCCGACGTTGATGTTCAACGGCTACGAGCCGCAGGTTGGCCAGCTGTACGCCGGCATGGATTTGAAAAAGTTGTTCTGATGGCCCCCACGGGGGGCACACCGGCAGCACCGGTTGCGCCAGTGACGCCGGTCACACCGGCGCGTGCCACCGCGCCGCGCCACTCGCAGCCGTCACGCCCAATGTGGGCCACCCGCCTCAATGCCGTGCTGCTGCGGCCCTGGGCCAAGCCGCTAATCTTTTTGCTGGCGCTGTTGCCGCTGGCCAGCCTGATCTACGGCGCGGCGGCCGACACGCTGGGTGCCAACCCGGCCGAAGCGCTGATCCGCAGTACAGGTGACTGGACGCTGCGCTTGCTGTGCCTGGCGTTGGCCATCACACCGCTGCGGCAGATGGCCGGCCTGGTGGCGCTGGCCCGGCTGCGCCGCATGCTGGGCCTGTTTACCTTTTTCTATGGCGTGCTGCACTTCTTGTGCTTCGCTTGGCTGGACATGGGCCTGGACGTGGCCGCCATCGTTGCCGACCTCCCGAAGCGCCCTTTCATCCTGGTGGGCAGCCTGGCGCTCTTGTTGATGTTGCCGCTGGCGCTGACCAGCTTCAACCGCGCGATCAAGGCACTGGGCGCGGCGCGTTGGCAGGCGCTGCACAAGGCGGTGTACGCGGTGGTACTGCTGGCGCTGCTGCACTTCTTCTGGATGCGCGCCGGAAAGAACGACTTTGCAGAGTGGTCTGTCTACGCGGCGGTGGTTGCAGTGCTGATGGGCTGGCGTTTGTGGCAGCGCTTTGCGCGCTGAGTGCTGAGTGCTGAGTGCTGAGCGCTGAGTGCTGAGTGCTGAGCGCTGAACGCTTGATTGGTCTGCTTCGATCGGACGGTTCAATCAAGCTGGACCGCCTGCCAGCTCAACGCCCGTCCAACAGCTCGACGGCCACGACCGATGCCAGCTTCCTTGCACGCGCAACCCGCTTGGCAAACTGCTTGTCGAAGGTCAGCAGCGCCTGCATCTGCGAGCTGCGGGTCAAATGCAGCGCGTCGGCAAAATCCAGGGTGTGTTCTTTGAACAGCTCCAGAGCCCCGGCAACATCGCCGCGGTGCTCGATGAGGACATGCTCCAGCCCGAGCAGCGTGCCCAGGATTGCCGCGACCGTGGGTCTTGGAAATTTGTAGAAGCCCTGAATCAGCCAGCTGAATTCCAGCAGCACCGTCAGCGGCACGAACACCGGTTGCGAGAAGACGCGCAAGGCCACCTGCCGCTGTCGCGCGGCCTCGGCGTCATCCGGGTCGTCGACCAGAAAGCGCGCCAGAACGTTGGTGTCGACTGCTTTCACGCTCAGCGGCTGCGTTTGGGCTTGGCACCCAGCGTTGCATAGTCGGCGGCGTTGAAGTCGAACAGGCTCCTGGGCTTGCCCGCAGTTGGCGCCTTGAACTTGCCGGCGACCTCGGCCACAGACTGCTTTGGCACCGCGCGCACGACGCGCAAATGAAGGCCGTCAGCCGCCTCGACAACCTCGAGCTGCGACCCGGTACCCAACCCGAGCTTGCGCCGCAGCGGCGCCGGCAGCACGATCTGCCCCTTGGACGAAACGGAGATAAGACTCATGGCGCACCCACATGGTGAATTCCGACATCTTACTTAGTAAGCCTATCTCATCATCCCCGGCAGCCATAAGCTCAGCGGCTGAAAGTGCAGCACCACCACTAGCGCCAGCACCAGCGCAGCGACAAAGAGCCAGACGCCGCGGAAGATCTGGCGCAGGCCGACGTCCTTCAGCAGCGAATTCAGCACGAACAGGTTCATGCCCACCGGCGGGCTGATGAGCCCGATCTGCACCACCAGCACGATCAGCACGCCGAACCACACCGGGTCGAAGCCCAGCCCGGTGACGATGGGGAAGAACACCGGAATTGTCAGCAGCACCATGCTGAGCTCTTCCATGATGGTGCCCAACAGCACGTAGATCAGCATCATCGCGCCCACCACCATCAACGGGCTCAAGCCCTGGCCCAGGATCCAGTCCTTGAGATCGCCAGGCATCGTCGTGAAGTTGACGAAGCTCGAAAACAGCATGGCTGCGATCAGGATCGTGAACAGCATCGCCGTCGTGCGCGCGCTTTCCACCAGCACCTGAAGCAGCACGCGCCAGCTCAAGGTGCGGCGCGCCAGCGCAAACAGGAAGGCGCCCATGGCACCGATGCCTGCGCCTTCGGTGGCGGTGAAGACGCCGCCGTAGATGCCGCCCAGCACCAGCACCACCAACAGCGCCACACCCCAGATGTCGCGCAGCGCCTTCAGCCGATCGGGCCAGGCGGTGCGTTCGCCGGCCGGGCCGGCGCTGGGGTCGCGCCAGGTGATCCAGGCCACGGCCGCCATCAAAAAGCCGGCGCACATCAGGCCTGGCAACACGCCCGCAGCAAACAGCTTGCCGATGTTGGTCTCGGTCACGATGCCGTAGATCACGAGGATCGTGCTGGGCGGAATCATGATGCCCAACGTGCCGCCGGCTGCGATGACGCCGGTGCTCAGGTAGTCGGCATAGCCGAGCTTCTTCATCTGCGGGTAGGCCACCTTGGCCATCGTGGCTGCGGTTGCGATGCTGCTGCCGCAAATGGCGCCAAAGCCGGCACAGGCCAGCACCGTGGCGTGCGCCAAGCCGCCGCGCAGGTGGCCGATGAAGGCATACGCAGCCCGAAACAGCTCCTGCGCCAGCCCAGCGCGCGCGACGAAGTTGCCCATCAGGATGAACAGCGGCACGACGCTCAGCGTGTAGGCGAAGCCGGTGTCGTAAACCACCTGTGCTGCGTTAGCCATGGTCGGCGCCCAGCCGCGCATGAGGCCCAGGCCGACAAAGCCCACCAGCCCCATTGCAAAGGCCAGCGGGATGCGCAGCAGCGCCAGCACAAACACCGCAGCAAAGCCGATCAGCGCTTCAGACATTCAGTGCCTCGGGCACGTCTGCGCCTCGATAGCAAAAACTTTGAACGTTAGCGCCTCAGACATACGCGTCTTCGGCCTGGTCGGTTGGAGCTTCCTGCGTCTGCAAGGCCAGCACCGCATGCACGCCGGCCGTGACGGCACACAACACAGCCATCACATACACAAACGGCGCCAGCGGCAGCTGCAGCTGCGCGGTGATGTCGCCGTAGCCGGCCATCTGCCCGGCCTTGCTCCACATCAGCCAGGCCAGGCCCAGCAGCAAAGCCGCGCTCAGCAGATCGACGGCAGCCAGCTGCATGCGGCGCAGCGCGGCCGGCGTCCAGCGGTCGAGCGAATCGAAGACCACATGCTCACGCTGTAGCGACACCAGCGGCAGCCCGGCAAAGATGACGACGACCATCAGCAGCTCGGTCAGCTCCAGCGAGCCGGGCACCGACGCGCTCAGGAATTTGCGGCCCAGCACGTCGACAAAAGTCAGCACCATGATGCCGAACAGCGCCAGCGCGGCCAGCAGGCCGCACAGCGTGGGCAGCAGCTTCTTCAAACGCGGCAAGGCGCCATCCCACGCGACGCGTGGGATGCGTAAATCACGCCCGGCGCGTGAGGTGCGTCTTTCACACGCGACGCGTGGGATGCGTCACTCACACGCCGCGCGTGCGGTGCGTCATGCCCGCGCCGCGCGTGGGATGCGTCATGCCCACGCCGCGCGTGGGGTGCGTCATGCCCACGCCGCGCGTGGGGTGCGTCATGCCCACGCCGCGCGTGGGGTGTGGCCACCCGGTTCACTGCAGCTTGGCGATGTCGGCGCGGAAGGTGACCAGTGCCTTCTTCGGCTCCTTCATGCCCTTGGCTTCGGCCGCCTTGGCCCAGGTGTCCACCAGCGGATCGGTCCTGGCCGTCACGGCCTTGACGAAGGCCGCGTCGGCCTTGCTGATCTGCACACCGGCGGCCTGCATGAAGGCCATGCCGCGGCGGTCGACCTTGTCCCAGGCCTTGCCGAACATACGGGCGGCGAATTCACCCGACATCTCGTCGATGGCACGCTTCACGTCAGCAGGCAGCGCGTCGTACTTGGCCTGGTTCATCATGAACACGAAGCTGGTGTTGTACAGGCCACCAGGAAACTGCGTGCCATGCTTGATGACCTTGTCGATCTTGAAGCTCTCGACGCTTTCTGCCGGGAACAGCGTGCCGTCCATAACGCCGGTGCTGAGCAGCTCGTAGCTTTCTGGCGCCGGCTTGAGCGTCACGTTCATGCCCATCGCCTTGCTGATCTCGTTGACCATGCCGCCGCCAACGCGCCACTTCAAGCCGAGCAAATCTTCGGCCTTGACCACCGGCCGCTTGGTGTTGAAGACGATGCCGGGGCCGTGCGTGAACACGGTGATGACCTTCACGCCCTTGTGTTCGTCGGCCATCGCCGGTGTCTTGGCGTACAGGCGCTGGAAGGCCACCGACACGGCTTCAGCGTTGTCGCCGAGAAACGGAAACTCCGCAATCTGCGTCGTCACGAAGCGGCCCGGGGTGTAGCCGTGCACCGTGAAGGAGATGTCGGCCAGCCCGTTGCGCACCGCGTCGAAGGTGGCTGGCGGCGCAGCCACGCTGCGCGGCAGCAGGTTGCACTTGACCTTGCCGGTGGTCTTCTGCTCAAGCAGGCTGCACCACTCTTTTTGCGTTTCCGTCAGCGCATGGCTGGGCGGCAGCCAAGACGATGAAGTGAGGACAGTCTGCGCCTGAGCGCCACCAAACAGCAGCGCTGCGGTGGCCGCAAGGGCGAGGGGCTTGGACACGGGGCGCATAAATTCTCCAATCGATGGATGTGGCACAGGTATCTCAATTTTCACGGCCCGACACCGAAGTTGAGCTGACTCGGCAGCTAGGACTAACCCGCGCCGCACCAAGTTGCGAGCGTGGCCGTCGGCCGTGCCAACAGTTTCCCTTTGGCGTTAGTTGCCGGCAGGGTTTTTGCGCACCGGCTGCGCCCCGTTGCGTAGCGCGAGCTGTTTGGCGATCTCTGCCGTCATTGCGTCCATTTCGCTCAGCACCCTCTCGCTGGTGGTGGCAACCGTCACGAACTGTTCCTTGCGCGGGTTGTCGATGTTGTGCAGCGCGCTGTCGAAAAACACCATCTGCATACGCGCCAGCTCTAACTGCGGCGTAATGTTTGCGAACTCGGATTTCGCATCGTCGAACATCATGAGCGCGGCCTTGAACTGTGTAGCGGCAAATTCAGCGCGTTGTTTCAGCTCCGGCGCGCGTGCTTCTGTCTGGTACATCAAAAAGCACGCGGCAGCTCGTTGCGACAACATGCGTTGCCGTGCTGCCAGGTTGAGCAGGGCCGCGGGCGCCTCGACCCCGCCTTTGACAAACCCCTGGGTCAGCGCCTCGGCGTTGTTGAGCAACTCTTCGCTAACGAGAATCGCCGCCTGCAGCGTCTTGGCCGCAGGTGGTACCGACACGCTGAGCGCAAGCTTGGCGATCAACTCGCCCTGCTGTTTGCCCGACGTCTCTAGTGGCCCGCGCGCAGCGAGCAGGACCAGCGCCAGACCGCTGCGCAGTTCATCCAGCGATGTGCTCAGAATCGTTCCGGCCCTTGCAGGCAGCACATCCAGCGCCTGCATTGCATAGGCCTTCAGCACCCGCTGGCTCAGCATGCGTTGGCGGCCCGCTGTCGACACCAGGTTGAGGCTGGCCACGGATTGCGCGCTAGCTTGCATCTGCAAGCTCACACAGCCTGAAACGCCGGCAGCGCCTATGAGCAACAAACGACGACGCTGCATACCTTGACCTCTACATAGTTTGGGCTCTGGCAAAACACCGAGCCGATACAACTGATTACAACGCGCCGGGTTCTGCTCGCGCAACGCATCGGCTACACGCCGACGTTCCTGGCGTGACAGATGCACGATGGGGTATGCAGCTAAGCGTTTCGTGAATGCACCACGAGCGGTCGCGCTACCCCCGGATCTGTGGGGCCTCGGCACCGCTTTGGGCAGGCTTGTCACCGAAGCCCGGGATGTCGCGGCAGTGCACGACGCCCTAGTCTTTAGCCCAACGAATCCAAGGACGTCCCGATGAACAAGATCACCTTCGCCGCGCTTGGCCTCAGCCTTACGGCCATCACCGCACCGGGCTTCGCCGCCCCGATCACGCTGGCCGTCACGGTGCGCGACTTCTGCTCATCGGCCTTTACTGCGGCGGCCAGCTGCAGCAACCATGTCGACTTCGACAACAGCGGCATCGAGAGCGTCAGCGACGCCGTCAAAGCCACGCTGGGCGCCGACGGCAAGCCAGTGTTCAACGCCAGCCCGTCTTCGGTCTTCAGCACCGCGGCCAACTTCGATCAGTGGTTCCGCGACACCCCGGGTATCAACCAAGCCATCAGCAGCAGCCTGACGCTGAGCGAGACGCTGCCCGGCATCTACGAATTCCAGAGCGCGGCCTACTTTCCTATCGACGGCCTGGGCTTCGGCAACCAAGGCAACGCGCACAACTACCACTTCACGATGGAGCTGCATTCCAGCTTCACCTACCGCGCCGGCCAGACCTTCAGCTTCACCGGCGACGACGACGTCTGGGCCTTCATCGACAACCAGCGCGTCGTCGACCTCGGCGGCATCCATGGCGCGGCCAGCCAGAGCGTCAACCTCGATACGCTGGGCCTGGTCGACGGCCAGAGCTACAACTTCGACTTTTTCTTCGCCGAGCGCCACCTGACCGAATCCAACCTGCGCATCCAGACCTCGATCGACTTCGGCAACCGCGTGCCGGAGCCGGCAACGCTGGCGCTGGTGGGGCTGGCGTTGCTGGGTGCGGCGGGCGCGCGGCGCAAGCGCTGAGTGCTCGGCCTGGGCGGCAGCGCCTCTGCGGCTGGCTACCCACGCTTATCGCCACGTTGTCAGCGCCGGTCACCAGCGCTGACAGCTGGGCGGTCAGCTCCCCGCATGGACGCAGACCACAGCACCAGTGACGAGCAAAGCCTCCGGCTGACCCGTGCAGCGCCGAGCCGCTTGCAAGCACAGCCGCAAAGGCTGCAAAGCGCACTGGCGACCTTGGACCGTTGGGACCGGGTAGCGCCGCTGGACTCCAAGCCGCTGCGGGACGACTAGCGCCGAATTTTGACTGGCGGCGACCGGCAGGTGCTTCTTCAGCCCGGCTCCAGGGGCCAGCAACTTCGGCAGGCTCTCGCCCTTGGGCAGAGCACTCGATCACAAGCAACGCCTGGCAATCATTCGCGCATGCAAAGGTCGTAGCTCGAACACCTGATCCGCGCCGGGGCCGAGATCACGAACCAGTCCGAGTTTGTGATCATCGGCAGCCAGTCGATCGTCGGCGCGCTGCTGGCGCCTCCGCGCGAGTGCACGGTGTCGATGGAAGCGGATATCTACCCTCTGCAGGCGCCGGAGCTGGCCGACCTTATCGACGGTGCCATTGGCGAGCTGTCGTTCTTTCACGATCACTTCGGCTACTACGCGCAGGGCGTAGGCCCAACCACCGCGAAGCTCCCCCGCGGCTGGCAGGATCATTTGATCCGTCTGCCGTCAGAGGCTACGAAGGGCCGCGTCGGTTACTGCCTGGACCCTACGGACCTGTTTGTCTCCAAGGCCTGTGCCGGGCGCTAAAAGGACGCCGGCTTGAACCGGGCCTTGCTGCGACACGGCATCGCCTCGGTTGGCCTGGCGCTGGCCCGTGCCGCCGGGCTGGACAACGCTGCTGACGCCGCCCGCGCGGCCGCCTGGATACGGCGTCCGGTGGCAGCGGCGCGCTGAAAGCGCTGCTCCTCGGCCCCTCAACCCCGCGCCAGCACCGCCTCCAGCGCCCGCCCCGTGTGCGAGCCCGCGGCCACCACGGCCTCGGGCGTGCCGGCGACCACCACGCGGCCGCCGGCGTTGCCGCCATCCGGCCCCAGGTCGATGACCCAGTCGGCTTCGGCGATGACGTCGAGATCGTGTTCGATGACCACCACGCTGTGGCCACCGTCGACCAGCCGGTGCAGCACCTGGATTAGCCGGCCGACATCGGCCATGTGCAGGCCCACGGTCGGCTCGTCCAGCACGTACAGCGTGCGCGGCGCGCGTTGGCCGCGGCGGGTGATGTCGTCGCGCACCTTGCTGAGTTCGGTGACGAGCTTGATGCGCTGGGCTTCACCGCCGCTCAGCGTCGGTGAGGGTTGGCCCAGCGTCAGGTAGCCCAGGCCGACGTCTTTGAGCAGCTGCAGCGGGTGCGCGATGGCCGGCATGCTGGCGAAGAAGTCGACCGCCTCGTCGACTTCCATGCGCAGCACGTCGCCGATGCTTTTGCCGCGCCAGGTGACGGCCAGCGTCTCGGGGTTGAAGCGCGCGCCGTGGCAGATGTCGCAGGGCACCTTGACGTCAGGCAGAAAGCTCATCGCGATGGTCTTCATGCCCTGGCCTTCGCAGCCCGGGCAACGCCCCTCCCCGGTGTTGAAGCTGAAGCGCGCCGCGGCATAACCACGGGCCCTGGCTTCCAGCGTTTCGGTAAACAGCTTGCGCATCGCGTCCCAGAAGCCGACGTAGGTCGCTGGGCAGCTGCGCGGGGTCTTGCCGATCGGCGTCTGGTCGACCTCCAGCACACGGTCGATGTCCTCGAAGCCCTGCAGGCCCGTGCAGCCGACCAGCGATGGCCGGCGGCCCGCGCTCAGCGCATCACGTCCGGCCTTGGTGGCCTTGTGCTGCACCAGTGCGGCCACGTTGGCCAGCAGCACATCGCGCGCCAGCGTGCTCTTGCCGGAGCCCGACACGCCCGTCACCGCCACCAGCCGGCCCAGCGGCAGCTGCAGGTCAACACCTTGCAGGTTATGCAGGTGCGCGCCCTGCAGCGTCAGCATCGGCTGGTTGGCGCCCAGCGCGCGGCGCGCCTGCTGCGGGTGGCGCATCGGGTGTGCAAGCAACCGGCCGGTCACGGACTCGGGCACAGCCGACAAATCCGCAGCGCTGCCTTGCGCCACCAGCGTGCCGCCGCGGCGCCCGGCGCCGGGGCCGATGTCGATCAGGTGCTCGGCGCGGCGGATGGTGTCCTCGTCGTGCTCCACCACCACCAGCGTGTTGCCTGACGCGCTGAGCTTGGCCAAAGCGCCCAGCAAGATGCCGTTGTCGCGCGGGTGCAGGCCGATGGTCGGCTCGTCCAGCACGTAGCACACACCCTGCAGGTTGCTGCCCAGCTGCGCGGCCAGGCGAATGCGCTGCGCCTCGCCGCCGCTGAGCGTGGGCGCGGCGCGGTCCAGCGTCAAGTAACCCAGGCCGACATCGGACAGAAACTCCAGCCGGCTCGCGATCTCCGTAATCACATCGCGCGCAATGCCGCTTTGGCGCTCGCTCAAGCGGCCGTGCACAGACAGCGTTGCAATCCATGCCCGCGCTTCGTGCACCGACATGCGCGCCACGTCTTCGATCGGGTGCTGCTCGAAGGTGACCTTGCGCGACGTGGCGTTGAGCCGCGCGCCGCCGCAGTCGCTGCAAGGCGCGTCGACAACACCCTCGACCTCGGCTTCTTCGGACGGGAAGGTCATCTCACGGCCCTGCGTGTCGTCGGCTTTCACGCTGTCGTCGTAGGCCTTGCGCTGCTCACGCGTCAGCTTCAAGCCGGTGCCTACGCAGCCGGTGCACCAGCCGTGTTTGCTGTTGTAGCTGAACATGCGCGGGTCGAGCTCTGCGTAGCTGGTGCCGCACACCGGGCAGGCGCGCTTGGTGCTGAAGACCTTGATGTCGCCCACGCCGCTGCCAGTACCGCCAAAGTCCATCGCCACCGCCAGCCGGTCGATCGGGTGCAGCAGGTGCAGCACCCCGCGGCCGCCATCCAGCGCCTTGCTCAGCAGCGCGCGCAACTCGGGCTCGTTGGCTGCGCTGATGACGATGTCGCCCACCGGCAGCTCCAGCGTGTGCTCCTTGAAACGGTCGATGCGCGGAAAGGGCTGCGTCGGCAGGAATTCACCGTCTACCCGCAGGTGCGTGTGACCGCGCGCGTGGGCCCACTTGGCCAGATCGGTGTAGACGCCCTTGCGGTTAATGACCAGCGGCGCCAGCAGGCCCACGTGCTCGCCGGCATGGTCGCGCAGTAGCTGCGCGGCGATGCTTTCCACACTCTGCGCGCGCACCGGTGCGCCGTCGTGCACGCAATGCTGCAAGCCGAGCTTGACCCACAACAGCCGCAGGAAGTGCCAGACCTCGGTGGTGGTGGCCACCGTGCTTTTGCGGCCGCCGCGGCTCAGGCGCTGCTCGATGGCCACCGTGGGCGGAATGCCGTAGACCGCGTCGACCTCGGGCCGCCCTGCGGGCTGCACGATGCTGCGGGCGTAGGCGTTCAAGCTCTCCAGATAACGCCGCTGCCCTTCGTTGAACAGGATGTCAAAAGCCAGCGTGCTTTTGCCCGAGCCGCTGACGCCGGTGATGACGTTGAACTTGCCACGCGGGATGTCGACGTTGAGGCTTTTGAGGTTGTGCTCGCGCGCGTTGACGATGCGGATGTTCTCGTCGGCCGCCGCGCGGCGCTCGCGCACGGCGCTCTGCAAAGAGCGTCCGTCCTCGCCGACCGATTGCACGGGCCGGCCTTCTTCGACCATCAAGGTGCCGGTGCCGAGCGCGGTTTCGTAGTCGCGCAGCGCCTGCCCGGTGTGCGATGTGGGGTGCGCCTTCACATCGTCCGGCGTGCCGTAGCAGACAACAGCGCCGCCGGCTTCACCGCCTTCGGGGCCCAGGTCGATGACCCAGTCGCTGGCGCGGATCACGTCCAGGTTGTGTTCGATCACCAGCAGTGAATGCCCAGCCGCCTGCAGCTTGCGCAAAGCGCGCATCAGCTTGGCGATGTCGTCGAAATGCAAGCCCGTGGTCGGCTCGTCGAACAAGAACAGCGTGCCGTGTTTGAAGGCTGCCTGGCGCGGCCCCGAGGCGGCGGCATCGGCCAAAAAACCCGCCAGCTTCAAGCGCTGTGCTTCGCCGCCCGACAGCGTCGGCACCGGTTGCCCCAGGCGCACGTAATCGAGCCCCACGTCGATGATCGGCTGCAGCCGTGCGACCACCTCACGGTCGTTCTGGAACCAGTGCGCGGCCTCGGCCACGGTGAGGTCCAGCACGTCGGCAATGCTCAGCTGCATCGGCCCGCGCACGACCTTCACGTCCAGGACCTGCGGGCGATAACGCCGGCCGTCGCAATCGGGGCAACGCAAGTAGACGTCGCTGAGGAACTGCATCTCGACGTGCTCGAAGCCGCTGCCGCCGCAGGTCGGGCAGCGGCCGTCGCCGGCGTTGAAGCTGAAGGTGCCGGCGCTGTAGCTGCGCTCGCGCGCCAGCGGCGCTTCGGCAAAGATCTTGCGCAACTCATCGAAAGCGCCGACGTAACTCGCCGGGTTGCTGCGCGCAGTTTTGCCGATCGGGCTTTGGTCGACGAAGACCGCGTCGCTGAGCATCTCGGCGCCCAGCAGGCGGTCGAAGGCGCCGGGCGTCTCCGTGGCCTTGCCGAAGTGGCGGGCCAGCGCCGGGTACAACACATCCTGGATCAGCGTGCTCTTGCCCGAGCCGCTGACGCCGGTGATGCAGACCAGCCGCTGCAGCGGCAGCTCGACCGTCACGTTCTGCAGGTTGTGGTCACGCGCGCCTTCCAGGATCAGCTTGGGCGTGTTGGCCTCCACCGCTTTGCGAAAGCCCAGGCCAACCTGTTTGCGCGCACCCAGGTAAGCGCCAGTCAGCGTGTCGGCACTGCGCGCCTCGAACGGTGTTCCGTCGAAGACGATCTGGCCACCGCGCTCGCCCGGGCCCGGGCCCATGTCGATCAGCCGGTCTGCCGCCAGCATCACGGCCGGGTCGTGCTCCACCACCACCAGCGTGTTGCCGGCGTCGCGCAGCCGGTGCATGGCCTGCACGATGCGGTTCATGTCGCGCGGGTGCAGGCCGATGCTGGGCTCGTCCAGCACGAACATGGTGTTGACGAGGCTGGTGCCCAAAGCGGTCGTCAGGTTGATGCGCTGCACTTCGCCGCCGCTCAGCGTGCGGCTTTGGCGGTCCAGCGTCAGGTACTGCAGGCCAACATCGCACAGGTACTTCAGCCGCGTGCGCACCTCGTCCAGCAGCAGTTTCAGCGCGTCGTCCAGCATCGTCGACGGCAAGCTCAAGCCGTCGAAGAAGCGGCGCAGGCGCTCGATGCTGAGCTGCATCAGGTCATGCAGGCTCAGGCCGTCCAGCGCTTCGAGCTGATCGCGCGACCAGGCCGCGCCTACCGGCAGACAACGTTTCTCGGGCGGCAGCACCGCATCGGCATCGGCCTTGCTGCCCAAACGCCACAACAAAGATTCCAGCTTCAGCCGCGCACCGCCGCAGCTGCCGCAGGGCGTGTAGCTGCGGTATTTGGACAAGAGCACTCGGATATGCATCTTGTAGGCCTTGCTTTCCAGATAACTAAAAAAACGGCGCACGCCGTACCACTGCTTGGCCCACTGCCCCTTCCAGTTGGGCGTGCCTTCGATGACCCAGTCGTGCTGTGCCGGCGTCAGCTGCGCCCAGGGTGTGTCGCGTGGGATGCCGGCCTCGCCTGCGTACTTCAGCAGGTCGCTCTGGCTATCGGCCCAGGCGGGTGTCTGCATCGGCTTGATGGCGCCGTTGCGGAGTGTCTTGCGCGCGTCGGGGATCACCAGGCCCATGTCGACGCCGACGACACGGCCGAAACCGCGGCAGGTGTCGCAAGCGCCATAAGCGCTGTTGAAGCTGAACATCGCCGGCTGCGGATCGGCATAGCGCAGGTTGCTCTCGGGGCAGTGCAGGCCGGTGCTGTAGCGCCAGATGGCTGCTTCCTGTTCGTTGCCGTTCGCGTCGGACACCACATGCACGGTGAGCCGGCCGGCGCCGCGCTTGAGCGACAGCTCGATGGCTTCCAGCACACGCACCTTCTCAGCGCCGCCCAAGCGCACACGGTCGGCCACCACGTCGAGGATCTTCTTGCCGTCCTCCACGCGCTCGGCCTGCACGCGCGTAAAGCCCGCGGCCGACAGCCATTGCTCCTGCTGATCGGCCGTAGTGCCGGCGGGCAGCTCGGCCGGAAAGGTGAACACCAGACGCGGGTCACCGGACGCGGCGGCGCGTTGCAGCAAGTCGGCGTAGATGGTTTCCGGCGTGTCGTGCCGCACCGGCAGCGCGGTGTCCTTGTCGACCAGCTGCGCGGCGCGCGCAAACAACAGCTTCAGGTGGTCGTTCAGCTCGGTCATCGTGCCGACCGTGGAGCGGCTGGTTCGCACCGGGTTGGTCTGGTCGATGGCTATCGCCGGCGGCACACCGTCGACACGATCGACCGCCGGCCGGTCCATGCGATCCAGAAACTGCCGCGCGTAGGCGCTAAAAGTTTCGACGTAGCGGCGCTGGCCTTCGGCGTACAGCGTGTCGAACACCAGGCTGGATTTGCCCGAGCCGCTGGGCCCGGTGACCACCGTCATCTCACCCGTGTGAATGTCGAGATCGAGGTTCTTGAGGTTGTGCTGGCGTGCGCCGCGAATTCGAATGACACCGGTCGACATGAAGGCCTTCGGAAGCTGAGGGCGGGGGATTCTAGGGGTGGGGTTCTGGCATTTGCGGTGGATGGAGACCCGAGCCGGCGTGCCGAACGCGGGGTGTGCGGCGAGCGAACTCTTGCGTCCGTCGACGTCGGGCGCCTTGGCGACTGCGCACGGGCTCGGCATCAAACAGCGACATCAGCTGATGCAGGAATGCGTGCTGAACCAAGGAGCCGCAGCCATGCGAACGACTATCAATCTCGACGATGACCTGCTCGCTGAGGCGGCCCGCCTGGCCGGCCTGCCCGACCGGCCGGCGTTGGTGCACGAGGCGCTGAAAGCCTTGATCGAGCGCGAGAGTGCCAGGCGGCTGGCCCGGCTGGGCGGCTCCCAGCCCGCCCTGAAGACGGTGCCCAGGCGGCGCGCTGCGCGCCGACCGTGATCCTGGTCGGCACATCGGTGTGGGTCGATCACCTGCGCCGCCGCGACAACCGTCTGGCTGCAGCACTCGACAGTGCGTTGGTGCTGATGCACCCCTTCGTGATCGGCGAGCTGGCCTGCGGCAGCCTGGCTTACCGTGGCGCGGTACTGGCTTTGTTGCAGGCCTTGCCTGCAGCAGCAGTCGCGCAGGATGCAGAAGCGCTGGGCTTCATCGAGCGCCATGGCCTGCACGGCGCCGGCATTGGCTATGTCGATGTCCATTTGCTGACAGCAACGGCCTTGAGCGCTGGCACCAGGCTATGGACGCGCAACCGTCGGCTGTCGTGGGCCGCACAGCAACTGGGCCTTGCCCACGCCGACCCGGGTACGCACTGACGGCCGAGTGGCTAAGGGTGGGCCGGCACAAAATCCCAGCCAACGCGCCGCAAGCTCAGCGCGGATGCCCGTGCCCGTGCCCGTGCCCACCCTCGCCCAAAAACTCCACCGTGGCCCACGTTTGCCGTGAGTTCAGGATGCCGAGGTGTGTGGTGCGCAGGATGGGGTCGTAGGCGCCCTGCCCGGTCAACGCAATTTCGCGCGCGCCCTTCAGGCTGGCGCTGCGGCTGAAGTCAGTCGGTTTGCCGAAGCTGTCGATCGCCGGCACCGGTGCGATGAAGCCGTCCTGCAGCGGGAAGTACACGAAGCTGGTGTCGGCGTTGCGGATCACGAGCGCCCGCGTGCGGCCTTCGGTTTCGCGGCTGCCGCCGGGGCCGTTGAGCAACTTCAGAAACGATGTGTCGGGCGAGCCGAGTTCGCGGCAGACCTCGGACGATGGCGTGAAGCCGCCGGCCGCTGGCGCCTGAAAGTAGTTGGCCGGGTCCGGGCTGCAATTGATGATGCCGTGGTGAGGCCCGTCGATGGCGACGAAACGGCGCACGGCTTTGTGCGCGTCGTCCTGGCGCATCCACTCACGGGCCAGCGTCACGCCCAGGCCGTGGCCGACGATGTCGACCTGGCGGGCGCCGGTGTAGGCCAGCACGGCTTGCACGAAGCGCCGCAGGTCCGGCACGTTGGCCTGGTTGGTGTGCGCAATGCGGCTGCGGTTGTTTTGATCGGCGGCCAGGTTGCACTGGTCACCCTGATAGCCCAGCGCCCACAGCTCGCTCGTGCTCCAGCCGTTGTCGGCCAGGTGCTGCGCCAGCGCCTGCACACGGCCGAAGCGGCTGCACGCCGTGGCAAACGGCGTGTCGTTGTTGCCGTGCAAGAAGATCACCGGCGTGCGCGTGACGGTGCCGGCCGCGCCGAAGCTGATCACCGGCTTGGCCAGAGACGCGTCTTCGATCACAGGAAAGTCGGGCGGGAAGCTGGTGCCTACCGTGCCGGCGGCTTGCGCAGCAGCGGCCAGCAGCAGCGCGGCGCTGGCGACGAAGCTGCGCATGCGGTGGGTGGATGTGACGGCGTTCATGTCGGTCTTCTGGTGTTGTGGTGGTGTGTGTTGTGGTCGATTCAAGCCGAAAGAAAGCGCTCGACCAACGCAAACTGCTCTGGCGTATTGAGTGCCGGCGCGTGGCCGCAGCCGGCCATCGTCACCACCACCGCGCGCGGGCCGCGGTTGCGCATGGCCTCGGCGGTATCAGGCAGCAGCAGGTCACTGCTCTGGCCGCGCAGCACCAGCACCGGCAGCGTCAACGAATCCCAGGCCAGCCACTGCTCTTAGTCCTGCGGGTGGTGCACGAACTGCTGGACGATGGCCGGGTCGTAGTGCGGCGTCACGCGGCCATCGGGCAGGCGGCGGCACGAGGTCTCGGTCAGCAGCCGCCACTGCGCATCGCTGAGCCAGCCGTACGGTTGGTAGATGAGGCGGAAGTACCGCTCAAGCTCGCTCACGGTGGCAAAAGCCGCCGGCTGGTTGGCATAAGACAGGATGCGGTCAGCGGCCGGCTCGGGCAGCGTCGGCCCGATGTCGTTGATGACCGGCCGCGTGATGCGCCCGCGCAGCAGGTTGGCTGCAGCGCGCATGCCGATGGCGCCGCCCATGCTGGTGCCCAACCAGGCCAGCCGCTGCAGGCCCAGTTGATCCACCAGTGCCAGCGCCAGCCGCTCGTAGAAAGCCAGCTGGTATTCGGCCGCCGGGGCGGCGCTCCACTGGCTCAAGCCACGGCCCAGCGTGTCGGGGCAGATGACGTGAAAGCGCGGCGCCAGGTGCGCGGCCATCGCGTCCATGTCGCGCCCGGTGCGCGCCAGGCCGTGCCAGGCGATCAATGCCGGCGCTTGTGCGTCGCCCCACTCGGTGACGTGCAGCTCGCGGCCTTCGCAGCGCAGGTAAATGCTGCGCTGCGCTGCGCTGGGCTGCGCGGGGCGGCGCTGCACGCACTCATCGCCGCACCGCCGCACCGCCGCACCGCCGCGCGCAGCCTGCCGACGATGCCACTCGGGAAGTGATGGACCGACAGCACAAACAGCAGGCCCAGCCACAACAGCCAGCGGTCGGGTGTCAGCGCTGCGCCCAAAAGCGGCACACCTTCGAAGGCAGCGCTGGCCAGGCGCAGCAGATCCTGCAGATAGTTTTGCGCCAGCACAAACAGCGCCGCGCCGACCACCGCGCCGTACATCGTGCCCATGCCGCCGATGACGACGATGAGCAGGATGTCCAGCATGATCTCGAAGGACAGCGTGGTGTCCGGCCCCACGTAGCGCAGCCACAGCGCCAGCAGCGCACCGGCCAGCGTGGCGAACAGCGCCGAGATCACGTTGCTGGCCGTGGGGTAAACGACGGTGCGAAAGCCCAGCGCCTCAGCCCGAACGTCGTTTTCGCGGATGGCCTGCAGCACGCGGCCGAACGGTGAGTTGACGATGCGCAGCAGCGCCAGAAACAGCAGCGCCACGGCCACGAACAGGCCGTAGTAAGCGAGGATGCGGCCATCGATCACCAGGCCCAGCACCGGGGTACTGGACAGCTCGAAGGCCGGGCTCAGCCACTCTGGCGTCCTGAAGCTGAGACCGTCTTCACCGCCGGTGAAGTTCGACAGCTGCGAGGTCAGCGTCTGAAAGGCGCTGGCCACCGCCAGCGTGATCATCGCGAAGAAGATGGCCTTCACGCGCAGCGAGAACAGCCCCACCAGCAGCGACAACAGCAAAGAAGTGACCAGCGCCGCTGCCGTGCCCAGCAGCACCTCGCTCCAGCCCGGCCCCAGCCGCGTGCCGGCAATGGCCACGCCGTAAGCGCCGATGCCAAAGAACATCGTGTGCGCAAAGCTGACGATGCCGGTGTAGCCCGGCAAAAGATCGAAGCTGGCCACCAGCAGGATGAACATTAGCGCCTTGGCAGCCACCGACAGCGCCTTGACACCGGGAAAGGCAAACGGCGCGACCAGCAGCGCAACGACGACGATGACCAGCGCCAGCGCCAGCCGGCGGCTGCGCGGCAGGTCGTGCGACAGCAGGCGGCTCGACATGATTTTGAGCCGAGGCCTAGCGCGGAACCGGCTTTGCCGGGCCGCTGCAAACGCCCCCTCGGGGGCAGCGAGCGCAGCGAGCGTGGGGGCTTCATGACTTCACGGGGTAGAGGCCCTGCGGCCGCCACAGCAGGATTGCCACCATCAACGCGGTGTTCGAAAACAGCGCCACCCTGGGCGCCAGAAAACCTAGTTGGTCAGCAGCCCGACCAGCAGCGCACCGATGAAACAGCCCAGCGTCGAGCCGAGGCCGCCGATGATGATGACGATGAAGATCAGCACGTTGACCTGCGCACCGATCTGCGGTGACACGGCCTGCTGGTGGAGCCCCCACATCACACCGCCCAGGCCGGCCAGTGCCGAGCCAGCGACGAAGACACCGACAAACAAACGCCGGATGCGGTAGCCCAGGCTTTCGACCATCGCGCGGTCTTGCACACCGGCGCGGATGAGCAAACCGAGCTTGGTGCGCGACAGCGTCCACAGCAGCACCAGCAGCACGACCGCACCGACGATGCTGGCGAAGACGCGGTACTTCTCGATGGCCGCTGTCTCCGAACCGATCTCGATCAGGAACGCGCCGCGCAAGGGCTGCGGCAGCGGCAGCGCAATCTGCCGCGGGCCCCAGATGACCTTGATGATCTCTTCACCGACGATCATGCCGCCCATCGTGATCAGGATCTGCTTCAGGTGCAGCCCGTAGACCGGCCGCACGATCACGCGCTCGAAAGCCCAGCCCAACGCACCGGCCACCGCCATGGCGACCAGCATCGCGCAGAAGATCGCCAGCAGCGCAGCGGCTGCGTTCTGGTCGGCAAACGCGGCCATGCCGCCCATTACCGTGGTGGCCACGAAGGCACCCAGCGCGATGAACACGCCGTGGCCGAAGTTCAGCACGTCCATCAGGCCGAAGACCAGCGTCAAGCCGGACGCGATGACGAACACGATGAAGCCCATCGCCAAGCCAGCCACCGTGAGAGTTAGCCAGCTGCTTGTGCTGCCGATGGCCGGTATTGCGACCAGCATCAGGCCGACCAGCAGCGCCACCGGTATCCAGTCGAACTGTGTTTTGGGCAGCGCGGCGCGCGGCGCCAGCACAGCCTGCGCGCTGGTGGCCGGGCCGGGCGCCACTGGGCGGTCGGCCGTGGCCGCGGCCGGTGCTGGTAGTGCCGATCTGCTCATGCGTGCGCCGCCAGCGACAAGCCCAGCAACCACTGCTGCAGCGCCGCGTTTGCTGCCAGCGCAGCCATCGTGCCGGTGTGCACGACACGGCCGTTGTCCATCACCGCGACCGTATCGCCCAGGGCGCGCGCCATCATGAAGTTCTGCTCGACGAGCAGGATCGTCGTGCGCTGCAGCTTCAGCTCGCGCAGCGCGCGGATCAGGTTGTGCACGATGGCCGGCGCCAGGCCTTTGCTGGGCTCGTCGACGAGGATCAGCGCGCGCGGCTCGCAGATCGCGCGGGCCACCGCCAGCATCTGCTTTTGCCCACCCGACAGCTTGCCCGCCGGGTACAGCCAGAAGGTCTGCAGCGCCGGGAAGAGGCCGAAGATCCAGGCCATTCGCGCGGCATCCAGATCGCTCTCGTGGCGCGCTGCGCGGGCCGCCAGCAGCATGTTTTCCTTCACCGTCAGGTCGCTGAAGATGCCCATGCTCTCGGGCACGTAGGCGATGCCGCTGGCAGCGATCTCGGGCGTGGCGCAGCTGTCCAGCCGCGTGCCCCGAAACGTGATGCGACCTTGCGACGTCCGCCACAAGCCCATCACCGTGCGCAGCGTCGTGGTCTTGCCGGCGCCGTTGCGGCCCAGCAGCACGGTGACCTCGCCTTCGGGCACCACCAGGTCCACGCCATGCAGGATGTGGGGCGCGCCGATGTGCGTGTGCACGCCCTGCAGCGCGAGCAGCGGCGCGCTCAAACCAGCGCCTCGGCTGCGATGCCCGGGTAGGCCTGCTGCACCACCGGCAAGGCGATCACGGCTGCCGGCTCACCGTCGGCCACCAGCTGCCCGTTGTGCATCACGACGATGCGGTCAGCCAGCTCGCGCACGAGGTCCATCTTGTGCTCGACCAGCAGGATCGCGATGTCCTTGCGCGCTTTGAGCTGGCGGATGAGGTCCAGCACCACCGGCACGTCGGCCACGCTCATGCCTGCGGTCGGCTCGTCGAAGAGGTAGACCTTGGGGTCCAGCGCCATCAGCAGCGCCACTTCGAGCTTGCGCTGGTCACCGTGCGGCAGGCTGCTGGCGGTGGCCTCGGCCTTGTCGGCCAGATGTACAAGTGTCAATAGCTGCGCCGCTTCTGCTATCCAGGCGCGGTGGTCCGACCAGATGCGCCGCAGGTCCATGCCGCCCAGCGCCAGCAAGCCGCGGCGCGCGCGCCCGGCCTCACGCGCCTGCACCGCCAGGCGGACGTTCTCGTGCACCGTCAGATTCGGAAACAGCTGCGTCAGCTGAAAAGCCCGCCCGAGCCCCCGCCGTGTGCGCAGCGCCGCAGGCAAGGCCGTGATGTCCTCGCCCTGCAGCAGCACCCGGCCGGCACTCGCCCGCAACTGGCCCGAGATCAGGTTGAAGTAAGTCGTCTTGCCGGCGCCGTTGGGCCCGACGATGGCCGTCAGCGTGCCGGCCTCGAAGCGGCAGGACACGGCGCGCGCGGCTGGAGCGGCGCAATGCCCGTGGCAACATGTTCGGCAAAGGCCGGCGCCAGTCCTTCAGCCTGATGGTCAACTGCCCTTACGACGCGGGCCAAGTCCAGGTTCAGGCCCAGGCCAGTCGCGCCGAGTTTCACCACGGGAAGTAGCCCGCTCACGCGCCATCGCAGCGCCGGTTTCAGAGCCGCATCGAATCAAACCAACGACGGAGGCAACAACGCATGAACCGCATCGACCGCATCAATATCGACCGCCGCCAGGCGCTCATCGGCGGCACCGCCACCCTCGCCAGCATGCTGGCCACACCCTGGGTGCAGGCGCAGGCCGGCTGGCCCAGCAAGCCCGTGACCATCGTCGTGCCCTTCCCGCCCGGCGGCGGCACCGACGCCTTTGCACGGCCGCTGTTTGCCGCGATGACGCGCAACCTGGGCAAGCAGTTCGTCATCGACAACAAGGGCGGCGCCGGCGGCACGCTGGGCGCGAGCCTGGCGGCCAAGGCCGCACCCGACGGCACCACCTTCTTCATGGGCGCGGTGCACCACGCGATCGCGCCCAGCATGTACCCGAAGCTCGACTACAACATCGAGACCGACTTCATCCCCGTGGGCTTGGTCAGCAGCGTGCCGCAGGTCATCGTCGTCAACCCACAAAAAGTTGCGGCCACGACGCTGCCGCAGCTGCTGGAGTTGCTGCGCAAGAACCCGGGCCGGCTCAATTACGGCTCGGCCGGCAACGGCACCAGCCACCACCTGGCCGGCGAGCTGTTCAAGCTGCAGACCAAGACCTTCATCACGCACATTCCCTACCGCGGCGCCGGGCCGGCGCTGCAGGATTTGATTGCCGGCCAGGTCGACCTGATGTTCGACGGCCTGGGCTCCAGCGCCACGCACATCAAGAGCGGCAGGCTGCGCGCCATCGCCGTGGCCAGCGACAAGCGAGCACCCGGCTTCCCCGACGTTCCGACCTCGGTGGACGGCGGCGTGCCGACCTACCGGGTGGCCACCTGGTACGGCATCTGGGCGCCCAAAGGCACGCCGCGCGAAGCCATGCAGGCCATGGCCGCCGAGATGCGCAAGGCCCTGAACGCAGACGATTTACGGACCATGTGGACCGGCCTGGGCACCGAGACGCCCAACCTGTGGGGCGATGACTTCGGCAGGTTCGTCGGTGCCGAGGTCAAGCGCTGGGCCGAGGTGGTCAAAAACTCCGGCGCCCGGCTGGATTGACACCCAAGGCGCAATCCGAGATGACGCCCGAGAACCACAACCTCTTCACCGCGCTGCGCGCCGCCTTCCCGGCCGACCTGGACAGCACCGCCATCGAGACCGCCGACACGGCGACGCCGCTGCACTACAGCTGGCGCGACCTGGACTGCGGCAGCGCGATGATGGCCAACCTGATCGACGCGCTGGAGCTGCCGCCGGCTTCCCGCGTGGCGGTGCAGGTCGACAAGAGCGTCGAAGCGCTCATGCTGTACCTGGCCGTGCTGCGTGCAGGCCACGTCTTCCTGCCGCTGAACACGGCGTACCAGGCGGCCGAGATCGCGTACTTCATCGGCAATGCCGAGCCGGCGCTGGTGGTGTGTGCGGGCAAGAACTTCGGCTGGGTCAGCAAGCTGGCTTTCCAGGCCGGCACGAAGAACGTTTTCACGCTCAACGACGACCGCACCGGCACGCTGCTGCAGCGTGCCGCACACCACAGCACGCAGCACGCGCCGGCCGAGCGCAGCGCCGACGACCTGGCCGCCATCCTCTACACCAGCGGCACGACAGGGCGCAGCAAGGGCGCGATGCTGACGCACGGCAACCTGCTGTCGAACGCGCGCGTGCTGAGGGACGCGTGGGGCTGGCAAACGGCTGCAGACGGCGGTGACGTGCTGATCCACGCGCTGCCCATCTTCCACGTGCACGGCCTGTTCGTGGCCAGCCACGGCGCGCTGATCAACGGCAGCAAGATGATCTGGTTTTCGCGCTTCGAGCCGCGCGCCGTGGCGGCCCGGCTGCCCGAGGCCACCGTGTTCATGGGTGTGCCTACGCTGTACGTGCGGCTGCTGGCCGAGCCGGGCTTCGGCAAGGAAGCCTGCAGCCGGATGCGCCTCTTCGTCAGCGGGTCTGCGCCGCTGCTGCTGGAGACCTTCCACGAATTCCGCACGCGCACCGGCCACACCCTGCTCGAGCGTTACGGCATGAGCGAGACGGTGATGCTCACCAGCAACCCCTACCGCCCAGAAAGCGCGCGCCGCGGCGGCACCGTGGGCCCGGCGCTGCCCGGCGTGGGTGTGCGCGTGCATGGCGACAACGGCCAGCCGCTGCCGGCCGGCAAGATCGGCCACATCGAAGTGCGCGGCCCCAACGTGTTCAAGGGCTACTGGAAGATGCCGGAGAAGACCGCGGCCGAGTTCACTGCCGACGGCTGGTTCAAGACCGGCGACGTGGGCCAGATCAGCGCCGACGGCGGGGTCACCATCGTCGGCCGCAGCAAGGACCTCATCATCACCGGCGGCTACAACGTCTACCCGGCCGAGATCGAGGGCTTCATCAACGACATGCCCGGCGTGGCCGAGAGCGCGGTGGTGGGCGTGCCGCACCCCGACTTCGGCGAGGCCGTGGTGGCGGTGGTGGTGCCCAAAGCCGGCGCCACGTTGAACGGCGCCGACATCGCCGCCCGGCTCAAAGGCCGGATCGCCAACTTCAAGGTGCCCAAGCTGGTGGAGGTGGCGCCCGACCTGCCGCGCAACGCCATGGGCAAGGTGCAGAAGAGTCTGTTGCGCGAGCGGCACCAGGGACTCTTCGCACGGTGAACGCCGCAGCCGACCCCGTAAGCCCCGCGGCGTTGCCTCTGGCGCCCTACCGCTGCCCGCGCTGCGGCGGCAGTTTCACTTGCGGCGCGGCCGGGCCGGCGCATTGCGCCTGCACCACGGTGACATCGAGCGAAGCGCTGCAAGCCGCGCTGCGCGAGCGCTACAGCGGCTGCCCGCGCCTACGCTGCCTGCAGCAGCTGGAGGCCGAGGTTGCCGTCAACACAAGCGACAGCGCACCAGCTGGTCAGCGCACGGCGGGCAGCGGCTGCGCCTGTTGCAGCTGCGCCGGCGTCAGCGAAGCCGTCGACACCAGCTGCAGCTGCAGCGTCTGCGCGCCGCTGGTCTTTGGCGCAGACGCCTGCAGCTGTGCGTTGACCGCATCGGGAAAGTAGTACATCGCCCCGGTCACCGGGTCCACGGCCAGCATGCCGATGAAGCCGCCGAAGAGGATGTTGCCGATGTACCAGCCGCTCATCGTGCCGGTGACGGTGATCTCTTGCGGCGCGAAGCCGTCTTTGCTGTAGCTGACGGTGTAGGTTTCGGACTTGAAGTAACCGGCGCCGCGCTTGAGCGTCAGCGACACCGGCGTCATGCCGCTGTGGACCTTTTCGCCAGCGCGGTTGGTAACCGTGATCGCGGCACCCTCAGGCACGCTCTGGAAGGACACCGGCTGCGTCTGGCCGTTGAAGATCGTGGCGCAGGCGGACAGGCTCACAACTGCGGTGAGCACGGTGGCAGCGCGGGTAGCAAACTTCATGGCAAGGGGCTTGGGGTGACGAAAGGGACCCGCAGACTACCTGGCCACCGTTGCGGCCTAACCCCCAAGGTTCACAACTTTCCGCTTTGATCGACCCGGCGCGCTGCGCGCTGGTCCCAGCGCTGGCATCAGGCCGGGCGCACGACACCCTGAGGCGCCGCACCCGCCGCATCCCACGCCGGCCCGGCGGACCAGGCGCCGCCGAGCAGTGCATCGCGCAGCATGGGCAGGCTCTCCAGGCCCCAGTACAAACGGCCATCCAGCTCCAGCGTCGGCACACCGAACAAGCCGGCCGCCACAGCGGCGTCGGTGTGGCTGCGCAACTCGGCTTTGACATCGGTGCCGTCGGGGTCGCGCGCGGGTGCCAGCGTGTCGCGCAGCGTGGCCAGACGTTCTGGGTCCAGCGCATCCAGCCCGCCCTGCCACACGTGCGCCAGCGCAGCTTCGACGGTGCGGCGATTGGGCCCGGCAGCGAGCAGCAGACGCAGGATGGGCAGTGGGTTGAACGGGTGCTGGGCCGGCGTTTGCAGCGCGATGCCGTGTTGCTGCGCCAGCCAATACACATGGCGAAAGATCCACGCGCGCTTGGGCTCGATCTCGGCCGGGCCCTTGTGTGCGTGCGCCTTGAGCAGCGCGGCAAACAGCAGCGGCCGGTATTCGACCGCGTAGCTGCAATCTTCCAGCACCTGCGGCAGGCGGTGGAAAGCCAGGTGCACGTAAGGCGAGATGACGTCGAAGTGGAAGACGATGTGTTTCATGCGATGTCTCGTCAGCCCGTTTGCCGCTTTCTGCGCGCCGGTTCGCCAGTCTCGATCAGCCCGCGGTGCCGCCGCTGCGCTGGGTGCCTGGCGCGGCTTCGGCCGGGTGCAGGCGGCGCCACTGCACACGGCGCTCGGCCAACTGGCGCCACACGACGCGCTTTTCATCGTCGTCCAGCAGCGACCAGACACCGATCTCGTCCAGCGTGCGCAGGCAGCCTTCGCACCAGCCGGTGGCCGTGTCGACGCGGCACACGTCGATGCAGGGGCTGGCGACTGCTCCGCTCACGACACCGCAACCTGCGCTGCCGCAGCGCGCTTGGCCAGCACCGCACGGCTGACGTGTGACACCGGCGCGCGGCCCAGCACGGTGCTGATGGCGGCTGCAGCGTCGACCAGCAGGTCGAGGTCCAGCCCGGTGGCTATGCCCATGCCGTGCAGCATGAAGACCACGTCTTCAGTCGCCACGTTGCCGGTTGCGCCTTTGGCGTAGGGGCAGCCGCCGAGGCCGGCGATGCTGGTGTCGAAGGTGTGCAGACCCATCTGCAGGCAGGCCAGGATGTTGGCCAGCGCCTGGCCGTAGGTGTCGTGGAAATGGCCGCTGACCTCGCCCACCGGGTAGTGCTTCAAGGCCCGCTCGATGGCTGCCTGCACGGCGCGCGGCGTGCCCACGCCGATGGTGTCGGCAATGCCGCAGTGGTCGACGCCGATCTGCTTCATCAGGCGCACCACGTGCTCGACCTCATCCGGCGTCACCGCGCCCTGGTAAGGGCAGCCGAGCGCGCAGGACACCGCGCCGCGCACCTTGAGCCCGGCTTCGTGCGCAGCGGCCACCACCGGCGCAAAGCGCTGCAGGCTCACCTCGATGCTGCAGTTGATGTTGCGTTGGCTGAATGCTTCACTCGCCGCGCCGAAGACGACGAACTCGTCGGGCCAGCGCGCGCGTGGCAGCGCCAGCGCCGCCTGCAGGCCCTGCAGGTTGGGCGTCAGCACGGCATAGCGCACACCGGGCCGGCGCTGGATGCCGGCCAGCACCTGGGCGTTGTCGGCCATCTGCGGCACCCACTTCGGGCTCACGAAGCTGGTGACTTCGATCTCTCGGCAGCCGGCGGCCTGCAGAGCGTGAACCAGCGCGATCTTGTCTGCAGCGGCTACGACCTGGGCTTCGTTTTGCAGCCCGTCGCGCGGGCCGACATCGACGAGGGTGACGTGGTCGGGAATCATCTGGTCAAGCCTACAGGGACACGTGGTGGGGGGCCGCGCCCGGGGTCATGGCGCGGCTGCGGCTGATACGGCGGCGTCCACGGCGCCCAGCCGCAACAGCGCCCCGCCTTCGGGCACCTGGTCGCCCACGCCGTACAACAGCTCTTCGATCACGCCGTCGTGCGGCGCGCTGATGGTGTGCTCCATCTTCATCGCCTCCATCACCGCCAGCGCCTGGCCGCGCTGCACGCGGTCACCGGCGCGGACCAGAAAGGACACGACCTTGCCCGGCATCGGCGCGGTCAGGCGGCCCGCCTCCTGAGCGCTGTCGCCGGCATGCGCAATCGGATCGAACCGCGCCAGCAGCGCGCTGCCCTGGGGCGCGAACACGGCATAACGGTCACCATGCGCGTACACAGCCAGCGTGCGGCGGTCGTCGCCCAATTGCACGTCGAAGCGCGCGTCGCCCAGCAGCTGCGTCATCAGCGGCCAGCTCTGGCCATCGATCTGCAGCCGCGTGGCGCCGTCGTGCAGCCGCGTCAGCGTCGCGTGCAGCGTTGGCTGCGCCGGCTCGCCTTCAGCCACCAGATCGAGCCGGCGCTGCGCACCGCCATGCAGCCGCCAGCCGTCGCGCCGGCTCCAGGGGTCGGCGTCCTGCAGCGCCGCCTCGGCGGCCAGGCGGTGTGCGGCCACACCGGCGGCAGCCCAGGCCGCGGCAAGCGGCGGCACTTCGAACAGCGCCGCGTGTTCGCGCTCGATCAACGCGGTATCCAGATCGGCGCTGGCGAAAGCCCGGCTCGCGACCACACGGCGCAGGAAAGCGACGTTGGTGGCCAGGCCCATGATGTGCGTGCCGGCCAGTGCCGTGGCCAGCCGCGCCAGCGCTTGCGCGCGGTCTTCGCCCCAGACCACGAGCTTGGCAATCATGCTGTCGTAGTGCGGGCTGATCGCATCGCCTTCGCGCACGCCGCTGTCCACACGCGGCAGCGCATCGCTGCGCTCGAAGGCCACGTGCTGCGGCCAGCGTGCGATATGCAGCGTGCCGGTGGCGGGCAGAAAGTTGGCATCCGGGTTTTCGGCGCAGATGCGCGCTTCGATCGCGTGGCCGCGCATCGTGAGCTGGTCTTGACGCAGGGGCAGCGGCTCGCCGGCGGCCACGCGCAATTGCCACTCGACGAGGTCCAGCCCGGTGATGGCTTCCGTCACCGGGTGCTCGACCTGCAGCCGCGTGTTCATCTCCATGAAGTAAAAGCGCAGGTCGCTGCTGTCGCTGCTGTCGCTGTTGTCGCTGCTATTGCCGCCGTCATCGGCAGGCTCGGCGATGAACTCCACCGTGCCGGCGCCGACATAGCCCACCGCGCGCGCGGCAGCCACCGCAGCGGCGCCCATCTCGGCACGGCGCTCGGCGCTGATGCCGGGTGCGGGCGCTTCTTCCAGCACTTTCTGGTGGCGGCGCTGCACGCTGCAGTCGCGCTCGAAGAGGTGGATGCAGTGGCCGTGCGCATCACCGAAGACCTGAATCTCGATGTGCCGCGGCCGCCGCACATAACGCTCGACAAGCACGTGTTGATCGCCGAAGCTATTCAGCGCCTCGCGCTGGCAGGCAGCCAGTGCGGCGATGAAATCGCTGGCCCGGTCGACACGCCGCATGCCCTTGCCACCGCCACCCGCACTTGCCTTGATCAGCACCGGGTAGCCGATCTGCGCGGCCTGCGCGGCCAGGAAGGCCGGCTCGTTGTTGCCGCCGTGGTAGCCGGGCACCAGCGGCACGCCGGCTTGGGCCATCAGCGACTTGGCTGCGCTCTTGCTGCCCATGGCCGCAATGGCTTCGGGCGGCGGGCCGACGAAGACCAGGCCGGCGGCAGCGCAGGCGCGCGCGAAAACCTCGTTCTCGCTCAAGAAGCCGTAGCCTGGATGCACGGCCTGCGCCCCTGTGGCCTGCGCGGCTTCGATGATGCGGTGCATCACCAGGTAGCTGTCGCGCGGCGCGTTGCTGCCGACGCGCACGGCTTCATCGCAGGCGCGCACGTGGCGCGCTTGCGCGTCGGCGTCGGAGTACACCGCCACCGTGCGCACGCCGAGGCGGCGGGCCGTGGCTGCCACGCGGCAGGCAATTTCACCGCGGTTGGCGATCAGTATCTTCGTGAACATGGCACGTCCTTCAAGCCGCCGCCGGGCTGGGTTTGAACAGCCGCCGCAGCAGCGCGCGCAGCACTTTGAACAGCACGACGATGGTGGTGAGCGCGATCAGCACCATCACCACCAAGAGCGGCCAGAACCAGGCCGGGTGCTCGTAGGCCAGCCACAGCATCACCGGCACCGCGGCATCGCCGGCCAGCGACATTGCAATGTTGGAAAACGGCTCCGGCGATGTGTTGACCGCTGCTCGCGAGGTGATCTTGGCGGTGTGCGACGTGGCCGCCAGCGTGCCGCCGGCGAGTGCAGCGATCAGCGCCCAGCTGGCAGAGTCACCACCCAGGCCCCCGAAGGCGCCGGCTGCCAGCGCTGCACCCGCGGGTATGCGGATCACGGTGTGCACGGTGTCCCACAGGGAATCGACGAAAGGAATCTTGTCGGCAACAAATTCCACCATCAGCATCAGCCCGCTGGCGCCCAGCACCCAGGGGTTCTGCAGCACCTGCAAGCCGGCGGGTAGCGGCACCCAGCCCAGGGTGCCCACCAGGCCGGTGATGAAGACCACCGCATACAGCCGCAGCCCGCTGGCCCAGCCGAGTGCAGCGGCCATCGCGGCCAATGCGGACACATCGAGCGCACTGCCGATGTTCATCGCCAGCCGGGCTCACGTTTGTCGAGAAAGGCTTTGACGCCTTCGCGCCCTTCGTCGCTGGCACGGATGTCGGCGATGCGGCGGGCCGTCTCGTCGCGCAGCGCGGCGTCGATGGCGCGGCCTTCGATGTCCTGCACCAGACGTTTGCAGGCCCGCACCGCGGCCGGCCCGTTGGCCACCAGCGCGCTGACGATGCCGGCGACCGTGCTGTCCAATCGATCGGCCGCCGCGACCTCGTGCACCAAGCCCAGAACCTGCGCCTGCGCAGCGCTGAAGCGCTCGGCGGTAAGGAAGTAGCGGCGCGAAGCCTGCACGCCCAAAGCGCGTACGACATAGGGGCCGATGGTGGCCGGCAGCAAACCGAGCCGCGCTTCGCTCAAGCAGAAGTGCGCGCCCTCGGCGGCCACCAGCACATCGCACACGGCAGCCAGGCCGACACCACCGGCATAACAGTCACCCTGGATGCGGCCGACCAGCGGCACCGGGCAGGTCGCCAGCGTCCACAGCATCTGCGCCAGCGCCGAGGCATCGGCGTGGTTCTGCTGCCAGTCGTAGTCGGCCATGCGGCGCATCCAGGCCAGATCGGCGCCGGCGCAAAAGGCTTTGCCGTGCCCACCCAGCACGATGGCGCGCAGATCACGGTCGGCACCCAGCATCGTGAAAGCGGCCGTCAGCTCGGCGATGACGCCGTCGTTGAAGGCGTTGCGGACGTCGGGGCGGTTCAGCCAGACCTCGGCGACATGCGCGCTGGTGCGGCGGATGTCCAGCGTTGTGCTCATCGCTGCGCCTGCATGTTCGTGTTCGTGTGCGACTGCGTTTGTGGCTGTGGCTGTGGCTGTGGCTGTGGCTGTGGCTGGGGTTGTGGCTGTGGCTGTGGCTGCGTCTGAATTTGTGTCCGCATCTGCATCTGCATCTGCATCTGCATCTGCATCTGCGTCTGCATCTGCGTCTGCATCTGCATCTGCGTCTGCGTCTGCGTCTGCATCTGCGTCTGCGTCTGTGGCGTCTGGTCCTGCTGCAGCATTGGCACCATGTCCAACTCCGGGCAGGGCCGGCCCATCGCCGTCAGCGCGGCTGTGATCTGCCCGCGGTGGTGAATGCCGTGGTTGAAAACGTGCGCCAGCGTGGCCGCAAAAGGCAGCTCCATGGGCTGGCCGTCGGTGCGGGTGTAGGCCAGCGTGCCGGCCAGCCGGCCTTCGGGACAGACCTCGATCAGCGGTGTCCAGGCCAGCGCACCGTCGAGCAGGCGCTGTCGCAAGCGCACGCGGTCGGCCTCGGCCTCGGAGTCCAGCGCCAGTGCTTCGGAGCGGCCTTCGGCAAAACGCGCAAACCACAACAGGTGCTCGGCCAGCAGCAGGTGATTCAGTGTGCCGTGGATGCTCGTGAAGAACAGGCCCGCGTCGCGCCGGTAGTCGGCGTCCGGCAGTGCGTCCACGTGCTCGTACAGATGTTGCGTGGCCCAGCGGTTGTAGCGCGCCAGCGTCTGCAGATGGTCGCGCAGCGGTGAGCGGTCCAGGCCCTTGAGCATGATCACGCTGCGGTAGGCGCGGCCCTGCCACTGCACGCTGCCGACATCGCCGTAACCCAGGTGGCGGTACAGCGCGCGCAAGGCATCGGCTGGCTCGGCGGTATCCAGCGCCATGCGGCGGTAGCCGTTCTTGCGCGCCCAGCGTTCGCAGGCTTCGACGAGCCGACGGCCCACACCACGGCCCTGCGTGGCCGGGTCGACCGCAAACTGGTGGAAGTGCGCGGTGTCGGGGTCGCGGAACCAGGGCACGTCAGCAGTCCAGGGTGCGCTGTCGATGTCGTAGGGGCCGCACACCGTGACCGTGCCGACGACGCTGCCGCCGGCATCGGCCACGAGGCACTGGCCTTCGGCCACCCGCCGGCGTGTCACCTCGGCACCCTGCGTTGCGGCGACGAAGTTCAGACCCTGCGCGGCCAGCAGCGCGTAGGCGCGGTGCAGCAACGCGTTCAGCGCCTCCAGCGAATCGCGCGCGGCGAGCGGGCGGATGTCGATCACAGCGGGCGCAGCCTCAAAGGTTGATCGGGTGTTCCGCATGCAGGTGACATGCGAATTCACATGCGAAAGATGCCGAATCGCGGGCAGTCCGGGATCGGCGCGTTGAGGCTTGCGCTCAAGCCCAAAGCGAGCACACGGCGCGTGTCGGCCGGGTCGATGACGCCGTCGTCCCACAGGCGCGCGCTGGCGTAGTACGGGTGCGCCTGGTGCTCGAACTGCTTCAGGATCGGCGCCTTGAACGCGGCTTCTTCATCAGCAGTCCAGCGGCCGCCTTTGGCTTCGATACCGTCACGCTTGACGGTGGCCAACACA
The DNA here is from genome assembly GCA_026785885.1 of Rubrivivax sp. Lineage (GTDB taxonomy): Bacteria > Pseudomonadota > Gammaproteobacteria > Burkholderiales > Burkholderiaceae_C > Rubrivivax. Next base: position 38,626 of record JAJAZC010000121.1, read on the forward strand.
CCTGCGGCCTGCTCGCCGCCCATCACGCTGATGCGCGCGTTGGGCCACATCCACAAGAAGCGCGGGCTGTACGCGCGGCCACACATGCCGTAATTGCCGGCGCCGAAACTGCCGCCGATGATGACGGTTAGCTTTGGCACCGTGGCGGTGGCCACCGCCGTCACCATCTTGGCGCCGTGTTTGGCAATGCCGTCGTTCTCGGCCTTCTTTCCGACCATGAAGCCGGTAATGTTCTGCAAGAAGATCAGCGGCACGCGGCGCTGGCAGCACAGCTCGATGAAGTGCGCGCCCTTTTGCGCGCTCTCACCGAACAGGATGCCGTTGTTGGCGATGATGCCCACCGGCAAACCTTCGATGTGCGCAAAACCCGTCACCAGCGTGGCGCCGTAACGGGCCTTGAATTCATCGAACTCGCTGCCGTCGACCAGCCGCGCGATGATTTCGCGCACATCGAAGGGTTTGCGCGGGTCGCTCGGGATTACGCCGTGCAGCTCAGCCGCATCGAACAGCGGCGCCCGCGGCGGCACGCGCAGCAACTGATCGGGTTTGCGCCAGTTGAGGTTGGCCACACTGGCGCGCGCAATGGCCAGCGCGTGCAGGTCGTTCTCGGCCAGGTGGTCGGCCACACCCGACAGTCGCGTGTGCACATCACCGCCGCCCAGGTCTTCAGCACTCACGACCTCACCCGTGGCGGCCTTTACCAGTGGAGGGCCGCCGAGAAAGATGGTGCCCTGGTTCTTGACGATGATGGCTTCGTCGCTCATCGCCGGCACGTACGCGCCGCCGGCCGTGCAAGAGCCCATGACGACGGCGATCTGCGGAATGCCCAGCGACGACATCTGCGCCTGGTTGTAGAAGATGCGGCCGAAGTGATCGCGGTCCGGAAAGACCTCGTCCTGGTTGGGCAGGTTGGCGCCGCCGCTGTCGACCAAGTAGATGCAGGGCAGCCGGTTTTGCTGCGCCACCTCTTGCGCGCGCAGGTGTTTTTTCACCGTCAGCGGGTAGTAGGTGCCGCCCTTGACGGTGGCGTCGTTGCACACGATCAGGCACTCGACACCGCTGACACGCCCGATGCCGGTAATCAAACCCGCGCCGGGCGCGGCGTTGTCGTAGAGGTCCAGCGCGGCCAGCGGCGCCAGCTCCAGGAACGGCGTGTCGGGGTCCAGCAGCATTTCCACCCGCTCGCGCGGCAGCAGCTTGCCGCGCGCAGTGTGCTTGGCGCGCGCTGCTTCGCCACCGCCCAGCGCGATCTGCGCCAGCTTCGCGTTGAGGTCGTCAATCAGCCCGCGCATCGAAGCCGCACCGGCCTTGAATGCCTCGGAGCGCGGGTTGAGTTTGGACGTAAGCGCGGGCATGGGCGGGGGTCTCCTCGGCTGGCCGGTCAGGCTCTCGCGGCCTGGTTGACGTTAACGTCAATCGATTCTAGGTTGGGGCCGCGACGCGGCGGGGGTCTGGCAAGCGCGCCCAACAGCCGCAGCGACTGCACCGTCAAGATCCCGCGGTGGGCCCGGTATCCGGCAGCACCACCGGCGCACCAGCCGCGCGCCAGGCGCTGAAGCCGCCGTCGACATGGCACACCCGCTGCAGCCCCATGTCCTGCAGCGTCTTGGCTGCCAGCGCCGAGCGCCAGCCGGCGGCGCAAAACAGCACGACGCGCCGGCCTTGGCCGAACACCGGCTTGAAGTAGTCGCTGTGCGGATCGACCCAGAACTCCAGCACGCCGCGCGGTGCATGAAAGGCGCCGGGGATGCCACCCTCGCGCTGCAACTCGCGCACGTCGCGGATGTCGACGAACAGCGCGTCGGGATCGGGCAGCAGCGCTTGCGCTTCGGACAAGCCAATCGTCTGCACCTCGCGCAGCGCTTCGTCGACGAGTTGGCGGACGGTTTTCATGGACGACATGGGCTGGGCGAGGCCGCGTGCAAGCGCTCTCAGGAATTGCTCGGCCACTTGATCTCGACCTTGCGATTTTGTGCAAGGCAGTCTCTCAAGTACAGGTTGACGAGGCTCTGGTAAAGCACGCCCGCCTCGGCGGCCATGCTCTTGGAGTACTGAACCACATCCTCGGACAGGCGCATGGTCACCGACTTCTTGAGCTTTGAGGCGTACGGGTTGGGACGCGACTTCATTTTGGACAAGTTGTATTCCGTTTTCATTTATCTACCTCGGTAGTGCCGAGCCTCGGTAACCGTGGCTTTGCGGGCGTAAATGATGCGGATGACGTCCCCATCTTCTGTCTCGCAGTGGCACACCAAAAGAAGTTTGGCGTCTGAACTCAAGCCCAGCAAAAGGAAGCGGTCGTCATGCGAAGAGTGCTCATCGTCGAGAAACTGAATTGCGAAGTCGTCATGAAAACGGTCTTGGCCACTTCGAAGGTGACGTGGTGATTCCTCGCGTTCGACGCAGCCTTTGCGGGGTCCCACTCGAATCGCATCCATAAATTGGATGGATCGAGGGAGCATGGTCAAGACGATGGTTCGCTATGGTGCGGGCATCAGCTTGCCCCGCGGATTGCAGGGTCTGCCGGACTTAGCCCAGCCCCCAATTCCGCACCATCGGCAAGCAGCCGCCGCTGCAGCTCGGCGATGCTGAAAGCGCCCCGCACCCGCAGCGCCGCTGCAGTGCCTGCCGCCTGCCCCATCACGAAGCACGCACCACTGGCGCGTGCTGCGCTTTGGCCCAGGTGCTGCATGCCGGCGCAGCGCCCGGCCATCAGCAAGTTGGGCACGGCCAGCGGCACCAGCATGCGCCAAGGCAGCGTGTTGAAGGCGTTGTCGGCGTCGTGCGCAAAGCCCCATTCGATACGTCCGGCCACGTGCTGCTCCAGCGGCCAGGCATTGAGGCCGATGCTGTCGTCGAAGCGCGCGCCTTGCAGCACCTCGTCGCCACTCAACATGTGTTGGCAGTGCACACGGCGCGATTCGCGGATGCCGACTTGCGCTGCAATTTCGCTGATCTCCGCGGCCTCGAAACCCGGCACCTCGGCGCGCACAAAGCGCATGAACTCGACGATCTGGCGCCGGCCTTCGACCTCAGCCGCGCTGAGCTGGCGTGCATCGGTAGCGTCGGCCGCCTGGCCTTGCGCATTGCGCAGCTGCGTGACGTTGGCGCGCCATTCGCGTGGGTTGCGCTGCGGCCGGAGGATGGCACCGCGGCGCGGGAAGCTGTAGCGATCGGCTGCTGCGTCCATCAGCGCGTCGATGGCGCCGAAACTGCCGATGGCGGCCTGCGCGCGTGCTGCGTCGACGTTGCCGATGCGGAACATCGTGCTCGGGTACAGCGCGTTGCCGTGGCCGTCGCCTAAAGCGTAGGGCACACCGGCGTGGTGGGCGATATCGGCATCGCCGCTTGCGTCGATGACCTGGCGCGCGCGGATGGCCTGGCGGCCGGAGCGGGTCTCGACGATTACCGCGTCGATGGCACCTGCAGGGTCCTTGACGACCGCCACCGCCAACGCGTGCAGCAGCAGCTGCACACCGGCGTCGATCAACCAAGCGTCGGCTGCACATTTGTAGGCCGCGACGTCGTAGCTGCGGACGCGGATGCGGCCCTGCAGCGCGTCCTGCGGGGTGTTGAGTCCGCCGAGCGCATCGATACGCGCGAGCAGCGCGTCGGCCACGCCGCGCACCAGCGGCTGCATGACGCCGCCGCGCTTGCCGTACAGGCCGGCGAAGTTGGTGACGCCGCCGGCCGTGCCCATGCCGCCGAGAAAGCCGTAGCGTTCCAGCAGCAGCGTGCTGGCACCGTGGCGCGCGGCGCTGACGGCGGCAGCCAGGCCGGCCGGGCCGCCGCCGACCACCAGCACGTCGTAGGTGCCGAAGACCGGCGTGTGCCGTGCGGGCTCGGCAACGGCTTGGGTCAGCGGCTCGTCAAGCACTCATTCCAGCTTGATGCCGCGGCTGGTGATGATGTCGCCGAGCAGCCGCGCCTCACTGGCCACGCGCGCGGCCAGAGCGTCGCTGGGTGAACGCGCGGCCAGCCCTTCTGCGCTGATGGCCTGCACGTCCCAGCCGCCGGTGAACAAGCGCGCGCGGGTCTCTGCTTCGCGCAGCGTGGCGGGCACGTCGCGCGCCAGGCGCTCCAGAGCGGCCTTGCTGAGGTTGGCCGGGCCGACGAGCGCGGTCCAAACTTCCAGCGGCGCCATCTTCAGGCCGCTGTCAGCCAGCGGTGCAACCTCCGGCGCCAGCGCGCTGCGCGGGCCCGTCAGGCCGATGGCGTGCAGCTTGCCGGCCTTGACTTGCGCCAGCGCCAGGCCCGGCGGCACCAGCGCCATCTGAATCTGTCCGCTCAACATGGCCGTCAGCACCGCGGGGTTGCCGTTGTAGGGCACGTGCACCGCGCCGGTGTTCGGCGCGCTTGTGCTGCCGGTGACGGTGCCGCTGCCTGCGCCGCTTGTGTTCTGAACGGCAGCCTTCACCAGCTCCATGCCCAGGTGCCCGACCGAGCCGATGCCGACCGAGCCATAGCTCCACTTGTCGCCCGCTGCGCGCGCCGCGGCGACGAAAGCCGCGCTCTGCGGCTGATCGGCCGGCGTCACCAGCACCAGCGGCGCAGTGGCGATCAGGCTGATCAGGCTGAAGTCCTTGGCCGGGTCGTACGGCAACTTGGGGTTGAGCTGTTTGGCCGAGGTCAGGTTGCCGTTGATGACGACGCCCAGCGTGTGGTCGTCGCTGCTCTTGGCCACCGCGTCGGCTGCAACGTTGCCAGAAGCACCGGGCCGGTTGTCGACCACCACCGGCTGGCCCCAGGTTTTGGCCAGCGCATCGGCCAGCGCACGCGCTGCGATGTCGGGCGTGCTGCCGCCGGGGAAGCCGACGAGCAGCTTCACCGGCTTGCTCGGCCAGGGCGCGGTCTGCGCGTGGGCAACGCCGCAGCAGGCCAGCGCCAGGCCCAGCAAGGTGGCTTGGAAAACGCGGCGGGTGCAAGGGGTGATGCGCATGGCGTGTCTCTGGTTAATGTTGATCTTGATGGGCGCGCTCACTCGGCACCTCACTCGGCACGGATACCGGCGCGCTGAATCACGGCTTTCCAGCTCGTGTACTCGTCGCGGTAGGTCTTGGCAAACTGCTCCGGCGTGCTAACGACGGGCTCTGCCCCGAGCTTGTCCAGCCGCTCGGCCACGTCGGGTGCACGCACGATGGTGTTCAGCTCGCGGTTCAGGCGCTGCACGATGTCGGCCGGCGTGCCGGCCGGCGCAAAGATGCCGAACCAGTTGCTGAATTCCATGCCCGGCACGCCGATCTCGGCGAAGGTCGGCACGGTGGGCAGCGCGGCTGAGCGCTTGCTGCCGCTGACCGCCAACGCGCGGATCTTGCCGTCACGGATGTGCGATTGCGCCGACACCGCGCTGTCCATCAGGAAGCCGATCTGGCCGGCCATCAGATCGGTCAGTACGAGCCCGGTGCCGCGGTACGGGATGTGCACGACGAAGAGGCCTCCGGCGCGCCACTTGAACATCTCGGCCGACAGATGCGGATAGGTGCCGATGCCGCTGGAGCCGTAGTTGTATTTGCCGGGGCTGGCCTTCACCGCCGCGATCAAATCCTGTGCCGTGCGCCACGGTGCGTTCTGGCCCACCACGAGCACGCTGGGCGCATTGGCCACGTGGGCCACCGGCATGAAGTCCTTGAACGCGTCGTACGGCATGCGCGCGTTCAGCGCCGGCCCGATGGAATGCGTGGAGCTGGTGGACATCAGCACCGTGTAGCCGTCGGGTGCGGCCTTTGCCGCCAGGTCGGCGCCGATGGTGCCGCCGGCGCCGGGGTTGTTGTCGACCACGACCTGCTGGCCGAGCGCTGCCGACAGCTGCTGCGCCTGCGTGCGACCGATGATGTCGGGGGCGCCACCGGCCGGAAACGGCACCACCAGGCGCAGCGGCTTGTTGGGCCACGCGGGTTGGGCGGATGCGGCCAACGGCCACACGGCCGCAGCACCCACAACAGCAGCGGACAGGCAGGCAAACAAGGTCTTCACAGCAGCGCTCTCCAGTTTGGCGAGCGAGGATATCAACCAGCCCGCAGCGGGCAGCTGGTGAATCGCGCCGACTCAATGGCGCGGACTCAATGGCGCGGACTCAACGCCGCCAGAACTGCGGCGTCAGCAACACCAGCACGCTGAGCAGCTCCAGCCGGCCCAGCATCATCGCGAAGGTGCAGACCCAGGTCTGGAAGTCGCTCAGGCTGCCGTAGTTGACGGCCGGGCCGACATCGCCGAGCCCGGGCCCGATGTTGTTGACGCAGGCCAGCACGGCGGTGAAAGCCGTCACGGCATCCAGCCCGCTGAACAGCATCAGCATCGTCAGCGTCACCAGCGTGGCGCCATAGGCCATCATGAAAGCGATCACGCTTTGCATCACACGGTCGCCGACGGCATTGCCACCCAGCACCACCGGGTTGACCACGCTCGGGTGCACGATGCGCACCAGCTCGCGCTGCGCCTGCTTTATCAGCAGCAGCATGCGGATCATCTTGATGCCGCCGCCGGTGCTGCCGGCGCAGGTGGCGAAGCAACCCAACAAGATCATCAACAGTGACGCGAACAACGGCCACTGCGCGTAGTCGTGCGTGGCGTAGCCGGCGGTGGTGGCCACCGAGACAACGTGGAAGGCGGTGTGGCGCAGCGCGTTGCCCCAGCTTGCGTATTCACCGCTCAGCACCAGAAAGGTCGTGATCAGCGCGATGCTGCCGGCCAGCACCGCCACAAAGGCGCGCGCCTCGACGTTGTGCCACAGGCGCAGCGCCGAGCGCGCGCGCCAGGCCATGAAGTACGTGACCAGGCCAATGCCCGACAAGACCATGAAGACGATGGCCACGGCTTCGATCAGCGGTGAATTCCAGTGGCCGAAGCTGGCGTCGTAGCGCGAAAAGCCGCCCAGGCTCACGGTGCTGCACATGTGCAAAAAGGCGTCGACCCAGTTCATGCCGGCGGCGCGGTAAGCCAGGAAGCAGGTGATCGACAACACGCCGTAGGTGCCCCAGATGGCGCGCGCGGTGTCGGCGATGCGCGGCGTCAGCTTCTGATCCTTCAGCGGGCCGGAGGCCTCGGTCTTGTACAGCTGCGAGCCGCCGACGCCCAGCAGCGGCAGGATGGCCACCGCCAGGATCACTATGCCCAGGCCGCCGACCCAGGTCATGAAACAGCGCCAAACGTTGACCGACAGCGGCAGCGCATCCAACCCGGCGATGGCCGTGGCGCCGGTGGCGGTGAAGGCCGACATGGCCTCGAAGTAGGCGTCGGTGGCGCTCAAGCCCGGCACCGCGAGCCACAGCGGCAGCGCGCCGAACAGCGGCAGCACCAGCCAGGTCAGCGTGACCAGCACAAAGCCGTCGCGCGGCTGCAGCTCGCGCCTGAAGCGCCAGGTCAGCGCGGTGAGCGCTGCGCCACACAGCAGCGTCAGCAGTATCGCGGTGGCGAAGTCGCGCTGCGCTGCGTCTTGGCCGATCAGCGCAAAGGCCAGCGGCACCAGCATCAGCAGCGCAAACAACAGCACCATGCGGCCCACCAGTGCAACGACGGCCAGCGTGCCCATGTCAGTACCGCCCGGACATCAAGTGCAGTGTTCGACACTGTGTGGAACATAAAACCGCGTCTTCGGCCGCCTGGCGTTGTTGCAAGCCTTGCAGACCGCGCTCGCGCAGGGCTTCAGCCCTTCGCCAGGCACGAACAGTCCGCAGGGACTGTTCGTGCCCGGGCTCTGCCTCGCGATGCCACTGGGCATCGCTGTGGTTTGCGGCTGGCCAGACGAACGAATCCATCGGCTTTCTCAAATTCCACACAGCATCGAACACTGCACTAGAACAAGAACGTGGCGCTGACCTGGAACAGCTTTTCGACCTCGCGCACCATCGCGTGCTGCGGCACGAAGACGATAACGTGGTCGTTGCGCTGCACCACCGTGTCGTGGTGCGCCATGATGACTTCGGGCCCGGTGTCGGTCCCGGTATCGGAGCCGTCATCACGGTGCAGACCGCGCACGATGGCGCCGACCTGCGCGCCCGCGGGCAACGCCAGCTCGTCGATGCGCCGGCCGGCCATGCGGCAGGTCTTGCGGTCACCACGCACCACCGCTTCCAGCGCCTCGGCGGCGCCGCGGCGCAGGCTGTGCACGGCGCGCACATCACCGCGGCGTACAAAGGCCAGCAACTCGCCCAGCACGGCCTGGCTGGGATTGATGGCGATGTCGATGGTCGTGCCCTGCACGAGCTCGGCGTAAGCGCGGCGGTTGATCAGCGCCAGCACGCGCCGCGCACCCAGCCGCTTGGCCAACAGGCAGGACATGATGTTGTCCTCATCGTCGCTGGTCAGCGCCAAGAACAGGTCCATGTCCTGCACGTTCTCGTCGGCCAGCAACTCGCCGTCGGTGCTGTCGCCTTGCAGCACCAGCACGTCGGCCGCGGTCTGTGTGGCGAGGTACTCGCAACGCGCGGACTGCGGCTCGATGATCTTGATCTGGTGGTCGGCCTGCAGCTGCCGCGCCAGCCGCAGGCCGATCTTGCCGCCGCCGGCAATCATCACGCGCCGCGCCGGCTTGTCGCGCTGGCGCAGCGCGCCCAGCACGTTGCGGATGTGCGCGGTGGCGGCCAGCACGAAGACCTCATCGCCGGCCTGGATCAGCGTGTTGCCTTGCAGAACCGGCAGCGCCGTGTCCTGGCGGTAGATGGCGACGATGCGCATGTCCGCGCCCGGCACCAGGCGCGGAATCTCGGCCAGCGTGTGCTGCACCAGCAGCCCGCCGGCCACCGCGCGCACGGCGATCAGGCTGACCAGGCCACCTGCAAACTCCAGCACCTGCAGCGCCTCGGGGTAGTCGATCAGCTTGCGGATGTAGGCCGTGACGCTGGCTTCCGGGCACAAGGTGTGGTCGACCGCAAAGCCGGTCTTGCCGAGCAGCGCACTGCCCTCGACAAACTCCTGGCTGCGCACACGCGCAACCGTCGTCGGCACATTGAACAGGTCGTGCGCAATCTTGCAGACCACCAGGTTGGTCTCGTCCAGCGGCGCGCACGCGATGATCATGTCGGCGTCAGCAATGCCGGCTTCCTGCAGCACGCTGGGCTGGATGCCGTTGCCGACCACGGCGCGCAGGTCCAGCCGGTCCTGCAGATCGCGCAGGCGCGCCGGGTTGGTGTCGATCAAGGTGATGTCGTTGCGCTCGGTGACCAGACTCTCGGCCACGCTTTCACCGACGCGGCCTGCACCAAGGATCAGGATCTTCATGCGCGGCGAGTTTATGGGCGGCTGATGGGCGGCTGATGGGCGCCTTACGGGCGCTCGGTTCTGCTCACGGGCGCCGGGTCCGGTTCCGGGCGCCTTACGGGCGCTCGGTACGGCTCACGGGCGGCTCACCGGCGGCTCACCAGCCGCTCACGGGCCGCTCACGGGCCGCCCAGCGTCTGGCGCACGGTGCGTGCCAAGAGCGGCTGCAGCGCCGCGGCCAGGCGCTCGGCTTCGCCGCTGTTGTCCAGCCGGCGCTCGCGTGCGCGCCACAGCGCGGCCAGTGCGGCCTGGTTCTGCGCCAGTGCCGCGGCCAGCGCGGCATGCTGCTGCTGCGGCGCCGTCGGCCGCGGATGCGCGACCGCCAGGTAGCTCTCCAGCAGCCCCTGCACGATGGGCGCCAGCGCGTCGTCGCTCCAGGCGACAAAGGGTTTGTCGGTGCCGCGCACGACGTTGAGGCCGCGCGCCACGCCGGCCGCACCCAGAGCGCCAATGACACTGCCGGCCAGCGCACCGGCGCCCATCGTCAGGCCGCCGCTGAGCACATCGGCCTTGAGCCCGGCCAGCGCGCCGGTCAGCGCACCGCCCACCAGTGCTGCGCGCCCTTCGCCGAAGCGGCTGCGCAGCGACGGTGCAGCACCGGTTGCGGGGCGCGGTGCAGTGGCCCGTGTAGACGCAACAGCGGTTGCCGGTACTGCGGTCAGCGCATGCGCGGGTCCAGGTCCAGGTCCAGGTCCAGGTCCAGGTCCAGGTCCAGGTCCAGGTCCAGGTCCAGGTCCAGGTCCAGGTCCAGGTCCAGGTCCAGGTC
>JAJAZC010000122.1 GCA_026785885.1 Rubrivivax sp.
GGCGGCGGCCGCAGGCCGCATCGGGGGGGAGCTCATCAGCGGCGGCAACTTTCACGCCGAGCCGGTAGCACTCGCTGCCGACGCGATGGCCTGCGCGATTGCCGAGGTCGGTGCCATCGCCGAGCGCCGCATCGCCATGCTGATCGACAGCAGCGTGTCGCGGCTGCCGCCGTTTCTGACGCCCGACGCGGGGCTCAACAGCGGCTTCATGATTGCCCACGTCACCGCTGCCAGCCTGGCCAGTGAGAACAAGAGCCTGGCCCACCCGGCCAGCGTCGACAGCCTGCCCACCAGCGCCAACCAGGAGGACCACGTGAGCATGGCCACCTTCGCCGCGCGGCGGCTGCAGCCGATGATTCAGAACGTCGCGCACATCATCGGCATCGAGTGGCTGGCCGCCGCGCAAGGCATCGATTTCCTACGGCCCTTGCGCAGCTCAGTGCTGCTGGAGCAAGCCCACGCGCTGCTGCGGCAGGCTTGCCCCGTGATGGTCAGCGACCGCTATCTGGCGCCCGACATCGAAGCCGCCGCCGCGCGTGTCGCCGATGGCCGGCTGGCGCAGCTCTTGCGTCAGCGGGACGACCTGCCGGCGCTGTGGCGGCCGGCCTGAGCCGTGCAAAATCAGCGCGCCCATTTCGGCAGGTTCGACAACATCACAGACATAACCGTGCTGTTCCAACCCATGCCCCGCTCCCTGTTTCGCTCGACATCCCGTCCCGTAACGTCGATGTTCGTTGCCGGCGCGCTGCTGCTGGCCACGGCCTGCGCCACGCGCGAGCCCGCGCTATCGGTCAGCTTGCTGGAGCCTGCCAACGGCGCCACTGTGACCAGCCCCTTCGAGGTGCGCTTTGGCCTGCAGGGCATGGCGGTGCAGCCGGCCGGCAACATGACGGCCGGCACCGGCCACCACCACCTGCTGATCAACCAGGCGCCGGTGGCTGCGGGCACTGTGGTGACCTTCTCGCCGCAGCACCTGCACTTCGGCGCTAGCCAGATTGAGACCATGGTCACGCTGACACCGGGCAGCTACACGCTCACCGCGCAGTTCGCCAATGGTGCGCACCAGAGCTATGGCCCGGCCATGAGCCAGACCATCACCGTCACCGTCAAGTAAATGCCGCACAGCGCCGTACAGCGCCGTACAGCGCCGTAAGACGGCGTTCATCCCACCGCCCACTGCAAGGACCGCCCATGAAACACCTGAGAACCCTGTGCCTGGCCACCGTCACCGCCGCGCTGGCCTACAGCGCCCAGGCGCAGGACACCCGGGTGGCCGTCGGCATCAGCGGCTGGACCGGCTTTGCGCCGCTGACGCTGGCGCGCGAAGCCGGCTTGTTCAAAAAGCACGGGCTGGACGTCAGCATCAAGAAGATTCCGCAGAAGGACCGCCACCTGGCCATTGCCAGCGGCGATATCCAGTGCGCAGCGACGACCGTGGAAACCTGGATCGTCTGGAATGCCAACGGCGTGGCCACGACGCAGATCTTCCAGCTCGACAAAAGCTACGGCGCCGACGGCATGGTGGTCAAGCCGGGCATCAACAGCATCAAGGACTTGAAGGGCAAGACCGTGGCGGCCAGCGCGCCGGGGACGGCGCCTTACTTCACGCTGGCCTGGATGTTGGCCAAGAACGGCCTGACGCTCAAAGACGTGACCATCGTCAACCTGGAGCCGCAGGCTGCCGCCAACGCCATGATTGCCGGCGTGGGTAACCTCGATGCAGCGATGACCTACGAGCCCTTCCTTAGCGCCGTGCGCAACAAGCCCGAGGCCGCCAAGATCATCGCCACGACGCTGGACTACCCGATGGTGATGGACACCTTCGGCTGCACGCCCAAGTTCCTGGCCGACAACCCCAAGGCCGCGCAGGCGCTGGCCAACGGCTACTTCGACGCGCTGGCGATGATCCAGGCAGAGCCAAAAAAATCGTTCGAAATCATGGGTGCCGACGTCAAGCAAAACGCCGAGGCCTTCGAGGCCAGCCAGAAGTTTCTGCGCTGGCAGGACCGCGCGGCCAACCAAACCTTCTTCGCCGGCGAGCACGCGCGCTTTAGCAAGGAAGCGGCCGATCTGCTGCTGTCGGCCGGCATCATCAAGTCGGTGCCGGATCTCACCAAGCTGGCCGACACGCGCTTCATCAAGTGAGCCGCGCGGTGCGATGCTCGTGGCCATGAAGTTGCCGGGCACCGGCTGCGCCGACCGGCCGGGCTGGCCAGCAGACGCGCTGGCCGGCGCCAATGCGGACGCCGATGCAGGCGCCGATGCACTCGCCGACCCAGTCGCCGACCCAGTCGCCTATGCCGGCCCGCCGGCATGCAGCCCATGCAACCGCTGAAGCCCGTAAGCCCAGCCGCGCGCGTGGTGCTGGGCATCAGTTTCTTCGTCGTCTTCGTCGCCGTGTGGGCTGCAGTCACCTTCGGCGGCTTGGTGCCCAAGATTTTCCTGGCCGACCCGCTGCAGATGCTGCGATCGGGTTGGGTCTTGCTCACGCAGATGGGCTTTGCGTACGACATCGGCATGACGATGTGGCGCGTACTCGGCGGCTTTGTGCTGGCAGCCGCGCTGGCGCTGCCGCTCGGGGTGTTGATGGGCGCGTACAAGCCGGTCGAGGCTTTCTTCGAGCCCTTCGTCAGCTTTGCGCGGTACCTGCCGGCCAGCGCTTTTATTCCGCTGTTGATCCTGTGGGTGGGTATCGGTGAAGCGCAGAAGCTGGCCGTCATCTTCATCGGCAGCTTCTTCCAGCTTGTGCTGATGGTGGCGGTGACGGTGGGCAACACACGGCGCGATCTGGTGGAAGCCGCCTACACGCTGGGCGTGGCGGACACGCGGCTGATCCGGCGGGTGTTGATTCCCGGTGCCGCGCCCGACATCGCAGAGACGCTGCGCATGGTGCTGGGCTGGGCCTGGACGTACGTGATCGTGGCCGAGTTGATTGGCGCCAGCAGCGGCATCGGCCACATGATCACCGACAGCCAGGCGCTGCTGGCCACTGATCAGATCATCTTCGGCATCATCGTCATCGGCCTCATCGGCCTGGTCAGTGATCTGCTGTTCAAGTGGGCCAACCGTCGGCTGTTTCCATGGGCACAGCTGGGGCGCTGATGGACGGGCTGACGGCTGAAGTCAAAGCCAGGCTGACGGCCACACCCATCCTGTCGGTGCGCGGTGTCGAGCGGCGCTTCGGCAGCACGCTGGCGCTGCAGGCCACCGACCTGGACGTCGCCGAGAACGACTTCGTCACCATCCTGGGCCCCAGCGGCTGCGGCAAGAGCACGCTGCTGCGCATCGTGGCCGGGCTCGATGCGCCGACCGCCGGTGAGGTGTTGCTGGACGGCCGCCGCGTCAGCGGCCCGGGCGCAGACCGCGGCATGGTGTTTCAAAGCTACACGCTGTTTCCGTGGCTCACCGTGTTGGACAACGTCTGCTTCGGCCTGCGCGAGCGCGGCCTGCCGCCGGCGCAGCAGCTGGAGATTGCGCACGGCTTCATCGCGCAGGTGGGCTTGAAGGGCTTCGAGCACCACCACCCGAAGCAGCTGTCTGGCGGCATGCAGCAGCGCACTGCGATTGCCCGCGCGCTGGCCAACGACCCGCGCATGCTGCTGATGGACGAGCCCTTTGGCGCGCTGGATCACCAGACGCGTGAGCTGATGCAGGAGCTGCTGCTGTCGATCTGGGAGCGGCAACGCAAGACCGTGCTGTTTGTCACCCACGATATCGACGAAGCGGTCTCCATGGGCGGCCGTGTCGTCGTGATGAGCGCGCGGCCGGGCCGCATCAAGCTCGACCGTGCGGTTGCGCTGCCGCACCCGCGGCACTACGCCGTCAAAACCACGCCGGCTTTCGTGGCGCTGAAGGCCGAGCTGACCGAAGCGGTGCGTGAAGAGGTGCTGGCCGCGCAGCGGGCCAGTGAGGCCCCAGCCGCTTGACAGGCTGAGCGACTGAGCGACTGAGCGACTGAGCGACTGAGCGACTGAGCGGGTAAGCGAACGGGCAACCGGGTAACCCGGCAACTTGGCAACCGTGCAACCGTGCAACC
>JAJAZC010000123.1 GCA_026785885.1 Rubrivivax sp.
CGCACCGGATGCGCAGCCGACGCTAGGCCGCGTCGAGCTGCCCCCGTTGACACCGCATATCGACGCGCGCCGCCGCGCGGCCCAGGCGGCCGCTTCGGCGGCTTCGGCTGCGGCTGCGTCTTCGTCCCCCACGGCGCCCGGGCCACAACGGGCACCGTCGCCCACAAGCTCCATCGCAACCCCACCCGCCGCGCCGGCCACGCCCGCCGTGCCGCGCCCGGCCACCGCTGCTGTTGTTGGCCCCACCGGCACCGCCTTTGCGCTGTCGACACGCCCGTTGCGCACGCGCGCGGAAAGCGAGCAGATCGCCGCGGCCATGCGCGCGCTGCTGCCAGCGGCCAGTGCGCTGCCGCTGACGGTGGAGGTGCTGGCTGTCGGTGATGACTGGCGCGTCGTCGGCTGGCCTTACGCCGGGCGCGATGCGGCCGAACGTGCACGCGCGCTGCTGGCCACCCGCGGCATCCGCGTGCGGGTGGTCGACTTTTAACGGCGCTGCGCTGGCGCACGGCATCGAGGCCGCTGCGCCACCAGCGCTGCGGTCACCGTGCTCCGTTCAACCGGCTTCGAGCTGATCGGCCTGGCGGTCGCGGATCGGCGCGTAGAAGGTCTTGATCGCAGCCATGTCGGCCTCGACGTCGCCGGTGGGCATGATCAACGGGCCCAGCCCGCTGCGTCGCTGCGCGTAATCCAGGTACGCCAGGATGATCGGCACGCGGGCCTGCAAGGCGATGAAGTAAAAACCGGTCTTCCAGTGGCGTGTCTTGCCGCGCGTGCCTTCGGGTGGCACCACCAGTTGCAGCGGGCCGTCGGCATTGATCAGGGCCTGCGCTGAAGCGGCGACCAGATTGGTGCTGCGCTCGCGGTCCACGGGGATGCCGCCCAACCAGCGCATCAGCGGGCCGAAGGGCCAGCGGAAGAGGCTGGCCTTGCCCATCCAGTAGATGTTCAGGCGCAGCACGAAGGCGACCATCAACGTATAGGGCAGGTCCCAGTTGCTGGTGTGCGGCGCGGCGATCAGCACGCTCTTGCGCGCCTCGGGCGGCAGCGTACCTTCCACAGTCCAGCCGCGCAGTTTCAAGAAGGCCACCGAGCCGGCACGCAGTACGGTGTTGACGATGGGCGTGTCGAACAGGGTGCGGTGCATGCGGGGGTCGGCGAATCTGGCGCGCGGATTGTGGCGGCCGTGCTGTGCTGGCCTTGCAGCCGGGCGGGGCTACGATGACAGCGGCAGCGCAACAGGAGCAGCAGATGTCCTCCGGCAAGATCCTCGTCGCCCAGGGTGGCGGCCCCACCGCGGTCATCAACCAGAGCCTGGTCGGTGTCGTGCTCGAAGCGCGGCGCCACCACGGCATCCAGCGTGTCTACGGCGCGCGCCACGGCGTGCGCGGCATCGTCGATGAGGACTTCGTCGACCTGACGCGGGAGACCAGCCAGAACCTGGAGCGCGTGGCCGCCACGCCCGCGGCCGCTTTAGGCAGCACACGCGACAAGCCCGACTTGGCCTACTGCCGCGAGATGTTCAAGGTGCTGAAGGCGCATGCCATCGGGCACTTTTTCAATATCGGCGGCAACGATTCGTCGGACACCGTGCGCATCGTCGCCGAGCAGGCGCAGGCCGCCGGTTACCCGCTGCGCTGCATCCACATCCCGAAGACCATCGACAACGACCTGGTGCTCAACGACCACACGCCGGGTTTCCCGAGTGCGGCGCGCTTTGTGGCCCAGGCTTTTGCCGGCGCCAATCTGGACAACGCGGCGCTGCCCGGCGTCTACGTCGGCGTCGTGATGGGCCGCCACGCCGGGTTCCTTACCGCGGCCAGCGCGCTCAGCCGCAAGTACCCAGACGACGGCCCGCACCTGATCTATCTGCCCGAGCGTGTGTTCACGGTCGACCAGTTTCTGGCCGACGTCAAGGCCGTGCACGAGCGGCTCGGCCGCTGCGTCGTGGCGGTGAGCGAAGGCATCCATGACGCGGCCGGGCAGCCGATCCTGGCCCAGCTGTCAAAGCGCAACGCCAATGACGCGACCAAGGACCTGGAGCGCGACGCTCACGGCAACGTGCAGTTGTCGGGCAGCGGCGCGCTGGCCGACAGGCTGTGCGATCAGATCAAGGCCAGCCTGGGCATCCAGCGTGTGCGGGGCGACACCTTTGGCTACCTGCAACGCAGCTTCCTCGGCTGCGTCAGCGATGTCGACCAGCGCGAGGCGCGCGAGGTCGGCGAGAAAGCCGTTCAGTACGCTATGTGGGGCCGCCACGGTGAGCTGCGCGATGGCTCGGTGGCCATCCAGCGCAGTGGCGCTTATGCGGCCGACTACACGCTGCTGCCACTGGCCGCGGTGGCCGGCAAGACCCGCACGATGGAGGACCATTTCATCAGCGCCAGCGGCACCGACGTGACGGATGCGTTCAGGCTCTACCTGCGCCCGCTGCTGGGCTCAGGCATGCCGGAGCCGTTTCGATTGCGGCCGAGCCCCGTGCCGCGGCTGCTGCGTCTCTGAGCCGCTGGGCCGCTGGGCCGCTGGGCCGTCAAGCCCGCGCAGCGCGCAACCCCGGCCGCGGTGTCATGGGCCCGTCACCGCCGGCACAGACGATCAAGCCACCACTGACAGAACCAGGAGATCGACGACATGAACACACGACAACTGGGCCGGCGCCTGACGCGGCGCGCGTCAAGGTAGTTGTCGCCTCATTTATGCAGCCAGAGGCTGCCTAAGTTCTGCGCTTGAGACTGCCGCCACGACCGAGTCGCGCTCGGGGTTGAGGGTGACTGCGCCGATCGGCGACCAGTCGCGCGTGTTGCCTGACCACCGTGCTGGGTTGCGCTCACGGGCCTCGAGGTACAGCGCGTGTCGAGCCGCCAGGATGGCGTGATCCGCGCCGCAATGACGCTGGCCAGGGGTGACGTAGCGGATGCCGCTGTGTCGGTGCTCATCGTTGTACCAGCGC
>JAJAZC010000124.1 GCA_026785885.1 Rubrivivax sp.
GCGGCGCGGCGGGCGTTGCGCTGGCGGGCGGCTTCGCGTGCTGCATCGCGAGCGGCACGCCGCTCGGCACGCCGCTGCGCTTGTGCTTGCAGCTCGGCGGCAGTCAAGGGGCGCGGTGCAGGCGCTGCGGCGGGCGCAGTCGATGGTGCGGGCATCGACATGCCGGGGGCGGCGAAGGCGCTGCCGTCGACAACGCCGCCGTTGCCGCCGGCAGAGGCGCCAGGCCACGGCGCTGGTGGGGGCACCGGTGCCGGGTTCGCTGCAAACGCCGGTGCTGCGGCCACAGCCGCAGCAGCCAGGGACACTGGGGCGACAGATGCGGGTGCAAGTACCGGCGGTGGATCGGCCAGCACCACGTAGCGCCGGGTCATGCGCAGGCTGCAGCCCAGCGTGAGCTGGACGCCGACCACCGGCTCGTCGATGGCCGGCTGCGTCTGCACGCGCACCCGGGCGGTGTCGGTGCCGGTCATCTCGACCAGCGCACGCACCAGCGGCGGCGGCACGCGGCGGTCGCCGGCGGGGACTTCGGCGCTCACGCACTCGGGCGTCAGCCGCTCGCCCGCGTCGAGCCGCCCCTGCACCGCGAAGTCCAGCGGCTGGCCGAGCACGGCGCTGGCACTGCCGGCACCGATGCCGGCCGCAGCAGCGTTGCCGGCCACCGCCCACGCGGCGGCCAGGGCTACGGCTTTGGCAGGTCCGATCGACAGGGCCGGCCAGGGCCTAGTTGTTGGCATCGTGCAACGGGTGCGTGGGAAAAACCAAATCTAGCAGACGACCTTGCGCCAACCGGCCGTTGGCACTGCAGCAAGCCACAGACTTTCGTGCCCTTTTTGGTGACGCCGATTCAGCTTTCGTAACCGGGGCGGCGCCGGTCCAGGCGGCGCAGCAAGCCGGGCCAGGTGAGCTGCGCGCCCAAACCTTTGGTGACAGCAGCCGCCTGCTGCCGTGCGGTGGCGACGATGTCTGGCGCAATCGGGATCAACTCGCCACCCCCGGCCATGGCGCGGACCTGGATCGTGCAGACGGTCTCGAACAGGTACATCGACAGGAAAGCATCCGCGACCGTCCGCCCCACCGTCAGCAAGCCATGATTGCGCAGCATCAAAAAGCTGTTGCTGCCCAGGCTGGCAACCAGGCGCGGCTTTTCGTCGTCGCGCAGCGCCACGCCTTCGTAGTCGTGATAGCCCAATGCGCTGAGCACGAAGATCGATTGCTGCGACAGCGGCAGCACGCCGCCCCTTTGCGCCGACACCGCAATGCCGTTGAGCGAGTGCACATGCAGCACGCAGGCGGCGTCGTGGCGCGCGCCATGCACGGCGCTGTGGATCGTGAAGCCGGCCGGGTTGACATCGAAGGGTGTGTCGTCGAGCTTCACGCCGCGCGCATCGACCTTGACCAGGCTGGACGCCGTGATCTCCTCGAACATCAGACCGTAGGGGTTGATCAGGAACTGGTCCGTGGGCTCACCGGCCGGCCCCGTCACACGCGCGCTGATGTGCGTGAAGACGAGGTCGTCCCAGCCGAACAAGGCCACCAGCCGATAGGCCGCGGCCAGATCGACGCGGGCGCGCCATTCGTCGGCACTGACGTGATCGCGGCGCGACGGGATGCGCAGGGCGGCTGAGGGCATGGCGGTCTCTTAGGTTGAGGTGTGCCATCGACAAGGTCGCGGGCATCACCGGACGCGGCGCAAACAGCGCAGACCGCATGAGCCGCACGAACGACACGAACCACACCATCGACACGGACGGCAGGACGGCAGGACGGCAGGACGGCAGGACGGCAGGACGGCACGAACAGCACAACGGCACAAGCCGCACATGACAATGCATGCTCGCTCTCCTGTCGCGCCAGAGACAAGCCATGAATACCCCGGTTCTTACAATCGAAGAGCTTCACAACATCGAGTCGGGCGCGTGGTTCAGCAAGCTTTCTCCCACGCTCCGGAGTGCCATCCTGTCGCGTGCCGTCGTGCGGCGTTTGGCCGATGGCAACCCGCTGGCCGTACGCGGCTCGGCGGCCGAAGAATGGTGCGGTGTTGCCAGTGGCGCGGTGCGCATCAGCTCGGTGTCGCTGTCGGGCAAACAGGTCACGTTGACCTATGCCGAGCCGGGCACCTGGTTCGGCGACATCGCGCTCTTCGACGGCCTTCCGCGCACGCACGACGCCGACGCCCACGGCCCGACGACCATGCTCGTGGTGCGCAAGCCCGACTTCAAATCGCTGCTGGCGCAGCACGTGGAGCTATACGACGCGCTGCTGCGCTTGAACTGCCGCCGCTTGCGCTTGATGTTCGACCAGATCGAGGACCTCAACACGCGCCCGTTGCAGGCCCGCCTGGCGCGGCAAATCCTGCTGCTGGCACGCAGCTACGGCGTGGCCGAGGGCACAGAAATTCGCATCGGCCTGGCGCTTGCGCAGGAGGACCTGGCGCAGCTGCTGGGCGCGTCACGCCAGCGCGTCAACCAGGAGTTGAAGGGGTTCGAACGCGAAGGCGCGGTGCGTGTGGAGCTGACGCGGCTGGTCGTGCTGTCGCGCGAAAAGCTGATGGCGCTGGGCGATCGCTGAAAGCCTGACCACCCACGATGGATTCCTTCACGGGCACCCGCGCAGTGGCCGCCAGTCACGCCTTCGACACTGCCGCACTGCAGGCCTACCTGCAGCAGCACCTGCCCGGCTTTGCAGGGCCGCTCAGCGTGGAGCAATTCAAAGGTGGGCAATCCAACCCGACGTACAAATTGCTGACGCCGCAGAGTGCGTATGTGATGCGCAGCAAACCCGGCCCGGCTGCCAAGCTGCTGCCCTCTGCGCACGCTGTCGAGCGCGAATACCTCGTCATGCAGGCGCTGGCTGGCAGCGCCGTGCCGGTGGCGCAGATGCTGCTGTTGTGCAGCGATGAATCCGTCATCGGGCGCGCCTTCTACATCATGGAGTTCATGGACGGGCGGGTGCTGTGGGATCAGGCGCTGCCGGGCTCGGCGGGCAGCGAGCGCGCGGCCATCTACGACGAGATGAACCGGGTCATCGCGGCGCTGCACAGCGTGGACGTTGCTGCCGTGGGCCTGGCCGATTACGGCAGGCCGGGCAACTACTTCGAGCGCCAGACCGCCCGCTGGAGCAAGCAATACCTGGCCTCGGTGACCGACCCGATAGACGAGATGGACCGCCTGATCGCCTGGCTGCCCGAGCACCTGCCGGCCAGCGCACGCGACAGCGCCGAGGTTGCGGTGGTGCATGGCGACTACCGGCTCGACAACCTCGTCTTCCACGTTACCGAGCCGCGCGTCATCGCGGTGCTGGACTGGGAACTGTCGACGTTGGGTCACCCGCTGGCGGACTTCAGCTACCACTGCATGGCCTGGCACATTCCGCCCGGCACCTTCCGCGGCATTGGCGGGCTGGACCACGCGGCACTCGGCATCCCGCTCGAGGTCGACTACATCCAGGCCTATTGCCGGCGCACCGGCCGCAGCGACGCGCAGGCGCTGGCCGCCGACTGGAACTTCTACCTCGCCTACAACCTGTTCAGGCTGGCTTCGATCACGCAGGGCATTGCCAAGCGCGTGGTCGACGGCATCGCGTCCAGTGCGCAGGCACGCGCGACAGGCGCATCGACACGGCCGCTGGCGCAGATGGCCTGGCAGTTTGCGCAGCGCCTACCGGTGCGCTGATTCAGCGCTGCACCGCATTTAACGGAGACACCGCATGGACTTCAGCTATTCGCAGCGCACACAAGACCTGGCCGAGCGCCTTGACCACTTCATGGCGCAGCACGTGTACCCGGCCGAGCCGCGCTATCACGCCGAGATCGAGGCCAACGCCTTAGCCGGCAAACGCTGGACGCCGCTGCAGGTGATCGAAGAGCTCAAGCCCAAGGCCCGCGCGGCCGGACTGTGGAACCTGTTCCTGCCGCCGACGGCTGAAGGTGCGCACAGCCAGAGCCAGGGCGATGCCGAGTTCGACTTCGGCCTCAGCAACCAGGACTACGCACCGCTGGCCGAGATCATGGGCGCCGTGCCGTGGAGCAGCGAGGTCTTCAACTGCTCGGCGCCTGACACCGGCAACATGGAAACCATCGCCCGCTACGGCACTGCAGAGCACAAGAAGCGCTGGCTGGAGCCGCTGCTCGACGGCAAGATTCGCAGCGCATTTGCGATGACCGAGCCGGCGGTGGCTTCATCGGACGCCACCAACATCGAAGCCGACATCGCACGTGAGTCCACCAGCGCGGGCGACGAATACGTCATCAACGGCCGCAAGTGGTGGACCAGCGGCGCAGGTGACCCGCGTTGCGCTGTCTATATCTTCATGGGCAAGACCGACAAGGCGGCACCCCGGCATTCGCAGCAGTCGATGGTGCTGGTGCCGGCCGATGCACAAGGCATCAAGATCCTGCGCCCGCTCACGGTCTTCGGCTACGACGACGCACCGCACGGCCACATGGAAGTCGACTTCAAGGACGTGCGCGTGCCAGCCAGCAATGTGCTGCTCGGTGAAGGCCGCGGCTTTGAGATCGCACAGGGCCGCCTGGGGCCGGGCCGCATCCACCACTGCATGCGGCTGATCGGCATTGCCGAGCGCGCTTTGAAGTTGATGTGCGAACGCGCGGTGAGCCGCACCGCCTTCGGCAAGACCATCGCGCAGCAGACCGTGACGCAGGAGCGCATCGCCGAGGCGCGTTGCATGATCGACCAGGCGCGCCTGTTGACGCTAAAAGCAGCGTGGATGATGGACAAGGCCGGCAACAAGAGCGCCAAGGCCGAGATCGCGATGATCAAGGTGGTGGCGCCCAACATGGCCTGTCAGGTCATCGACTGGGCCATGCAGGTGCACGGCGGCGCCGGCATGAGCAGCGACTTTCCGCTGGCCTACTTCTACACGCTAAGCCGCACGCTGCGCTTTGCCGACGGGCCCGACGAGGTGCACCGCAACGCCATCGCCAAGCTGGAATTGGGACGGCACGGCGCACCGCGCGTCTGAGTCGGGCGCACGGGACGTGCACGGCTGAGCCGGGCGCTTTGCGCGCGGGCGCCTGAACCATGTCCGCTGTCGACGTGTCGGGCGCTATGCCTTCGGCCGCGCGTCGTCCGGCAAAGCGCTGCTGGCCCACTGGCTCGTCGAGCCGGCGCTGGATAGCGGATCACTCCCGTCGTCGGCCACACGGCGCGCTTCGCCGATGGCCAACTCGAAAAGCCGCAGCCAGCTCTGCAGCCGCGGCACGTCTGCCTCGACCATCGCAGTGCGCAGCATCAGCCGGCCGCGGCCGATCATCAGCACCAACGGTGCGGCAGGGTCCAGCGGCAGAGCAGCCAGCGCCGGTGTCAGCGGGCCCTGCAGCCACTGCAGCAGCCAGGGTTTGACGCTGGACAGTGCAATAAAACGCTCACGCAACAGCGGCATGTCGGTGCCGGCGAGCTTGGGAAACATCACCAGCCAGCGCATCTCCGGCGGCGTCTGGTTGTCGAAGCGGGTCTGCACACCGTCGACGTACTGATCGAAAACATCGCGCTCCATCTTCTCTTGCAGCGCGCGGTTCATCAGCACCAACTGCAAGTCTGCGCCCAGGCCCAGTTCAGCCCGCAGACGCAGTTCACGGCCCGAAATGTAGGGGCGCTGCGACGGGCCCCATTCAAGTCGCCAGGCGGTGGCGCCGAGCCGGCCGTCGATGACGAAACCCTCGCTGTGCACGGCACGAAAGGTGTATTGCCGTGCGCTGGCCCAAGGCGCCACGCCGTCCCAATCGGCGGGTGCAACGGGTGCGCCGGTGAACAAGCGCTTGAAGCCGTCGAGCATGCTTTGGTGTCCAATGAGCCGCGGCTGGGCGGTCGCTTTTTGCAGGAGAACGGCAATGATCGAAGTGTATTCGTGGGCCACACCCAACGGCCACAAGGTTCACATCATGCTTGAGGAGTGCGGCCTGCCGTACCGCGCCCACGCGGTGGACATCGGTGCCGGCGCGCAGTTCGAGCCGGAGTTCCTGGCCATCAGCCCCAACAACAAGATCCCGGCCATCACCGACCCCGACGGGCCCGACGGGCAGCCGATGTCGCTGTTTGAATCGGGCGCCATCCTCGTGTATCTGGCCGGCAAGACCGGCCGCCTGATGCCCCCCGACGTGCGCGGCAAGTACGAGGTGCTGCAGTGGTTGATGTTCCAGATGGGCGGAGTCGGGCCGATGCTCGGCCAGGCCCACCACTTCCGCATCTATGCGCCCGAGAAGATTCCGTACGCGGTCGACCGCTACACCAACGAAGCCAGGCGCCTGTACGGCGTGATGAACAAGCGCCTGGCCAAGAGCAGGTACATCGCCGGGCCCGCCTACAGCATTGCCGACATCGCGATCTACCCGTGGCTCAGAAGCTGGAAGAACCAGGGCATAGCCTGGGACGACTTCCCGCACCTGCGCGGCTGGTTCGACGAGATCGCAGCGCGCCCGGCGGTAATGCGCGGCGTCGAGGTGCTGGCCAATCAGCGCAAGCCGCTGATGGACGACAAGGCGCGCGAGACGCTGTTCGGCACGACGCAGTATCAGAAGCGCTAACCAACCGATGATCCACGCGCTCATTCAGCGCACATCAAGCGGTAGGCATGGCAATGAAGACGCGGGCGATACGCGAAACACGCACCGCGCATTCGCGCACGCCCCGTCCCTAGAATCCGCCGCGCGCTGCCCGTAGCTCAGTTGGATAGAGCACCGGCCTTCTAAGCCGGTTGTCGCAGGTTCGATTCCTGCCGGGCAGGCCACGCAGCTATTCCGATGACGCGGTGGTCAACCGTGCACTGATTGGGCATCGACCCGGCACTGCCCCGTCACGGATCGAGCACAGACTGGATGCGCATACAGTCGCGTCGTGCACGCCACCGCATCGCTCAACGCAGACCAAGCCGCCGCCGCGACCTACCCGCCAGACAACGGCCCGTTGCTGGTGATCGCCGGCGCCGGCACCGGCAAGACGCTGACACTGGCCTCGCGCATGGCCTGGCTGGTGCGACAGGGCGCCGATCCGCAGCGCGTGTTGCTGCTGAGTTTCTCGCGCCGCGCCGCGGCCGAGATCGGACAGCGGGCGGCGCGATTGCTCCACCTGTCGCTGGGTTTGCCGTCCACCACGCCGCCGCCGCTGCTGCCCTGGTGCGGCACCTTTCACGGCGTGGCCGCACGGCTGCTGCGCATCGAAGCACCACGCATCGGCCTGGCCCCGGGCTTCACGGTGCTGGACCGTGCCGATGCGCAGGACCTGATGGCGCACACACGCCAGGCCATCGGGCTGGCCGAAAGCGAGCACCGCGTGCCGCTAGCGGCCACCTGTCTGGCCATTCACTCGCGCTGCGTCAACACACGCCAGACGGTGGCGGATGTCGTGAAGTCCACTTATCCGTGGTGCCTGGGCCATGAGGCCGACCTGGCGCGCCTGTTTGCGGCTTATGGTGAAGCCAAGCTGCAGCAGCAGTCGTTGGACTTTGACGATCTGCTGCTGGCCTGGTGGCTCCTGATGCAGGTGCCTGCGATGGCCGCGCACATCGGTGGCCGCTTCGACCATGTGCTGGTCGACGAAGTGCAAGACATCAACCGCCTGCAGGCCGATATCCTGCTCGCGCTCAAGCCGCTGGGCACAGGCCTGACTGCAGTAGGTGACGACGCACAGAGCATCTACGCTTTTCGGGGCGCCGAGCTGCAGCACATCCTGGCTTTTCCGCAGCGCTTCACGCCGCCGGCTCGGGTGTTGAAGCTGACCCAAAATTACCGCAGCACACCGCAAATCTTGCTGGCATCCAACGCCGTCATCGCGCTGGCGGCCGAGCGCTTCGACAAGACGCTGTGGACCGCGCGCGCGGCCGGCCTGCGCCCGCAATTGCACACCGTGGCCGATGAAGCCGCGCAGGCGCGCGGCGTGGCCGATGCGGTGCTGCAGCAGCGTGAAGCCGGGCTGCAGCTCAAGCGCCAGGCAGTGCTCTTCCGCACCGGCACGCACAGCGCGCCGCTGGAGCTGGAGCTGGCGCGCCGCAACATCCCGTTCGTCAAGTACGGCGGCTTGAAGTTCATGGAAGCCGCGCACATCAAGGACGTGCTGGCCGCGCTGCGCTGGGCCGACAACCCGCAGGCCACGCTGCCGGCCATGCGCACAGCGCGGCTGGTGCCCGGGCTCGGGCCGGTGAGCATCCAACGGCTGCTGGCGCACCGCGCGCCGCTGGAGGCTTTCAAGCCACCGCCGGCCGCAGCCGAGCCCTGGTCGGCGCTGCTTGTGTTGATGCAGCAGTTGCGCAGCGCGGATGCCCAGTGGCCGGCCGATTTGCAGCACGTCATAGCGTGGTACACGCCGCATCTGGAACGGCTGTATGCCGATGCACGTGTGCGCCTGGCCGACCTGCAGCAGCTGGCGCACATCGCCGGCACGCACAAGAGCCGCGAGCGTTTTGTTACCGAGCTGACGCTGGAGCCGCCCCAGGCCAGCAGCGACGGGTCCGGCCCACCGCTGCGCGACGAGGACTACCTGATCCTGTCGACGCTGCATTCGGCCAAGGGCCAGGAGTGGAATGCGGTGCACATCCTCAACGTCGTCGACGGTTGCATGCCGTCGGACATCGCCACCGGCAGCACCGCCGAGATCGAGGAGGAACGCCGTTTGCTGTATGTCGGAATGACTCGAGCGCGCGACGCCCTGAGCCTGTGGATGCCGCAGCGCTTTCACGTCACGCAGCAGCGGGCACTGGGCAGCCGGCACCTGTACGCGCTGCGTTCCCGCTTCATCCCCGGCGCGTTGCTGCAACACTTCGATGTGCTGCAGGCCTGCATGCCCGACAAACCCCTTGCCGATGATGGTCCTGCTGCACCGCTGGTGGACTTGGCTGCGGCGCTACGCGGCGCTTGGCGTGCCCCGGGCACCGCATCTGCCGGCCCGGAAGTCGTATGAGCGGCGGCGCGCTTTTGCTGCGCCTGCCGTGCCCGTTGCCCCTGCTGGGAATGCCGAGCCAGATGCGCCTGAGGCGCGCGTTGCTCGCGTGACTCGCGCTATCCCCGCTATCCCCGCTAATCCCGCTAATCCCGCTATCCCCGTTACCCCCGTTTCGCCTAGTTCCGTTTTCGCGTCCGTTGTCGCCGGTGCGCCTGTAGCCTCCGCCCTTTCTGCTGCCGCGCCCGTCGCCGCCGGGCCTGCTGCCTCTGCGCCACTTGCCCCAACGCCTGTTGCCAATGCGCCCGTCGAATTCACACCCTTTGTCTCTGCACCGGTGGTTGCTGCGTCCGTAGTTGTCAGGGCTGTTGCCTCAGCTCCTGTCGCCCGCGCACCTGATGTCTTCGCATCTGCCCCTGCTGCCCCGCCCCTGCCCCGCCCGCCACTGAAGGAATTCACGATGACCGATCCCCGCCCGTCGCCGCGCGCCGTACCGCCCACGGACGCCATCGGTGCAACACAGTTGTTGCGCCAGCTCGGCGCGCGGGCACACCAGCTGCGTGCCGCGACGCGGGCTGCAGACCACTACATCGCGCAGGACGCGCAAGGCGAGCGCGACACCGGCTCGTGGCTGGTTTCCTGCGCAGTGGCGATGGCCGCCGACGTGGCCGCCGATCTGGACAGCCTGGCCCGCGCGATGAAAGAGCGCCATCCCGACCCGGCGCTGCTGACGCGCATTGCGCCGTTGCGCGTGCGCGCCCACCAGCTGCACGCGGCCACCAAGGCTGCCGATCACTTTCTCGATCAGGACAACCGCGACGATCAGGACACCGGCTCCTGGCTGATCGCCACCGCACACACGTTGGCCGAAAAACTGGCTGCCGAGATGGACGACACGGTGGCCGCACCGCGGCGGCCCAACATGGCCGACCGCGCAGCCGAGTTGCGAGACCCGACAGCTGCACCGGCGCGCCGAGTCGGTGCCGACGCAAGGCCGCTGCGCGGCGCGGCCTGAAACAAGAAAAAAGGCCGGGTTCACTGAAGAACCCGGCCTATTTGTCGACTGTGGTCGGGGTGAAAGGATTCGAACCTTCGACCCACTGGTCCCAAACCAGTTGCGCTACCAGGCTGCGCTACACCCCGAGATTCTGATTGTAGGCCGGAGCTGCTTCAGCCCAAGTCGATCTCGATCGCCGTCATCGCGCCGCCTCGGGCGCCGGCCGCGTCGCACTCGGCGCTGCCAACTCCAACTGCCGCGCCACCGCCAGGCACTGCTGGATGTGCTGCTCACAGACATACCGCAAAGCGCCGAACGTCAGCACCGCCGACACCACCTGCCCGGCCAGCGGCACGAACTTGGCGGCCTGCTGCGCCGTCAGCCGCACACCAACCAGCTTGACCATACGCAGCACCAGCTCGCGCGTCATGATACGGCCCACCAGCATGCCGCCGCCGGCGCTGATGGCTTTGAAGACGACCAGCCGGCGCTCCGGCGCCAGGCGCTCGATTTGCGCCGGGCTCAGGCCGAAGGCGGTACTGATCTCGGGCAGCAGCTTCATCAGCACGCCGATATCGGCAGCCCAATCCAGCCCCGGCACCGGCACCATCGCTACACCCGCGGCCAACGCTGCACGGCGCGCCACCTGGCGCCGGCACTGCCGTGCAATGGCCTGCAGGTCGCGCGGCAGTGGCGGCGGTGATGACGCCCTGTCATCGACAACTTCCCATTCGGCGCTGGTGGTGGTGGCGGTCATGGAAGTGGTGGCAGCAGAGATAACGGTGGCAGCGGGAACAGCGGTGACAGCGGCCGTGCCCGCGGCAGCGGCACATCGGAGATCACGACGCCATCGGCATCTGCGTACAGCCAGTCGCCGGGCCGCACCCAGGTGCCTTGCACGCACACCGCCACGCCGGCCTGCCCTTCGTTGCGCTTGAGTGGCGGCATCGGCACAGCGGACAAGGCGCGGATGCCGATGTTGCAGGCCGCGAGTTCGGCCACGTCACGCACGCAACCGTCGATCAACACACCGGCCCAGCCGTTGCGCGCTGCTGCGGCGGCCAGGTTGCCACCCAGCAGCGCGCGGCGCAGGCTGGCGCCGCCGTCGACCACCAGCACACGGCCATCGCCCGGCGCGTCGACCGCGGCCTTGAGCAGCGTGTTGTCCTCGAAGCAGCGCAGCGTGGCCACCGGCCCGCTGAAGCGCGCCGCACCGCCAAATTCACGAAACACCGGCAACAGCACGCGCAGGCCGGCCGGCACGGCGTCGCGGTGCGGGTCGCACAGGTCGCAGGTGTTGAAGTCGGCGGCACCAGCACCAGCACCAGCACCAGCACCAACATCAGCATCAGCATCAGCATCAGCATCAGCATCAGCATCAGCATCAGCATCAGCATCAGCATCAGCATCAGCATCAGCATCAGCATCAGCAGCAGCATCAGCAGCAGCAGCACCAGCAGCAGCAGCAAC
>JAJAZC010000125.1 GCA_026785885.1 Rubrivivax sp.
GCGCATGGCCTTGCTGGAGGCCGACGTCGCACTGCCCGTGGTGCGCGACTTCGTCGCCCGCGTCAAGGAAAAGGCGCTGGGCACCGAGGTCGCCGGCTCGCTGAACCCCGGCCAGGCGCTGGTGGGCATGGTGCACAAGGAACTTGCCGCGACCATGGGCGAGGGCGTCTCCGACATCAACCTGGCGGCCCAGCCACCGGCTGTCATCCTGATGGCCGGTCTGCAGGGTGCGGGCAAGACCACGACGACGGCCAAGCTCGCCAAGTACCTGATCACGAAGCGCAAGAAAAAGGTGCTCACGGTCTCGGCCGACGTCTACCGCCCGGCGGCCATCGAACAGCTGAAGATGGTGACGGCGCAGGCGGGCGCCGAGTGGTTTCCGTCCGACCCGACCCAGAAGCCACGCGACATCGCGCTGGCCGCGTTGGACTACGCCAAGCGCCACTACTTCGACGTGCTGCTGGTCGACTCCGCCGGCCGCCTGGGCATCGACGAAGCGCTGATGGCGGAGATCACCGAACTGCACGCCGTGCTGAAGCCGGTGGAAACGCTGTTCGTCGTCGACGCCATGCAGGGCATGGACGCGGTAAACACCGCCAAGGCCTTCAAGGACGCGCTGCCAATCACCGGCGTGGTGCTCACCAAGCTGGACGGCGACAGCCGTGGTGGTGCGGCGTTGAGCGTGCGCCAGATCACCGGCGCGCCCATCAAGTTCGCCGGCGTCAGCGAGAAGATCGACGGCCTGGAGGTCTTCGACGCCGACCGCCATGCCGGCCGCGTGCTGGGCATGGGCGACATCGTGGCCCTGGTCGAAGAGGTGCAGAAGGGCGTCGACGTCGAGGCGGCGCAGAAGTTCGCCGACAAGATGAAGTCCGGCGGCGGCTTCGACCTCAACGACTTCCTGTCCCAGATCAGCCAGATGAAGAAGATGGGCGGCTTGGCCAGCCTGATGGACAAGCTGCCCAGCCAGCTCACGGCCAAGGCAGCGGGCGCCGACATGGGCAAGGCCGAGCGCGACGTCAAGCGCATGGAAGGCATCATCAACAGCATGACGCCGCTGGAGCGGCGCAAGCCCGAACTGCTGAAGGCCAGCCGCAAGCGCCGCATCGCCACCGGCGCTGGCGTGCATGTGCAAGAGGTCAACCGCCTGCTGAACCAGTTCGACCAGATGCAGGGCATGATGAAGAAGATGAAGGGCGGCGGCCTGATGAAGATGATGAAACGCATGGGCGGCGGCGGCGGCGGCGGCGGTTTTCCAGGGATGCCGCGCTGAATATCTTCCGTTTGAACGTCCGACCGGGGCAACGCTGCCGAGCAACTCGGGAATGCGGGTCAACGAAACGCCTTGACACGCCTGTTGTGCCTGCGCCTATTGATTGAAACGCCGGTATGGCCGATGTTCCGGGTTCGCCCGCCCGCAATGGTCGGCATCTTGTTGCTATGCCTGCTGCGACGCCCGCTGCCATCCCCGCTGCCACACCCGCGCCCATGGACTTCCTGCTTTCCAACGCTTCCATCGCCTTGCCCGCCACGGTGCTGTTGCTGCTGGCCTTGCTGGTCGTGCGCCTGCGGCTGCGTCAAGGTGCCCAGCGCGGCGCGGCCCGTGAAGCCTTGGACACCGTGGCGAGCTGGCCGCCTGAAGCGGCCCGTGTGTTGACCGTTGCCGAGCGCCAGGCCTATGAGCTGCTGCGCCGGGCGCTGCCGGGCTATCTGGTGCTGGCGCAGGTGCCGCTGTCACGCTTCATCCGCGTGCCGTCACGGCATTCCTATGTCGACTGGCTGCAGCGTGTGGGCTCGCTCAGCGCCGACGTGCTGTTGTGCGACGCCGGCTCCCGGGTGCTGGCCGTGATCGACATCCGCTCGCCGGTGGAAAGTGACCGCTCGCGCCGGCGGCATGAGCGCATGACGCGGGTGCTGCGCAAGGCCGGCATCCACGTGCTGACGTGGCGCGAAGATGCGCTGCCCAGCGCCGCCGAAGTGCGCCACGCCATGACGGCCGTGGTCGGTGGCGTTGTGGCGGCAGACAAGACAACGACCACGTCTTCGCGTCCGATGCCGCTCATCCCGGTGGCCGACATCTCTGAAGTGCTGGCCGAAGGCGACGCCGCCTTCGACACGCAACTCGACCCTTCGATGGAGCCTGTGCCCTCGGGCTTTTACGAAGAGCTCGAACCCGAGCCGGCAAGGCGCTGAATTACACGTCAGACCGCACGAACGGCAGCCCAAACGGCAGCCCAAACGGCAGCCCAAACGGCAGCACAAACGGCTGCACAAACGGCTGAGCTCAGCGCGGCTCAGCCCAGCAAGGCCTGGGCGAACTCCTTGGCATCGAAGGTCTGCAGGTCTTCAAGCTTCTCGCCGATGCCGATGAAGTAGACCGGCACCACTCCGCCGCTGCGTTCGGCGCCCCAGCGCGCAATGGCCGCCAGCACCCCGCCCTTGGCCGTGCCGTCGAGCTTAGTGACGATCAGGCCCGTGAGGCCTAAAGCGGCATCGAATGCCTTGACCTGCGCCAGCGCGTTCTGGCCGGTGTTGCCGTCCACCACCAGCAGCACCTCGTGCGGCGCGCCTTCCTGGGCCTTGGCGATGGTGCGGCGTATCTTCTTCAACTCTTCCATCAGGTGTGTCTGCGTCGGCAGGCGGCCTGCGGTGTCGGCAATCACGACATCGCAGCCGCGCGCGCGGCCGGCGGTGACGGCGTCGAAACTGACCGCCGCCGGGTCGCCGCCTTCCTGGCTGACGATTTCCACCTGGTTGCGGCCCGCCCACACGGCCAGCTGCTCACGCGCTGCGGCACGGAAGGTGTCGGCGGCAGCCAGCAGCACCTTGAGGTCTGCTTCGGCCAAGTGGCGCGTGAGCTTGCCGATGCTGGTGGTCTTGCCGGCGCCATTGACACCCGTGACCATGATCACCGTCGGGCTGGCGCGGCCGATGTCGAGTGCACCTTCCAGCGGCTTCAGCAAGGCGGTGATGGCCGCCGCCAGCAGCTGCTTCACCGCGGCGGGCTGGGTGACCTTGCTGTCCTTGACGCGACGTTTCAGGTCGGTCAGCAGAAATTCGGTGGCGGCCACGCCAGCGTCCGCCATCAGCAACGCAGATTCCAGCTCTTCGTAGAGCGCATCGTCGATGCGCGTGCCGGTGAAGACCTGGGTGATGCTGCCGCCGGTCTTGCGCAGGCCCTGGGCCAGACGGCCCATCCAGCCGCTGCGGGCCGGCGGCTCAGGGACCGGTGCAACGAGCGGCGCCAACGCCGGCGTCAGCTTCGGCGTCAGCCCCGGCAATTGAGCAGGTGCGGGTGTGGGCGCAGCCGGCACAGCAGGCACAGCGTCAGGCGTCGCTGCCGGCGGCTTCTTCTTGAAAAAACTGAACATCTGGGGAACCGCAAGACCGCCTGTGGAAGGTCACCTGGGCTTGGCTATACTGCCGGGCTCAGGCGCTTTAGCTCAGCTGGTTAGAGCGACGGAATCATAATCCGCAGGTCCGGGGTTCAAATCCCTGAAGCGCCACCAAATTTCATCTTTACTGACAGCCACTTGCGACAAGTCGTAGGTGGCTTTTTTGTTTCCGGCTCAGACGGCGGGACACTGGCGGGGCACTGCGGGCGCGCAACCCAGCGC
>JAJAZC010000126.1 GCA_026785885.1 Rubrivivax sp.
ACCCTTTGGGGCTGCAATCAGTGTTCAGCGGGCTGGTGCCGCGCGCAACAACCACTTGGGTTCGTGTCCGAGAGCTCGGCGGGGGGTGTTCCAAGGAGGAAAAAGGGCGTTTGAAAAGCCTATCCTCCAGGCGGCCCGCGGGGCGTTGTTCAACGCGTCGGTCGTTTGAGCCGCGCGTTGTTCAACGCGTCGGTCATGTGAATTGCGCGTTGTTCAACGCGTTGGTGCGGCCGCCACCGTGCCGGTCTCGAAAGCCAGCGTCACGAAGCGGCTGTCCCAGGCACCGGGTCGGTCAGGGGACGCGCGCAGGTCGGTGCCGCGCAGCAGCCAGCGGCCCGGCGGCAGGGCCGGCAGCGTGATGCGGCCTTGCGCATCGCTGTGGCGCCAGATGCCGATGGCCGCATCCGCGTTCTGCAGCTCCAGTGGCTGGCCGGCCAGCGGCTGGCCATCGCGCAGCACGACGAAGCGGTGGCCGTCTGGGCCGGCGTGTTCCCAGACCAGGTCCATAGCCATCGGCACGGTGCGCGCGGCGCCCGGCCCAAAGTCGATGCGTGCGTGCTTGCTGTAGCGCTCGCTCCAGCGCACACCGCGGGCGCGCTGCGCGGCCCAGGCGCTGCGCAACCCGGGCCCGGCCTGAATTTCGTCCAGATAGAGCTCGACCTTGTCGTCGTCGATCTCGATCTCCAGCGGCTGCAGTTGCACCCAGCAGCGCGCAGCGTCCGGCGGCGCCAGCAGCCGCGTGCCATCGGGCAGCAGATCAAGCGTCCGCAGGCTGGCCTTGCCAGCTTCGGCGCGCTCGCAGCCCTGGGCTGCGAAGTACTGCGGCGCCACCGCGGTTTCCCGCACCGGAAATCGGTTGCCGGTGCCGAGCACAACGATGCGCGGCGCTGCGCCGCGGGGGCCCGCCAGCGGCTCGAACCAGGTGTCGTGCGCCTGCGCGGCTGTGGTCGCCAGCAGGGTAGCCAAGATGGCCAAGACAGCGAGAACTGCCGAGACCGCCGAGACCACCGAGTCAGCCCACGTGACCGCAGGCACCGGCACCTTCAGACGACAAACCGATCGCTGTTGCATGCACCATGCTACGCAAGCATCGGCTCCGCGGATGCCGTTCAGCCCGCGTGCTGCTCCAGCGCCACCGCAGCACCGGTCAGCGCCGCCAGCGTGTCGGTGATCAGCGCGGTGGGGATGGCGCGCAGGTAGTCCTCGAAGCGGCCCTTGGCTTCGAACCGCGCCCGGAATGACGATGCGAAGAAGCGCTCACCCAACCGCGGCACGATGCCGCCGCCGATGAACACGCCGCCCCGTGCGCCGAGCACCAGCGCCACGTTGCCGGCAAAGCTTCCCAGCAGCGCACAAAAGGCATCCAGGCTGCGATCGCATACAGCGTCGTGCCGAGCCAGCCCCCGCTCGACGATGCGCTCGGCACTCAGCGGCTCGTGCGGCAGCCCCAGCACCGCGGCCACCGCCTTGTGCAGCACCGGCAGGCCGATGCCGGACAACAGCCGCTCGGCCGAGACGTGGGGGTGCTCACGCCGCGCTGCATCAAGCACAGCACTGTCGAAAACGTCGGCCGCCGACAGGCTGGCGTGGCCGCCCTCGCCCGGCACCGCCACCCAGCCGTGGCGCGAGTGCACGATGCCGGCGACACCCAGCCCCGTGCCGGGGCCGATCACCGCCAGCGTGTAGCTGATGCCGCCGATGCCGCCGATGCCACCAATAGGGCCCGTGCCGCCGGCCCGGTCTGCGCCGCCCTTACCACCCGCGCCGCCGATGTCGCCCATGCCACCGCCGCCGCCCGCAGCCGCCACGGCGCCGGGCGGCGGTCCGCCGGCGCCAATCACGCGCAACTGCTGCGGACGCAAGCGCGGCAAGGACAGCGCCAACGCTTCGAAGTCGTTGAGCAGCAGCAGCTCGTCCAGCGCAAGCGCCTGGCGCGTAGCCTGGCGTGAAAAGCGCCAGCCGCTGTTGTTGGTGAGCGCCACGTCGTCGTTGCCAACCACCGTGGCCACCGCAAAGGCCGCCGCTCGCGGCGGTGCGTATGCACTACCCAGACGAGCTGCCAGCTGCTTCAGATAAGCCGCCGCCGCGCTGGCCGGGCCGTCATGCTCGGCCGCGCTGAGCGTGGCGACATGCGCCACGTCAGCACCGGCTTCGGCCAGCCAGCCGAAGCGGGCGTTGGTGCCGCCGATATCGGCCACCAGCCGCGGCAGCCGCAGCGCGGTGCGCTTGTGCTCCATCTCAGTCATCCCGCCCAGCCGCACACCGCCATCGACAAGTCATCGCCTAACAGTAGCAAAACTACAGAGTCAGAACAAGAGCGATTATCTCGATCACGGACGGGCGCCACCGATGCCGCCTCTGGTGTACGCAAGAATTCGCCCGCCGCTGTAGTCAATCTACACACGCACCACGTCCACCAGTGCGCGATGAGCGGGCGCCGGCTCGCGCACAATCGCGGGCCGTTGTCGACCGACGAAGGCAGCCTGCACCTTGACCATGACGCTCTTCGACAGCCCGCGACTGCTCGCCGACATCGGTGGCACCTACGCCCGCTTCACCATCGAAGGCGCGCCAGGCGCTTTCGAGCACACGGCCTCGTTGCGCTGCGCCGAGCACGCCGACTTTCATGCTGCCGTCAGCGCCTACCTGAGCGGCCTGCCGGCGGGTCTGCCGGCGGGTCTGCTGCACATCGAACACGCCGCCATCGCCATCGCCAACCCGGTGGAAGGCGACCGGGTGCGGATGACCAACTACCACTGGCATTTCTCGATCGAGCAGATGCGCCAGCGGCTGGGCCTGGCCACGCTGGTGGTCGTCAACGACTTCACGGCGCTGGCGATGTCGCTGCCGCGTCTGTCGCCGGGCCAGCGGCGCCAGGTCGGCAGCGGCACGGCGCGCGAGCGCAGCGTGGTGGGCCTGCTGGGCGCCGGCTCCGGCCTGGGTGTTAGCGGCCTGATCCCGGCCCGCGAGGGCTGGGTTGCGCTGGGCACCGAAGGCGGCCACACCAGCTTCAGCCCGCGCGACGAGCGCGAGATCGCGATCCTGCGCCACGCACTGACTGAGCTGAGCCACGTCTCGCACGAGCGGCTGTTGTCGGGCCCGGGCCTGGCGCTGATTCACCGCGCGCTGCGCCAGCGCGCCGGCCTGCCGCCCGAGCCGCTGGAGGCGCCCGAAATAACGCGCCGTGCGCTGGCCCCAAGCGGCCCCAACGACGCCGTGTGCGTCGAAACGCTGGAGGCCTTTTGCGCCATGTTAGGCACCGCGGCGGCCAATCTGGCGGTCACGCTGGGCGCATTGGGCGGCATCTACATCGGCGGCGGCATCGTGCCGCGGCTGGGTAAGGCCTTCGACCGCAGTCCGTTCCGCGCCCGCTTCGAGGACAAGGGCCGCTTCAGCGACTACGTCAAGGCGATCCCGACCTACGTCATCACGGCAGAGCACGCCACGTTCGTCGGCGCGTCGGCCATCCTTGCGGCGCAGCTGCGCGGGCTGCAGGGCGGACAGCCCGACGACAGTGGCTCGACGCTGCTGGGGCAGATCCGCCGGGCGCGCGATGCTTTGTCGCCGGCAGAAAAGCGCGTTGCCGATCACGTCCTGGCGCACCCGCGCGCCGCCCTGGGCGACCCTATCGCAGAGATCGCGCGTGCGGCGCAGGTCAGCCAGCCGACCGTGACCCGCTTTTGCCGCAGCCTGGGCTGCGAAGGTTTGTCGGACTTCAAGCTGCGGCTGGCCTCGGGCCTGAGCGCCACCGTGCCGCTAACGCACACGCAGGTCACCGGCGAAGACAGCATGGTGGAGCTGGGCGTCAAGGTGCTGTCCAACACTGCCAGCGCAATCCTGCAGGTGCGCGATCAGCTCAACCGCGACACGCTCTCGCGCGCCATCGATCTGCTAGCTGCGGCAGAACGCATCGAGTTCTACGCCGTGGGCCACTACGGTGTCGTCGCCGACGACGCGCAGTTCAAGTTCCTGCGCTTCGGCGTGCCCAGTGCGAGCTTTACCGACACGCGGCTGCAGGTGCTGGCTGCCAATGTGCTGCGGCCGTCCGACGTGGTCGTGATCATCAGCAGCAGCGGCCGCCTGAACGACCTGCTGACCGTGGCCGATCTGGCACGCGCGCGCGGCGCACCGGTGGTGGCCATCACCGCCAACCAGAGCCCGCTGGCGCGCAAGGCCGACGTGGCGCTGATCGTGGACCACGTCGAGGACGTGGCCACGCATGTGCCGATGGTCAGCCGCATCCTGCATCTGCTGGTCATCGACATCCTGGCGGTGGGCGTGGCGATGCGGCTGGGCAACGGCAGCCCGGCCCCGCTGCCGCGCGAAGCCGCGGCCAGGCCGGATGAAGCCCGCCCCGAGCCGCAGCCCGCAGCAGCGCAGCCCACCGGCCCGGGCATCAGCGCTGCAGGGGCCTTGGCGCGGCTCACGTCGCACAGCCGTTGAGCGCTGCCGCTGAGCGCTGCCTTTAGGCGCTGCCTTGAAGCGCTACCTCAAAGCGCTGCCGCTGAGCGCCGCCAGCGAGCACCGCCACCGCCGCCACCGAGCACCGCTACCAAGCGCTGCCGCGGACCTGGCCGACTAGAATTCGCGACTTCTTCGAGGAGCGTTGCGACGGTGGGCCCGAGGGCCGCAGCCGCCAGGCTCGAAGTGCCGCGGCGCACCGCCCGGCTTGCAACGGCGCTCACTCCATCCACTGGAGCTGAGCCATGAAGCCCGTTGCCTTGCCCGCTGTTATTGCCGCCGCGCCCGCCGCCCAACCCATGCGCCTGTCCGGCCTGGAGCCCGTGCTGATTGCACCGGGCACGCTGTTCGTCAACATCGGCGAGCGCACCAACGTCACCGGCAGCCGGGCCTTTGCCAAGATGATCCTCGAAGGCCGCTACGAAGATGCGTTGGCGGTGGCGCGCCAGCAGGTCGAAAACGGCGCACAGGTGATCGACATCAACATGGACGAGGCCATGCTGGACAGCGCCGCGGCGATGGAGCGTTTCTTGAAGCTCATCGCGGGCGAGCCCGAAATCGCACGCGTGCCGATCATGATCGACTCGTCCAAATGGAGCGTGATCGAGACCGGCCTCAAGTGCATCCAGGGCAAGGGCATCGTCAATTCGATTTCGCTCAAAGAAGGCCGGGCCGAGTTCAAGCGCCAGGCCACGCTCGTGCGCCGCTACGGTGCTGCTGCGGTGGTGATGGCCTTCGACGAGCAGGGCCAGGCCGACACCTACGAACGCAAGATTCAGATCTGCCAGCGCGCCTACCGGGTGCTGGTGGACGAGGTCGGCTTTGCCCCCGAGGACATCATCTTCGACCCCAACATCTTCGCCATTGCCACCGGCATCGAAGAGCACGACAACTACGCCGTCGACTTCATCAACGCCACACGCTGGATCAAGCAGCACCTGCCCGGCGCCAAGGTCAGTGGCGGCGTCAGCAACGTCAGCTTCAGCTTCCGCGGCAACGACCCGGTGCGCGAGGCCATCCACACCGTGTTTCTGTTTCACGCGATCCGGGCCGGGCTAGACATGGGCATCGTCAACGCCGGCATGGTGGGCGTGTACGACGAGCTGGAGCCGCAGCTGCGCGAGCGCGTCGAGGACGTGGTGTTGAACAGAACACCGGCCTACCTGCCCGGCGAGTCGCTGCTCACAGCGGGCGAGCGCCTGATCGAGATTGCCGAGAGCGCCAAGGGCCTGTCCAAGGACGACAGCGCCCGGCTGGCCTGGCGCGCTGGCGATGTCAACACGCGCCTGAGCCACGCGCTGGTGCACGGCATCACCGAGTTCATCGTTGCCGACACCGAAGAGGCCTGGGTGGCCATACAGGCCAGCGGCGGCCGACCGCTGCATGTCATCGAAGGGCCGCTGATGGCCGGCATGAACGTCGTCGGCGACCTCTTCGGCCAGGGCAAGATGTTCCTGCCGCAGGTGGTCAAAAGCGCGCGCGTGATGAAGAGCGCGGTGGCGCACCTGCTGCCGTACATCGAAGAGGAGAAGAAGCTGCTGATTGCCGGTGGCGGCGAGGCCAAACCCAAGGGCAAGATCTTCATCGCCACCGTCAAAGGTGATGTGCACGACATCGGCAAAAACATCGTCACCGTTGTGCTCCAGTGCAACAACTTCGAGGTTATCAACATGGGCGTGATGGTGCCGTCCCGAGACATCCTGGCGCGCGCCAAGCTCGAAGGTGCCGACATCATCGGCCTGAGCGGCCTGATCACGCCGAGCCTGGAGGAGATGCAGCACGTGGCCGGCGAGATGCAACGCGACGATCACTTCCGGCTCAAGCAGATACCGCTGTTGATCGGCGGCGCCACCTGCAGCCGCGTGCACACCGCGGTGAAGATCGCGCCGCACTACGAAGGGCCGGTGGTCTATGTGCCGGACGCGTCGCGCAGCGTGGGCGTGTGCTCCGATCTGCTCAGCGACGAGCGTGCGGCCAAGTTCATCGCCGAGCTGCGCAGCGACTACGTGCGTGTGCGCGAGCAGCACGCCGGCAAGAAGCAGACGCCGCTGGTGACGCTGGCTGCTGCGCGCGCCAACAAGGCCGCGGTCGACTGGGCTGCTTACACGCCACCCAAGCCGCGCTTCATCGGCCGGCGTGTGTTCAAAAACTACGACTTGAACGAGTTGGCAGCCTGCATCGACTGGGGCCCGTTCTTTCAGACCTGGGACCTGGCCGGGCGATTCCCGGAGATCCTTCGCGATGAGGTCGTGGGCACCGAAGCGCAGCGTGTCTTCAGTGACGGCAAGCGGCTGTTGCAGCGCGTGATCAAAGGCCGCTGGCTGCAGGCCAGCGGCGTGGTTGCGCTGCTGCCGGCAGCCACCGTGGGCGACGACACGATCGAGATCTACACCGACGAATCGCGCCGCGAAGTCGCGCTGCGCTGGAACCCGCTGCGGCTGCAGACCGAGCGGCCGGTGGTCGATGGCATCAAACGCCCCAACCGCAGCCTGGCGGACTTCATCGCACCGGCGGCCGGGCCGGCCGACTACATCGGCCTGTTCGCAGTGACCACGGGCTTGGGCATCGCCAAGAAAGAGCAGCAGTTCATCGCCGACCATGACGACTACAGCGCCATCCTGTTCAAGGCACTGGCCGACCGCCTGGCCGAAGCCTTTGCCGAGCGGTTGCACCAACGCGCGCGCACGGAACTCTGGGGTTATGCACCCGATGAAGTGCTGGATATCGAAGCGCTGATCGCCGAGCGCTACCGCGGCATTCGCCCCGCGCCAGGCTACCCGGCCTGCCCGGACCACAGCGTCAAGGCCGACATGTTCCGGGTGCTGAAGGCCGACGAGATCGGCATGGGCCTGACCGAGAACCTGGCCATGACACCGGCGGCCAGCGTCAGCGGCTTTTTCATGGCGCATCCGCAGGCGCAGTACTTCAACGTTGGCCGCATCGGCGAAGACCAATTGGCCGATTGGGCTGAGCGCCAGCAGATGGCGCTGGCCGATGCGCGGCGGCGTTTGGCCCCTGCCCTGTAAAAACTCGGTGAACGGCGGGCGCGGGGAGCGTTAAAAAAGCATCCAACAGTAAAGGCGGTCAATTGCGGCAGCTTGTCGCTGAAGATTGCCGCCGCGTCGTCCGAGAATGCCGCGCAGCCGCAGCTAATCTTCAAGCTGCGCAGCCGGGAGCCCCACCGTGAAATCGATCTTGGAACGCGGCGCCATTGCGGCGCTGCTGAGCCTGGTGCTTGTCGCGTGCGGCGGTGGCGGTGGCGGTGGCAACGATGCCGCCAGCGGCAGCAGCAATCCGCCGCCCGTCGTGGTTGAAAAACCGGCCACGCGCAGCGACGCGGCGCGCTTTCTGACGCAGGCCACCTTCGGCCCCACCGACGCCGACATCGACCGCGTGATGGCGGTCGGCTATGCGGCCTGGATCGACGAGCAGCTGGCGCTGCCCACCGCGTCGCACCGCGCGCACTACGAATTACGCGACGCCGAGATCAAGGCCCTCAATGCAGCCAACACCGCGGGCCCTGATCAGGTTTTCGAGAGCTTCTGGAAGCAGGCCGTCACCGGGCCCGATCAACTGCGACAGCGCATGAACTTTGCGCTGTCGCAGATCTTCGTGATCTCGCTGGCCGACAGCGCCGTGGCCAACGAACCGCGCAACGTGGCGGCCTGGATGGACATGCTGGGCGACAAGGGCATCACCAACTACCGCGACCTGCTGGAGTCGGTGTCGCGCCACCCGGTGATGGGCACTTACCTGTCGCACCTCCGCAACCAGAAGGCCAACACCGCCACCGGCCGCGTGCCCGATGAAAACTACGCGCGTGAGGTGCTGCAGCTGTTTTCGATCGGCCTCATCGAGCTCAACGAAGACGGCAGCGCGCGGCTGACCGGCGGCAACAAGACCGACACCTATGCCCCGACCGATGTCGCTGGCCTGGCGCGTGTTTTCACCGGCTGGAGCTACGCCTGCCCGGCATCCCCGCAAGCGGGCTGCTTCTTCAGCGGCACCGTCAACAACGTCGGCGATCCCGACCGCGGCTTCAAGCCAATGGTGGGCTACCCCGAATATCACAGCACCGAGCAAAAAAGCTTCTTGAGCACCACGATCCCGGCGCAGACCACCGCCGATCCGTATGCCAGCCTGAAGACCGCGCTGGACGCGCTGGCCAACCACGCCAACGTTGGCCCCTTCATCGGCAAACAGCTGATCCAGCGTCTGGTCACCAGCAACCCGAGCCCAACCTATGTGCGCGACGTGGCGCGCGTGTGGGCCAACAACGGCGCAGGTGTGCGTGGCGACACGAAGGCGGTGCTGAAGGCGGTGCTGATGCATGCCGAAGCGCGCACCGTCAGCGACACCTCGGGCAAGGTGCGTGAGCCGGTGCTGCGCTTGTCGGCCTTCATGCGGGCTTTCGGCGCCAAGAGCGACACCGGCAACTTCCGCGTCGGCAACACCGACAACCCGGGCACGCAGCTGGGCCAGACGCCGCTGCGCTCGCCCTCGGTCTTCAACTACTACCGGCCCGGTTACGTGGCACCGGGCACTGCTTCGGCCGGGCGCAACCTGGTGGCGCCGGAGCTGCAGATCGCACACGAGACGAGTGCGGCCGGCTACGTCAACTTCATGCGCGACAACGTGGCCTCGGGTGTCGGCCTGGGCAACCCCGCGCCGCTCAACCGCCGCGACATCCAGCCCGACTACACCGGCGAGTTGGCCATCGCAACCGATAGCGCCGCGCTGGTCGACCGCGTGCTGGGCAAGCTGAGCTACGGCACGCCGGCCGCAGCGCTGAAGACCGAGATCGTCACTGCCGTCAACAGCATCGTCATACCGGCTGCCACCAGCAGCAACCAGGCGACTGTCGACGCGGCCAGGCGCACGCGCGTCAACGCCGCCGTGTTGCTGGTGCTGGCCTCGCCCGAATTCACCGTTCAGAACTGACCGCGAGCGCCGCCATGAAACACCGCACACGCTCTTTGCAACCACGCTTCTTCGACGCCGACCGCAGCGCATCGCGCCGCGGCTTTCTACGCCATGCGGGCGCGCTGTCGGCGCTGGCCGGCGCCGGTGCACCGCTGGCTTTGAACTTGCTGGCCGCCAGCTCGGCTGCGGCGCAGACGGCCAGCGACTACCGCGCCGTCGTATGCCTGTTTTTCTTCGGCGGCAACGACGCCTACAACATGGTGCTGCCCACCGATGCGGCCAGCTGGCAGGCCTACAGCACGACGCGCAACCAGGCGCCCGACTCCATCGCGCTGCTGGCACCCGGCACGGCAGCTGTTGTTACCGCAGCGGCCGGCTCGCCGCAGCGGCTGGGCGGGGTGCTGCCGATCACGCCGCTCAACGCGCAGGGCCGCACGTTTGCTTTGCACCCGTCGATGGGCAGCTTGCAGACGCTGTTCAACACCGACCGCCGGCTG
The DNA here is from genome assembly GCA_026785885.1 of Rubrivivax sp. Classification (GTDB taxonomy): domain Bacteria; phylum Pseudomonadota; class Gammaproteobacteria; order Burkholderiales; family Burkholderiaceae_C; genus Rubrivivax. The sequence goes on from JAJAZC010000126.1 coordinate 9,882, forward strand.
GCCATCCTGCCCAACATCGGCCCGCTGCTGCTGCCCACCAGCAAGCAGCAATACGGCCAGTCAGCGCACCCACGGCCGGCCAGCCTGTTCTCGCACAACGACCAGCAGCAGACCTGGCAGGCGCTGGCGCCCGAAGGCGTCACGCGGGGCTGGGGCGGCCGCATCGGCGACATCATTGCCAGCCAGAACACCAGCCCGATATTCACGTCGATCTCGGCTGCCGGCAACGCCGTCTGGCTGGCCGGGCAAAACGTGCGCCAGTACCAGGTGGGCACCGGCGGCGCGGTGCGGCTGGGGCTGGATGGCAGCGGCCGTGTCTACGGCTCCACTGCCGTCGGCAGCGCGCTGGACCGCATCGCCCGCACGGCGCGCGGCTCGCACGTCTTCGTGGCCGACATGGCCAACATCAACAACCGCTCGATCGGTGCCGAGGCCAGCCTGACCGCAGCGTTGGCGCCGGCCAGCGACGCGCGCTTCGGCACGCCGGTGGCTGCCGGCGGCAACTACAGCGCCAACGCCGACCCCAAGCTGCAGTACGACAACCCGCTCACCGGGCTGCGCGTGGCCAACACCCTGGCGCAGCAGTTTCAGGTTGTCGCGCGGCTGATCGAGGCTGGCATGCGCGGCGCCACCGGTGCCAAGCGGCAGGTGTTCTTCGTCAGCCTGGGCGGCTTCGACAGCCACGACCTGCAAAACCGCAACCACGCCGACCTGATGGCCCGCGTGGCCCAAGCGATGAGCTACTTCGACAGCACCTTGGGCGCACTCAATGCCCGCAACAACGTCACCACCTTCACGGCCAGCGACTTCGGCCGCACCTTCACCAGCAACGGCGACGGCACCGACCACGGCTGGGGAAGCCACCACCTGGTGATGGGCGGCGCAGTCAAGGGCGGCGATCTGTACGGCCGCTTCCCGACGCTGGCGCTGAAGAACGCCAACAACAGCAACTTCGACGGCAGCCCCGACCAGCTGGGCAACGGTGCGCTGCTGCCAGGCACGTCGGTCGATCAACTCGGCGCCACGCTGGCACGCTGGATGGGCTTGTCGGACCCGCAAGTCGCCGACATCTTTCCCAACCTCGCCAACTTCGACGTGGGCGTGCGTAACCTGGGCTTCATGAACGTCTGAGGCGGCGTGCTCGAACCGTTCGAGGCGGCACGGAAGGATGTCGAAGGCGCCCGCCTGAATGTTCGAGGCGCCCGCCTGAATGTTCGAGGCGGCCCGCCTGCATGTTCGATGCGGCCCGCCTGCATGTTCGATGCGGCCCGCCTGCATGTTTGATGCGGCCCGCCGCGGGCGGCGCCGGCAGGCCGCATGGCGCTTCTGGCAAACCGGCCGCTGGCTATCATCCCCGCCCCTGAAGCGCCGATGAACCGACCCGAACCCCGCGCGCCCGCGTCGCTCAACAACGCTCAGATGCGCGCCGTGCACCACCTGGACGGCCCCTGCCTGGTGCTGGCCGGCGCCGGCTCCGGCAAGACGCGCGTCATCGTGCACAAGATCGCGCGGCTGTTGCAACACGGCCTGGGCCCGAAGCAGATTGCGGCCCTCACCTTCACCAACAAGGCCGCGCAGGAAATGCGCGAGCGCGCCAAGGCGCTGGTCGGCCCGCGCGCAGCCAAGGATCTGGCGGTCAGCACCTTCCACTCCCTGGGCGTGCGCATGCTGCGCGCCGACGGCACGCGCGTGGGCCTCAAGCCCAACTTCAGCATCCTGGACAGCGACGACGTGTTGGCGCTGATCCGCGACGCCGGCGGCTGCAGCGACAACGCCTTGGCCCGGCGCTGGCAGTGGGCCATCAGCCTATGGAAGAACCAGGGCCTGGATGCCGATGCCGCCGAAGCCACGGCCACTGGCGACGACCAGCGTGTGGCCGCGCGCGTGATGCGCCGCGTGCAGGAGCGCCTGCAGGCCTACCAGGCGGTGGACTTCGACGACCTGATCCAGCTGCCGCTGTTGCTGCTGCAGCGCGACGCTGAAGCGCGCGCCCGCTGGCAGGCGCAGTTTCAGCACATCCTGGTCGACGAGGTGCAGGACACCAACGCCGTGCAGTACGCGCTGCTCAAAGCGCTGACCGGCGAGCGCGGCCTGTTCACCGCGGTGGGTGACGACGACCAGAGCATCTACGGCTGGCGCGGCGCCACCATCGACAACCTCAAACAGCTGCCGCTGGACTACCCGGCCTTGAGCGTGATTGCGCTGGAGCAAAACTACCGCAGCACCGGCCACATCCTGCGCGCGGCCAATGCCGTGATCGCCGGCAACCCGAAGCTGTTCGAGAAAAAACTCTGGAGCGACCTGGGTGACGGCGACCCGGTGCGCCTGATCGAATGCGACAGCGAAGAGCACGAGGCCGAGCGCGCGGTGGCCCGCATCCAGAGCCTGCGCGCCGGCCAGACGGACGGCGGCTCCACCAGCGGCAGCACGCTGCGCTTTGCCGACTTTGCAGTGCTCTACCGCGCCAACCACCAGGCCCGCGTCTTCGAGCAAAAACTCCGCGCGGCGCAGATTCCGTACAAAGTCAGCGGCGGCCAGAGCTTCTTCGACCGCGCCGAGATCAAGGACCTCTGCGCCTGGTTGCGCCTGATCGTCAACAACGACGACGACCCGGCCTTTCTGCGCGCAGTGACGACGCCCAAACGCGGCATCGGCCACCAGACACTGGCAGCACTGGGCGAATTCGCAGCACCGCGCAAGACCAGCCTCTTCGACGCGCTCTTCGCACCCAGCCTGGCCGCAGCACTCAAGGGCAAGGCGGTAGATGCGCTGCATGAATTCGGCCGCGACGTGCACACGCTGCAGGAGCGCGCAACCCACACCACCGGCACCGAGGACGCCAAGGCGCTGCTGCTCGACTGGTTGAGCGATATCCGCTACGAGCAGCATCTGCACGACGGCGAGGACAGCCAAAAATTGGCCGAAGCGCGCTGGCGCAACGTGCTCGACTTCATCGACTGGATGGCGCGCCGCTGCGGTGGCGATGAGGACACCGGCGGCGCAGCGCAACGCCAAAGCGTGCTGCAGGTGGCGCAGACCATCAGCGTCATCATCAGCCTGGCCGACCGTGGCGACGAGCAGGACGTGGTGACGCTGTCGACGCTGCACGCAGCCAAAGGCCTGGAGTGGCCACACGTGATGCTGGCCAGCGTCAACGAAGGGCTGTTGCCGTTTCGATCCGGCGACGACGACATGACAGCCGAGCGCCTGCAGGAAGAGCGCCGCCTGATGTACGTCGGCATCACCCGCGCGCGCTACACGCTGTGCGTCAGCACACTCAAGCGCCGCAAAAAAGGCCGCGACACGGTGATCGGCGTGCCCAGCCGGTTCATCGGCGAGATGAAGCTGGATGAAGCCAAGCTGCAGGAAGACCCGCGGGCGCGGCTCAAGAAGCTGCGGGATGCGATGGCGGCGAAGGTGGCGGCGGCGCCGGGTTTGAGGTGACGGGCCGCAAGCCCGGCGTTTGTCAACAGGCGGTTGCTGGCCAGGTCGAGTCCGAGCGGCAAAGGCGGGTTCGGGCAGGCCGTGACGCTTCTAGTGGGGCGGTCGGCGAGTACGCCGACTGCGCTGCGCTGCTCGGGCATGCGGCCCGCGGCCCGGAGGTGAGCAGCGCAAGGAAGTCGGTGTACTCACCGACCGCCCCACTCGGAGCCCGCTGCGGAACACCACCCGACGCGACGCGCTGCTGCTGAACACCGAGCCCTGGCGTGAACCGGCGCTCAGCCCCGGATCAAGCTCAAGACGGCAAAAAGTCCACCGGCCACGTCACCACCATCGCATCCACATCCTTCGCACCGAAGTCGAAGCTGCGGATGCGCGCCAGCAGCTTTTTCTCCAGCTCCTCGGCCTTCAATTCGCTGCTGATGATGCGCAAGCCGGAGACCTCACCGCTGGGTGCGATTTTCAGCTCCAGCACCACTTTGCCTTGCAGCGCCGGCTCGTCGCGCAGTGCGCGGTTGTAGATGGCGTAGATGGCGCCCTTGTTGCGCTCGAAGACGAGCTTGATCTCTTCGATGCTGCGGCTGGCCTTGCCGCTGCCGCTCTTTTGCAGCATGCCGCCTTTGCCTCCGCCAACACCGGTGCCATCGCCCTTGCCGCCGCCGCTGCGGCCACCACCGCCGCCGTAGCCGCCACCACCACCGCCACCGGCCACGCCTTCGACCAGAGTGGTGCCGCGGCCGGCGAGGCCGCCGCCACCGGTGTCTTTGCTGTAGGCCGCGGTGTTGATGCCGCCGCTGCCTTGCGTGGCGTTGCTGGTGATCATCGCGCGCACCGGAATGCCGGCTTCCAGGCCAGCACCGACGCCCACGCCGGTGCCACTGCCCACGCCGAGCCCCGGCTTGATGTCCTGCTTCAATTGCACCGCGGCCGGCACGGCCACCATCTCGGCCAGCTGGTCCTTCATCGCGAGAAGGCCCACGCCGCTGGCCTTGCGGCGTGCGTTGTCGATGGCCACTTCACCCGGCGGCTTGTTGGCCACAGGGTTGCGCGCCTCGGGCACCGGCAGCTCTTTGGCCTTGGCCGACTTGATCGGCTCCGGATCCTTGGCTGCTTTCTCGGGCTTGGCGACCTCGGGCTTGCCCGACTCCACTACGTCGGCCGGCTTCACCGGCTTGGGCGGCGGCGGCAGCTCACGCTCCAGCAGCAGTCTGGCCATTGGCGCCGGCAGCGGCTGAATCTCTGTGCGCTCCAGCTTGGGCAGCGGCAGCAAAGGCACGACCAGCCCCAACAGCAGCACCACCAGCAGGATGTTGCGCACGATGCGCTGGAAGCGCTTTTCGTCGTCGCCGGCCGTGGCCCACGGCAGCGCCGGGATGCGGAACGAAGCCAGCGGCATCAGCCGGCGTAACGGCGCCAATCCACCGGATCGGCCCGGCCGATGCATCGCAATCGCGGCCATCAGGCGTCCCTCCGCCGCACAGCAAACGACACGTCGGCAAAGTTGGCACGCGCGCAAGTAAACATCACCTTGCGCAAAAGCGCGTACGGCATTTGCTTGTCGGCCATGATGGTCACGGCTTGCTGCTCGGCCTTGTTCTCGGCGCGCACGGCCTTGCGGGTGGCCAGCACATCGAGCTCGGCTTTCAGCGCTGGGATGGTGTCGTCGGGCGTGGCCATCACGTCCTTGACAGATGCGACGCGGCGGCCGTCGACGATGATGTCGTCACCGGCCACCACCAGCAGCACGGTCTGCCGCGGCTCCTTCTCGGCCATGGCCAGCGGCAGGTCGACTGCCTTCGGGCTGACCAGCGTTTCCACGCCCGCGGCGCTGGACAGCAAGAAGAAAATCAGGATCGTGAACACGTCGATCAGCGCGACCAGGTTCATGTCCATCGCGGTGTTGTTGCGCGCTTTGCGGTGCGCGCGTTTTTGCAGCGCGGTCATCGTGGCAGCCATCAGCTCGCTCCCTTGACCTTGGCAGCAGCGGTGGCCGGCAAGGCAGCGCCGGCCTGCCTGCGCACCGGCGCATCACCGATGGAGATGTTGGGAAACAGCTCGGCCCGCACCAGCCGCGCACCCTGCGCCGTGACGCTGGACCGCACGGTGTCCATGACCTGCACCAGATCGTCGTAGGGCGTCTCCGCCTCGGCCAGCACGCTGGATTCGGTCTTCTGCGGAAACTTGTTCTTCACCAGCACCATCAAGCTCGACAGCGCCTTGAAGTCGTGCGTTGGGCCCGTCTTGTCGATGCGCTGGATGAGGCCGCCGATGCGGTCACCGACCTCGATCGCGTCCTTGCGGATGACGACTTCGAGCTGCAGGTCGGCACCCTTGATCTGCTCGACCGCGGACTGCTGCGCCGGCAGGTTCAGGTCCATCACCGCCAGCCGCGAGAACACGGCGGTGGACAACAAAAACGGCACCAGCACGACGATCAGGTTGATGAACGCGGTGATCTCCAGGTGCGGCACTTCCTTGCGCAAGCGGCGCCTTCTCATGGGCTGCTCCTCACAGTCGTGTCAACGTTGGGGCAACCGGTCATGCACGCTGTTCGCGCGTCGTGAGGTTGTCGCCAGCGAGCCGCTGCACCAGATTCAAGAACGTGATCTTGGCGGCTTCCAGGCTGTCAACGATCTCTGAAGCGCGGGCTTGCAAGAAGGCGTGGATCAGCAGAAACGGAATCGCCACCATCAGCGCAAAGGCGGTGTTGTTCATCGCAATAGAGATCGAGGCCGACAGCATCTCGGCCTTCTCGGCCGGGTTCACTGCAGCCACTGCGGTGAAGCCCTTGATCAGGCCGATGATGGTGCCGAGCAGGCCCACCAGCGTGATGGTGTTGGCGAAGGTCGCGATGTAGTGGGTGCGCTTTTCCAGGCGCGGCACGATCTCCATCATTCCTTCTTCCATTGCGTTGTCGATGTCCTCGCGGCGGCGCGCGCTCTGCATGCGCGTCAGGCCATTGGCGACGATCTTGCCGATGGCCGCGTCCGAGCCCGAGGCCATGGTGTGCACTTCCTTGAAGCGGCCGCTTTGCAGCAGCGGCAGCACCTGATCCCACAGCTTGCGGTTGTCGGCCCGCGCGCGGTTGAGGAACAGAAAACGCTCGACCGCGATCGCCACGCCCATCGCCATCATCAAGAGGCTCGGGTAAAGGAAGGGGCCGCAATCGACGAAGAATTTGACGACGGTGTTGAAGGTGTTCATGGCGGGACTCCGGGGCCTGGTGAGGGATGCGTCGGTGGGACGAAAGGGTGGTGCGCGTGGCGCTGGTGGTCAGCGCGGGGCAGCGGGCGCTGGGCTGACTGCGGCAGCGGCTGGCGCTGCAGCCGCAGTGGCGCGCACCTGCATCTGCGTGTCGTAGTCAACCTGGCGGCGGAAGACCTCGCGGTCCACCGGTGACAGCGCTTCGTCGAGCACGCTGTGTACCGGCCGGCCGGACAGCGTGCCGGGCAGCGGCTTCTTCCACGGCACGATGTACAGCACCTTGGGCAGCTCGCGGTTGCCGATGATTTGCGTGCGGTCGATGTCGGCGCGGTCTTGCGCCCAGGCCGGCATGCCGGCCAAGAGCGCCAGGCCCAGCACAGGGATAGCTGCGTTCATGGTTTGTCCTTTCGGCTTGCGACCGTGGTGGCCGGCGGAGTCGACGGCGAGGTCGTCGGCAAAGTCGGCGACGCGGCCTGTGCCGGTGCTTCGGTTGCCGGCTTGCGGCCCTTGAGCTCGGCCAGCCAGCGGTTGAGTTGCGTGGCATCCGACGGCGACAGCTCCAAGCAGCGCTGGTACAGCGCTTGCGCCTTGTCCTTGTCGCCCAGGTACAGGTCGTACAGGATGGCCAGGTTCAGGTGCGGCGCAGGCGCGATGGCGTTGATGGCGATGGCGGCTTCATAGGCTTCACGTGCTTTGTCGAAACGGCCCTGCTGACGCTGCGCGATGCCGAGCTGGTTCAACAGCACGGCCGATCCCGGTGAGCGTGCCAGTGCTTCTTGCAGCACGGTCAGGTCGGTGCTCAGCGCTGCATCACCGCGCTCGGTCTTGCCGTAGCGCACCGGCTTCAAACGGGCCAGCTCGGCCAGGCTGCTTTTGATCCACGGGTCGTACAAGCCTTGCGCGGTGCGGCGCGCATTGGTCTCGTGCAGCTCGATGGCCTTTTCTTCGAACGGGAAGGCCTGCTCTTCCAGCAGCACGCTGTATTGCTCCAGCTCGGCCTTGTTGAGCTTCTTCGGCCGCTGCGAGCCGATCATGGCTTTGCCGAAGTCCTGGTACAGCGCTGCGGTGTGGAAGGTGGCTGCGGTGGTGACCTCGGCCACGCCGACTTCGGCGGCCGCGGCGTAAGCCTTCAGCGCGTCGTCCATGCGTGCTTTCTTGAGCTTGAGCTGCTTTTGCAGCGGCTCGATCAGCGGCACTTTTTTGTAGGCCTCCAGCACCGGCTCGGCCAGCAGCAGCGCGGCCTGGCCGCCCAGCGTGCGTGTGCGTGCGGTGCGCGCTGCGCCAGCGTCCAGATCGGCGCGCTGCACTGCGCGCGCCCACTCTGCGCTGCGC
>JAJAZC010000127.1 GCA_026785885.1 Rubrivivax sp.
GATCGCGCGTGACGCGCTGGCCGAGGCCGCCGCAGTGCTGGACGCCGTGCCGGCCGATGAAAAAGGCCAGCGCGGCGACCGCGATGCCGCGCTGCGCAAGCGCCTGGCGATGCTGGCCAACCGCCCGGCCGGCGACGCCCAGGCGCTGGCTGCCCGGGTGGCCGCCGACCCGCGGGACTTTGAAGCCCGCTTTGCGCTGGCCGCGCTGCAGGCTTATGAAGGCGCCTGGGGCGAAGCCTTCGACAACTTGCTTGAAGTGGTGCTGCGCGACAAGGCCGAGGGCAAGCCGATGCGCGAAAAGGCGCGCCAGCAACTGATCGACTGGTTCAGCGCCTGCCCTGATGCCGACGCCGTGAGCCGCGGACGGCGGTACCTGGGCATGTACCTCAATTAAGCGGCGGGCCCGCTTTCACGAGCGGGCCGGCATGGCCATCAGGACGGCAACCCACGGCGACGGTTCACGCCGATAGTTCACGCCGATAGTTCACGCTGGCCGTTCATGCCTCTTGGGCCAGCGACGCGTGCACTTAACGCGCACCGAAGATCGCGCTGCCCACGCGCAGCAGCGTGCTGCCCTCGGCAACAGCAGCCTCCAAGTCGGCGCTCATGCCCATCGACAGCGTGTCCAGCGCCAGGCCATGCGCCTGCAGGGCCATCAGCAGCTCGCGCAGCAGGCAGTGCGGACGGCGCTGCGCGGCTGCATCGGCGCCCGGCTGCGGCTCGGGGATGCTCATCAGCCCGCGCAGCTGCACACGCTCCGGCGGCAGCGCGGCCACGGCGTGCGCCAGGGCCGGCAGCTCGGCCGGCAGCACGCCGCTCTTGCTGGCCTCACCGCTGATGTTGACCTGCAGGCACAGCTGCAGCGGCGCCAGCCCTGCCGGGCGCTGCTCGGCCAGGCGCGTGGCAATCTTCAGCCGATCCACCGTGTGCACCCAGTCGAAGGCTTCGGCCACGGCGCGTGTCTTGTTGCTCTGCAGTGGGCCGATCAGGTGCCACTGCAGCTGCGCACGCTGCGCCGTCAGCGCATCGATCTTGGTCAGCGCTTCCTGGACGTAGTTTTCGCCGAAAGCATGCTGGCCTTGTGCGATGGCTGCGAGCACGGCGTCGGCACCGAAGGTCTTGCTGACGGCCAGCAAAGTGAGGCTCGATCCCGGCGCTTTTCCCGTGCTCAAAGACGGCACGTGCGTGACAAGTTGGGCATCGCGACCGGCCTGTTCACATGCGGTTTCGATGCGCCGCTTCACTTCTTGCAGGTTGCTTCCGATGCTGCCCATAATGGTTTTCAAACCCGCGCACCCGCTGTGCGCACCGCATTGTTGAATGCCGGCGCAACACCGGCCGTATCGCTCAATGGACATCACCCAACTGCTGGCCTTCTCCGTCAAGAACAAGGCCTCGGACCTGCACCTGTCCGCGGGCTTGCCGCCGATGATCCGGGTGCACGGCGACGTGCGGCGCATCAACGTCGAAGCGCTGGATCACAAGATGGTCCACGCCATGGTGTACGACATCATGAACGACGCGCAGCGCAAACATTACGAGGACACGCTGGAGTGCGACTTCTCGTTCGAGATTCAGGGTCTGGCGCGTTTTCGCGTGAATGCATTCAACCAGAACAGAGGCGCTGGCGGCGTGTTCCGCACGATCCCGAGCAAGATCTTGACGCTGGAGCAATTGGGCACCCCCAAGGTGTTTGCTGAACTGTCGTTGAAGCCGCGCGGTCTGGTGCTGGTCACCGGCCCCACGGGCTCAGGCAAAAGCACGACGCTGGCTGCGATGGTCAACCACCTGAACGAAAGCGAATACGGCCACGTGCTGACGGTCGAAGACCCGATCGAGTTCGTGCACGAGAGCAAGAAGTGTTTGATCAACCAGCGCGAGGTCGGCCCGCACACGCTGAGCTTCAACAACGCATTGCGCAGCGCGCTGCGCGAAGACCCGGACGCGATCCTGGTCGGCGAATTGCGCGATCTGGAAACCATCCGCCTGGCCTTGACCGCGGCTGAAACTGGCCATCTGGTGTTCGGCACGCTGCACACCAGCTCGGCCGCCAAGACCATCGACCGCGTGGTCGACGTGTTTCCGGCGGCTGAGAAAGAAATGGTGCGCGCGATGCTGTCGGAATCGCTGGTGGCGGTGATCTCGCAAACGCTGTGCAAGTTGAAGGACGGCAGCGGCCGCGTTGCTGCGCACGAAATCATGCTGGGCACCAGCGCCATCAAGAACCTGATCCGCGAAGGTAAGGTCGCGCAGATGTACAGCTCGATCCAGACCGGCCAGAGCATGGGCATGCAAACGCTGGATCAGAACCTGTCCGATCTGGTGCGGCGCAATCTGGTCAGCGCCGCCGAGGCGCGCGCCAAGGCCAAGATCCCCGAGAACTTCCCCGGATGAAATTCGGCCCCCGCGCTCGCTTGCGCTCGCTGCCCCCCGAGGGGGCGTCCGCTGGCGGCCCGGCGGAGCCGGTTCCGCGGCGAGGAATTCGGCCCCCACGCTCGCTTGTGCTCGCTGCCCCCCGAAGGGGCGTCCGCTGGCTGCCCGGCGGAGCCGGTTCCGCGGCGGGAAGCTTGATCGGGGCGGCCTTCAGCGGCGGCCCAAACAAGGAAAAAGATGGAACGTGACCAGGCATCCAAGTTCGTCAACGACCTGCTGCGCCTGATGGTCAGCCGCAGCGGCTCAGACCTTTTTCTCACAGCCGACTTTCCACCGGCCATCAAGGTCGACGGCAAGGTCACCAAGGTCAGTCCGCAACCCTTGACCGGCCAGCACACGCTGGCCCTGGCGCGCGCGGTGATGAACGACAAGCAGGGTGCGGAATTCGAGCGCACCAAGGAATGCAACTTTGCGATCAGCCCGCAGGGTGTCGGGCGCTTTCGCGTTAATGCATTCGTTCAACAGGGCATGGTGGGCCTGGTGTTCCGCACCATCCCGGCCACGCTGCCGACGATCGACGGGCTGGGCCTGCCGGTGGTGCTGAAGGAAGTCAGCCTGACCAAGCGCGGCCTGGTGATCTTTGTCGGCGCCACCGGCTCGGGCAAGAGCACGTCGCTGGCGGCCATCGTCGACCACCGCAACGAACATTCCTACGGCCACATCATCACGGTCGAAGACCCGGTGGAGTTCGTGCACGCGCACAAAAACTGCATCATCACGCAGCGCGAATTGGGCATCGACACCGACAGCTGGGAAGCCGCGCTGAAGAACACGCTGCGCCAGGCACCGGACGTGATCCTGATGGGCGAGATCCGCGACCGCGAGACCATGGAACACGCCGTGGCCTTTGCTGAGACCGGCCACCTGTGTCTGGCCACGCTGCACGCCAACAGCGCCAACCAGGCACTGGACCGCATCATCAATTTCTTCCCTGAAGAGCGGCGCCAGCAGTTGCTGATGGACCTGTCGCTGAACCTAAAAGCACTGGTCAGCCAGCGCCTGCTGCCGCGCGAGCAAGGCCGTGGGCGCGTGGCAGCGGTAGAGATCTTGCTCAACACGCCGCTGATCGGCGACTTGATCTTCAAGGGCGAAGTCGCCGAGCTCAAAGAGCTGATGAAACGCAGCCGCGAGCTCGGCATGCAGACCTTCGACCAGAGCCTGTTCGATCTGTACGAGCAGCGCCATGTCAGCTACGAAGACGCGCTGCTCAACGCCGACAGCGTCAACGACCTGCGGCTGCAGATCAAGCTGAAGAGCCAGCGGGCCAAGAACACGGATCTGGGGGCCGGCACCGAGCACATGAAAGTCGTCTGAGGTGGCTCCCAGGCTCTCTGCGTACCGCCTGGGCCAGCGCAGCGCGGCATTCATGGCAGCATGCCCGGATGAGCAACCGCCCTTACGACACGATCGAACCCCGGCGTGCGGCTTTCATCGGCCTGGGCGTCATGGGGCACCCGATGGCCGGGCACCTGGCGCGCGCCGGGCATGCCGTCACGGTCTACAACCGCACGGCGGCCAAAGCGGCGGCCTGGGTTTCTGAATACGGCGGTGACCGGGGCAGGGCCGCAGCCACACCGCGCGAAGCCGCAGCGGGCGCCGACATCGTCTGCGCATGCGTCGGCAACGACGATGACCTCCGCAGTGTCACCACCGGCGAGCACGGCGCCTTTGCTGGCATGGCGCCGGGCGCCGTTTTCGTCGACCACACCACCGCGTCGGCCACGGTCGCGCGCGAGCTGCATGCTGCAGCGCAAGCGCGTGGCCTGCACTTCATCGACGCTCCGGTGTCGGGCGGCCAGGCCGGCGCGGTCAACGGCACCTTGACGGTGATGTGCGGCGGCGATGCCCAGCCCTTCGAGCGCATGCAGCCAGTGGCGCTGCACTTCGCGCGTGCGGTCACGCGGCTTGGCGGCAGCGGCTCGGGGCAGCTGGCCAAGATGGTCAACCAGATCTGCATTGCCGGCCTGGTGCAGGGCCTGGCCGAAGCGCTGGCGTTCGGGAAACGCGCGGGTCTGGACATGCAGCAGGTGCTGGACGTCATCGGCAAAGGCGCGGCCCAGAGCTGGCAGATGGACAACCGCGGCAAGACGATGCTGGAAGGCCGCTTCGACTTCGGCTTTGCTGTGGACCGGATGCGCAAGGACCTGGGCCTGCTGCTGGACGAAGGGCGGCGCAACGGTGCACAACTGCCGGTGACGGCGCTGGTCGATCAGCTGTACGCAGAGCTGCAGGCGCAAGGCGGCGGGCGCTGGGATACGTCCAGCCTGATGCGGCGATTGCAGCCCGGTTGACGGGCGCGCCGACGACCCCCAGGCGTGGCTTCAGCGCGGCGGCGACGAAGCCGCGCTGCTGATCGGTGCAGCGCCGGCGCCGGACGCGCCGCCTAGCTCTTTTTCGGTCACGATCTCAAAGACCTTGACGACCTTTTCGACGCCGCTGACCTGACTGGCCAGTTCGGCAGCGCGGTTGCCTTCTCGCTCGGTGACGCGACCCATCAAATAAACGACACGCCGTTCGGTGGTGACCTTGAAGGCCTTGGCCTGCACGTCCTTGGCGTCGACCAGCGTGGCCTTGACCCTGGTGCTCAGCACGCCGTCGGCCGAGCGTGAGGTGAACGCGCTGTTGGCAGCAATCACCACTTCATTGACGACACCGCGCACGTTTTCCACCCGCGCCACCGCCTGCTCGACGCTGGCGCGTTCGGTCGCGCCCGGCACCTCGCCGGTCAGCAGCACCAGCCGGTTGTAGCTGGTGACGTTGACCTGCCCGAGTGTGGCCAGCTCGCGGATGCGGGCCGCAGCACGGAATTCGATGCCTTCGTCCTCGACCTGCGCGCCGGTGGTGCGTCGGTCGCTGGCGACCATGCCGGTGCCGAGCACGGCACCGCCCACCAGCAATGCGCCACAGCCGGCCAGCAGCGCTGGCAACAGCCCGGCAAGCGCCAGTGCAGCAGCCACCCGGGCCGATGAAATCGAATGCGGCAGGTTCATGTTCCTTGCTCTCCCATCAACTGAAAATCGACCGCATCGCACAGGCAATGCAGCACCAGCAATTGCAGCTCGGCAACCCGCGCGCCACGTTCGTGCGGCACGGCCACCAAGACATCGGCTTCGCCCAGCAATTCGCCGAAGGCAGCAGCACTGCGGCCGGCCAGCACCACGATGGTCATGTCCTTAGCCTGCGCCGCCGAGATTACCGCGGTGGTGTCGCCATCGGCATCGTCGATGAACAGCAGCACGTCGCCCGGCAGGCCCAAAGCGCGCACTTCCTGCGCTGCCGATACCCCCGGCGTCCCGCCCAAAGCCAGCGCCGCCAGCGGTGGCCTTTCACGCTCGAAGCGGCCGGTCAGCAAGCGCGCCATGTGCGGCGCCAGTGCAGCGCCTGCACCGCTGCCGCAGACCATCACCTTGCCACCGCCGGTGATGGCCGCCAGCAGCGCGCCTGCAGCCTCCGCGACCGGCCGCGCCAACGTGTCGGCGCAGCGGTACTGAAGGTCAGCGCTGTCGAAAAATTGCTGCTGGATGCGCTGTTCAAGCATGGTCCCGGATCATATGACAGGGGTTAGCTGCGCTTGTGCTGCGGCCCGCCTGGCGAACGGGTCTGCACACCGGCGTCTGCGCCACCGACAGTTCTGCTTCGGTGGCAATGCGCGCTGTGGAAGTGATCGGCTGAAATCGCGGCAGCGCACCCCGCCACGATGGACTTCTTCGGCATTCCGCTGCAGGCCTTTCTCGGCCAGCTGCTGCTGGGCCTGGTCAACGGCTCGTTCTACGTGGTGCTGGCCGTATTCGCCGCGGTGTTCCTGGCCATCATTCGCATCGTGCAGTCGCCGTTCGGGCAGGTGCTGAAGGCGATCCGCGAGAACGAGCCGCGGGCCGTCTCACTGGGCTACGACGTCGACCGCTACAAGTTGCTGGCCTTCGTGCTGTCGACCGCGCCGGCCCGTCTGGCGGGATCGATGAAAACCGTGGTGCTGGGTTTCGCGACCTTGTCGGATGCGCACTGGTCTTTGTCCGGCGAGGTGGTGCTGATGACGCTGCTCGGTGGCATGGGCACCTTCGCCGGGCCGGTGCTGGGCGCCTTCACGATCATCGGTTTGCAGAACTACTTGGCCGTCGCGCGTGGGCGCGCAGGTCACGGTAATCATCGGTGCGATCTTCGTGGTGCGCGTAATCGGTTTTCGGCGCGGCTTTGTCGGTGAATTGCTGCAGTGGCAGCGGCGGCGCGGCGCCCGCGGCGGCCGGCCGCCCGACGCGTAACGACCTACGCGTAACCCAACGCCTGACTCGACGACGCCAAGGCGTTCAGCCGCCGTCAAAAGCCGCCGGCAGCCACTGCAGCGTGTCGCCGTCGATCGCCACGACGTCGAAGCGGCACGGCGGTGGTGCCACGTAGCGCAGCAGAAAGTGCTGCGCCGCAAAGACGAGGCTGCGCTGTTTGGCTGCGCTGACGCTGGCTGCAGCACCGCCTTGGGTGCTGCAGGTGCGGGCGCGCACCTCGACAAAAACCAGCGTGCCGTCGGCGGCCAGCATCACCAGATCGATCTCACCGCCGCGCGCGCCGGGGCCGCGGGCCACCCGATAATTGCGCTGCACCAGCGTCAGGCCGCGCCGCAGCAGCTCTTGCAGCGCACGGTCCTCGGCCGCAGGGCCTTGCGCCTGCAGACCCTGTGCCCTGACATCCTTCCACTTGAACATCGATTCCTCTTTGCTCCAGCGTGCCGCGACTGACGCCGCTGCGCTGCAAAGCCACCGCCCCGGCACACTCTACGTGGTGGCCACGCCGATCGGCAACCTGGCTGATCTGACGCTGCGCGCGGTGCATGTGCTCAGCCGCGTCGACGCGGTGGCTTGCGAGGACACGCGCGTCGGCGCGCAGCTGCTGCGCCACCTGGGCATCAAGAAGCCGCTGATCGCGCTGCATGCGCACAACGAGCGTGAGGCCGCCGCGGCCGTGCTGCAGCGGCTGGCGATCGGTGAATCGGTGGCCTGCATCAGCGACGCCGGCACGCCCGCCATCAGCGACCCCGGTGCCGTGCTGGTGGCGCTGGCTGCAGCGGCTGGCCAGACCGTGGTGCCACTGCCCGGGCCCAGCAGCGTGATGGCGGCATTGAGTGCGGCCGGCGACACGCTGTCGCAAGGCTTTAGCTTCGTCGGCTTTGTTCCGGCCAAAGGCGCTGAGCGCAGCAGCGCGTTGGCCGCCTTGCTGGCCGACATACGCACGCAGGTGCTGTTCGAAGCACCGCACCGCATCGGCATGCTGCTGGCTGCACTGGCCGCCGCTGCACCGCAGCGCAAGGTCACGCTGTGCCGCGAGTTGAGCAAACAGTTCGAGACCATCGTCACGATGCCGGCCGCGGCCTTGCCTGCCTGGCAGGCCGCAGATGCCAACCGCGAGCGCGGCGAATTCGTGCTCGTGTTGCACGCCCTGCCCGCGGCCGTGCCGGCGCAAAACGCGCTGCCTGCGGCCACGCTGCACTGCCTGCGCGTGCTGCTGGCCGAGTTGCCACTGAAGCAAGCCGTGTCGCTGGCCGTGCAGATCACCGGCGCGCCGCGCAACACGCTGTACAGCCAGGCGCTGCAGGACAAAGGCAGCGCCGATGCCGTTTAGGTGGGCCGGCCGCACGCGGCAGCGGCTGCAAGGCCGCGCGGCGGCGCTGTCGCCCGCTGCGCATGCGCTGCTGTGGGCGGCGGCCAGCGGCGCGCTGTTCTGCGTGCTCAACGCGCTGATGCGGGCCTTGGCGCTGCAGCTGCCGCCGATGCAGACGCAGTTTTTGCGCTACCTGTTCGGCTTTCTGGTGCTGTTGCCGCTGCTGCTGCGCGCCGGTGTTGCCGCCTACCGGCCGCAGAGCCCGAAGGGGCAGTTCGTGCGCGGCGCCGTGCACACGCTGGGCCTGGTGCTGTGGTTCCTGGCGCTGCCGCACATTCCGCTGGCCGACACCACGGCCATCGGCTTTACCGGGCCGCTGTTCATCCTGCTGGGCGCGTGGTGGTTTTTGAAAGAGCCCATGCGTTGGGAGCGCTGGCTGGCCACCGCGGTAGGCTTCTGTGGCGTGCTGATCGTCGTCGGCCCCAGGCTGTCGGCCAGTGGCGGCGGCTGGCATCTGCTGATGCTGAGCTCAGCGCCGGTGTTCGCGGCCTCGTTTTTGATTACCAAGGTGCTGACGCGCACCGAGCGCACCGGCGTCATCGTCTTCTGGCAGGCGCTGTCGGTGACGGTGTTCAGCCTGCCGCTTGCGCTGTGGGCTTGGCAGTGGCCGAGCCCGCTGCAATGGCTGGGCTTCGTCGTCTGCGGCGTGCTGGGCAGCAGCGGGCACTACTGCCTGACCCGCAGCTTCAGCGCCGCCGACATCTCATCGACCCAGTCGGTCAAGTTCCTGGAGCTGCTGTGGTCGGCGCTGCTCGGCTGGCTGCTGTTTGCCGATGTGCCAGCGCAGACCACGTTGCTGGGCGGTGTGGTGATCTGCGCTGCCACGTTGTGGGTGGCGCGGCGCGAGCACCAACGTTCGGCCGCTGCTGCTACGGCCGCAGCAGCAGCGGCGGCTGACCCGATGCGCTGATCAGTTGCCGCCGGGCGCGGCATGCACGCCGCTGCCCGGGCCGCTGGGCGGCATGCGCTGCGCGCCCGCGGTCTGCGCGTCGTGCTTCTGGTGGCGGATGTTCTTGCTGGCGCGGTGCTGCTGGTGGTGCAACTGTCGGCGCTCGGCCGCGGTGACTTTGCCGTCGGCCCTGGCGGCGTCTTCGCTGCGCTCGATGCGCGTTTGTTGGCGCTCCAGGCGGCGGTTTTCACGCGGCGTCAAAGCGCCGCTGGCCCGGCCGTTGTCGATGCGCTGCTCCTGTCGCTGCTGGCGGTTGTCGACGCCGGGCGTGGCGGCCGGGGCCGACGGCGTTTGTGCCGAGGCGGTGGCCACAACGAGGCTGAGCAATGCAGCGCTCACTGCGGCAGTGAGCGCGGGGATCGAGGCGGGCACGTATCGCATGGCAACTCCGGTGGGTGGGTGGCTCCATTGAACGGCGCGGCCCTTGCATCCGCGCACGGTGGGCCGTTAAGCCGCGGTAAAGAAAACCGAAGCGCCGCGCGGCCGGTCGCAGTGCGGCGATGTGGGCCGACTTCTACAATCGGCGCCTTGTTTGCGCACCCGCCGCAGCGCCCTTGAAAGCCGCACCGATGATCACCCGTGAACCGACGATCGAACGCCTGGCCATCGCGCAGCAACTGATGTTGGAGCCCTTCGGCCTGTCGGAAGCAACGCTGTCGCAAGCGCTGGCCGTGATCGGCGAGCACCGCGTCGACGACGCCGACCTGTACTTCCAGACCACGCGCCACGAAGGCTGGAGCCTGGAAGAAGGCATCGTCAAAAGCGGCAGCTTCAGCATCGACCAGGGTGTCGGCGTGCGCGCTGTGGCTGGCGAGAAAACGGCGTTTGCTTACAGCGACGATCTCAGCGTCGAATCCCTGATGGACGCGGCGCGCACCGTGCGCACCATTGCCGCGGCCGGACAGCACCGCCGCGTGAAATTGGCGCGGCCACCCCGGCTGGCCAAGAGCCGCGTGCTGTACGCGCCCACCGACCCGATTGCCACGCTGGACAGCATGCAAAAGGTGGCGCTGCTGGAGAAGGTCGAGAAGCTGGCGCGCGCGAAGGACCCGCGCATTGCGCAGGTCATGGCCAGCGTCGGTGCGGAGTACGACGTAGTGCTGGTGGCGCGCGCCGATGGCACACGTGCTGCCGACGTGCGGCCGCTGGTGCGCCTGAACGTCACCGTGATCGCCGAGCAGACGGTAGCTGGCGAGGTGCGGCGTGAAGTCGGCAGCGGCGGTGGTGGTGGGCGCTTTGGCCTGGGCTACTTCACCGACGCGGTGATTGCGGAGTATGTCGACCATGCCGTCAGCGCGGCACTCACCAACCTGGAAAGCCGGCCGGTGCCGGCCGGTGAGATGAACGTCGTGCTGGGGCCGGGCTGGCCCGGCGTACTGCTGCACGAAGCCGTGGGCCATGGCCTGGAAGGCGACTTCAACCGCAAGGGCAGCAGCACCTTTGCCGGCCGCATCGGCCAGCGCGTGGCTTCCAAAGGCGTTACGGTTCTGGACGACGGCACGCTGCCGGACCGCCGTGGCAGCCTGAACGTCGACGACGAAGGCCACGCCACGCAGCGCAACGTGCTGATCGAAGACGGCATCCTGCGCGGCTACATGCAGGACAGCCTGAACGCGCGGCTGTCGGGCGTCAAACCCACCGGCAACGGCCGCCGCGAAAGCTATGCGCACCTGCCGATGCCGCGCATGACCAACACCTACATGCTGGCCGGCAGCAAAGACAAGGACGAGATCCTGGCCAGCTTGAAGCGCGGCCTGTATGCCACCAACTTCGGCGGTGGGCAGGTCGACATCACCAGCGGCAAATTCGTCTTCAGCGCGAGTGAGGCCTACTGGGTCGAAAACGGCAAGATCCTGTATCCGGTCAAGGGTGCCACCATCATCGGCAACGGCCCTGAGGCCATGACCCGCGTCAGCATGATCGGCAACGACCTGCAGCTGGACACCGGCGTCGGCGTGTGCGGCAAAGAAGGCCAGAGCGTGCCGGTGGGCGTCGGCCAGCCGACGCTGCGTATCGAGCGATTGACCGTAGGCGGCACTGCTTGAGCGCCGCGGCCGTCGCCTTCGAGGACATCGAAGCGGCGGCCGCGCGGCTGCAGGGCCAGGTTCTCGACACGCCCTGCGCCCGGAGCCAGACGCTGTCGCAGATCATCGGCGCGCAGGTCTTTCTCAAGTTCGAGAACCTGCAGTTCACCGCCAGCTTCAAGGAGCGCGGCGCGCTGAACAAGCTGACGCTGCTGATGCAGTCGGGCGCACCCATTCGCGGTGTCGTTGCTGCCAGCGCCGGCAACCATGCGCAGGGTGTGGCCCACCACGCCCAGCGTCTGGGCCTGCGCGCGGTGATCGTGATGCCGCAGCACACGCCGATGGTCAAGGTCGAGCGCACGCGCGGCTTCGGCGCCGAGGTCGTACTGCACGGTGACGGTTTCGACGCGGCGCGCGACAAGGCGCTGCGGATCGCGCACGACCAGGGCTTGAGCTTCATCCACCCCTTCGACGACGCCGCGGTGATCGCCGGCCAGGGCACCATCGGCATCGAGATGCTGCGCCAGCAGCCGACGCTGGACACGCTGGTCATCGCCGTCGGCGGCGGCGGGCTGATCAGCGGCATCGCGACCGCGGTGCGGCATTTGAAGCCCACGATGCAGATCGTCGGTGTGCAGACCAGCCGCTTCCCGGCCATGGTCAACGCCATCAAGGGCACCGCGCACGTGCAGGGCGCCAGCACGATTGCCGAGGGCATCGCGGTCGGCCTACCGGGTGAGATCACGCAAGCCATCGTGCGCCGGCACGTCGACGACCTGGTGCTGGTCGACGAAGGCGACATCGAGCAGGCCATCGTGATGCTGCTGGAGATCGAGAAGACGCTGGTCGAAGGGGCAGGCGCCGCGGGCCTGGCGGCGCTGCTGAAGGACCCGGCGCGTTTCGCCGGGCGCAAGGTCGGCCTGGTGCTGTGCGGCGGCAACATCGACCCGCTGCTGCTGGCCGCCATCATCGAGCGCGGCATGGTGCGCGCCGGCCGGCTGGCACGCATCCGCGTGGCCGCGCGCGACACGCCGGGCGTGCTGGCGCGCATCACCGGCGTCGTCGCTGAAGCCGGCGCCAACATCGACGAGGTGCACCACCAGCGCGCGTTCTCTTCGCTGTCGATCCAGAGCGTGGAGGTTGAACTGGTGCTGCAGACGCGCAACCCGGCGCATGTGCAGGAGGTGGTGGCGCGGCTCGGTGCTGCGGGATTCGAGGCGCGGGTTTACTGAGCAGGTGTGAACGAGCCTTCTGCGCGCCCCGCGGACCGGGCCCGCGCGCGCCAGCCGGTGGAACAACGCGCTGAACCCGTCTGATTTCGTGACGCGCAAATGCGCCGGCTTGACCAGAATCGGACACGCGGCCGATCGGCAGCCGGAGCTCCCATGCGCACATCCATCACCCTCTTCGTGGCCTTGAGCAGTGCAGGTGTTTTGCTGGCCTCGCCGGCGGCGGCCGGTGGGGTTTACGGGCCGGTCGGCTTTCCCGGTGCTGGGCTCGGCTTCGCCTTGCCGCTCAGCCCGCAGTTCGGCCTGCGCATCGACGCTGCAAGCATCGGCCAGCGCCGGGACACGCGGCACGAGGAAGGCATCGATTACGACGGCCGCTTGAAAGCCGACCGGCTGAGGCTCTTGGCCGATTGGTTTCCGTTTGCCGGCGGCTTCCGGCTTACCGGCGGCGTCACCGCCAACCAGTACCGGCTGGACCTGCTGGCCAGCGGGGCGGGCGGCTCGCTGACGCTCGGCAACACGCGCTACACCACCAGCGCGAATGACCGCTTTGCCGTGCAACTGCGTCTCCCGCGCAGCACGCCGTACTTCGGCTTCGGCTGGGGCCACCAGAGCGGCAACGGCTTGCGCTGGTCGGTCGATGTTGGCGCGATGCTGGGCAAAGCCACCGTTTCCTACAGCCTTACCGGCCCAATCGCCCAGCGTGCAGCGCAGACTGACATCGACGTCGAGCTGGCCGAGTTGCGCAGCGGCGTCGGCCGCGTGCGCGCAGTACCGCAGCTGAGCCTGGGGCTGGGTTACAACTTTTAAGCCGCTGCAGCGGAGCCCGGCGCGGGCTGCGATCGTTCTTCACAACAGAACGGTTGGCCCCAAACAATGAATTTTACTTGGCGCTCGGTGCTGGGCACAGTCACGCTCTGCTGCAACCGACGAGTCCTGCGCCATGGATTTACCGCTGTCCGACCTGTCGCCCTGGCGCGCTGCGCTGCTGCTGGGCCCGCCTGCGCTCTATCTGCTGGCCGCCGCCGCGGCGGCGTTGCTGTTGCCGGGCTCCAACGCGGCTTCGACAAGCGCTGCAACCACAGCTGCAAGGACAGCCACAGCCTGGCGCTGGGCGCGTGCAGCAGCACTCGGCGCTTGCTTGCTGGCGGCCTTGTCGATGGCCGCGCTGGCCCTGGGCACCAGCGCGGTGGCGCACGGGCCGGTGTTGCTGCCGCTGGGTGACTTCGGCGCGCTACTGTTCAGCCTGCGCAGTGATTGGCCGGGCGCGCTGGTAATGCTGCTGGTGGGCTTTATCGGCTGGGTCATCGTCGGCTATTCGCAGCCCTACCTCGACGGCGAGCCGGCGCAGCGCCGCTACCTCTGCAGCCTGCTGCTGACACTGGCGGCAGTGACGCTGCTGCTGACCACCAACAACCTGATGGTGCTGGCGCTGGCATGGATTGCCACCAGCCTGGCGCTGCACGGCCTGCTGACGTTCTTCGACCGGCGGCCGCAGGCGCTGCTGGCTGCGCACAAGAAGTTCCTGGCCAGCCGCGCCGCGGATCTGTGCCTGCTGGCGGCCATAGCGCTGGTCGGCCACCGGCTGGGCACGCTGGAGATCGACCGCGCTATTGCCGCCGTGCAAGCGCTGCCCGGCAGCGACGGCGCACTGCAAGCCGCGGCGCTGCTGTTCGTGACCAGCGCTGTGCTCAAGTGCGCGCAGCTGCCGGTGCACGGCTGGCTGATCCAGGTCATGGAAGCGCCGACGCCGGTGTCGGCGCTGCTGCACGCCGGTGTCGTCAACCTCGGCGGCTTTTTGCTGATTCGGCTGGGGCCGCTGGTGACGGAGGTGGCGGCCGCGCAGGCGCTGTTGGTGCTGGTGGGAAGCGTGACCGCGGTCGTCGCAGCGATGGTTGCGATGACGCGCATCAGCATCAAGGTTGCGCTCGCCTGGTCGACCTGCGCGCAGATGGGCTTCATGTTGATGCAGTGCGGCCTGGGCCTGCATGCGCTGGCGCTGGCGCACTTGCTGGCGCATTCGCTGTACAAGGCGCACGCCTTTCTGGGCGCGGGCGGTGCGGTGGCGCAGAGCCGGCTCGTGCAGATGGCGCCGAAAGCCGTGGCGCCGGATGCCAGTGCGCTGCTGATGGGCACGGCCGCCGGCGTGGCGCTGGTGGTGAGCGTGTCGATCATCAGCGGGGCGTTGGGCGGCACAGCGGCTTCATCGACTTCACCCGCTTCGATGGTGGCCGCGCTGATCCTGGCGCTGGCGCTGGCGCCGATGCTGGCACAGGCCTTGGCCTCGATCCGCGCACAGCCTGCAACGGTGCACGGTGACACGGTCCGCGCAGCGCGGCCGGCGCTGCTGGGCCGGGCGCTAGCGGCGGCTGCGGTGGTGGTGCTGGCCACGTGGGCGCTGCACATGCTGGCCGGCCGCGGTTGGGGCGTGTATGCCGGCACGCCGGGCACCGCGTGGCTGGTCTGGGTGGTGGGCTGCTTCGTGCTGCTGCTGGTGCTGCAAAGCGTGGTCAAGGCACGGCCGCACGGCGCGCTGGCGCGGCGCCTGTACCCGTGGTTCTTCGCCGGCTTCTACCTCGACGAATTGTTCAGCCGCCTGACGCTGCGCGTGTGGCCGCTGCGCCTGCCCGGGACGGCCACTGGGCCGCGGCTTGTGGCACCCGAAACTGCCCTGCACAACCCGCCCGGAGCTCTGTAATGACCGCCGTATCGACCGTTGTTGTGAGCGACACCCCCGAAGCCGCCAAGGCGCCGCTGACCGCCAATCCGATGGGCGCCGCCGCTCAGGCCGCGACACCCGCTGCCGACTCAGCCGCCATCACGGCCGCAATCACCGCGGCCTGCGCGCGCATCGCGCCGACCTGGCCGCTGGACCGCTTCATTGCCGTCAACCCGTACTGGGGCCACGTGCAGGACCCCATAGCCACCGCCGCGGCGCGCCTGGCCGTGCTGTCGGGCAGCCCGTTGTTGGTGCCGCCTGGCGTGATGCGCGCGCACTGGCAAGCCGGGCGCATCACGCGCCGGCACCTGCAGGCCGCCATCGCTGCGGCGGGTGCATCGGCCAGCGTCGATGAACTGGTTGCCGGGCTCGGCACCGCGGACGTCGCCACGCCGCCTGGCGCGCCCACGCCGCCCGCGTTGCCGCTGGTGGCCGACCTGCTGGATGCCCAGCGCGATCTGCGCCACGCACCGGCCTGGCGCGACTTCGTCACGCAGCACATCAGCCAACGCTGCGCGGCCTACTTCGACCACAGCCAGGCCAGCTGGGCTGCAGACCGCACCGGCGGCCTCTACGCCACCTGGCTGCGGTTGTCCGCCGACGACCTGAGCCCGGCGCTCTTGATGGGCCTGCGCGGCTTCAGCCGGCGTCTGGCCGCGTTGCCGGCCACGCCGCAGGCGCTGATCACCTCAGCACTGCAAGCGCTGCGCGTGCCGGCCGCCGCGCAAGAGGCCTACCTCACCGCGCTGCTGCTGAGCATCAACGGCTGGGCATCGTGGGCTGCCTACCAGCGCTGGCAGGCGCGCCTGATGCAGCGTGATGACGAGCAGATCGTGCACCTGCTGGCGGTGCGGCTGGCTTGGGACTGGCTGCTGCACGACAGCCATGCCGAGGTCGACTTCGCTCGGGCTGGTGCGGCTGGTGCGGGGGCCGACACGCGGGATGCCGCGCTGTCGGGCTCAGTGGCTGCCTCGCTGCCGGGCCCGTTGCCTGTCTTGCCAGCCCGCACGCTGTCTGACGCGCTAACCGAAGCCTGGTCCGACCCCGATGCGGCGGTGGCCCGCGCCGAGACCGCGCAGCAGCACGCCTGGCTGTGGCAGGCGGCGCTGGAGCGCACGCAGCAGGCGCTCTGGTGCCGGGGCCTGACGCAGGCACCATCGACGCCCGCCGCGGCGGCCGGGCTTGCAAGCGACCTTTCGCCCACTGCTGCGCCCGGCTCCGCGTCTGCGTCCGCGTCTGCGTCTGCGTCCGCACTTACTTCCGCAACCGCGGTGCGTCCCGCAGTGCAGGCGGTGTTCTGCATCGACGTGCGCTCCGAGGTCTACCGCCGTGCGCTGGAAGCGGCGAGCCCATCCGTGCAGACGCTGGGCTTCGCGGGTTTCTTTGCGCTGTTCGTTGCCTACCGCCCGCTGGGCACCGAGATGCTGCGGCCGCAGTTGCCAGGACTGATGGCGCCGACCTTGTGCCTGACCGATGTGTGCGACAGCGACAGCCACAGCGCCCGCATCAACGCCAACGCCAACATTGCCGGAACCGCCACCGAAGCCGCCACCGAAGCCAACCTTGACAGCAACCCCGACAGCCCCTCGTTGGGCCAGGTGCTGGCCACCCGGCGCCGCGCCAAGCTGCAGTGGCGCCAGTTGTGGCAGGGCTTTCGCAGCGGCGCGGCCTCGGGCTTTTCTTTTGTCGAGGCCTGCGGCTGGCTCTACGCAGCGCCGCTGCTGGCGCGCCAGCGTGGCATGCCCGAGCAACCTGCCGCAGTCGAGCAAACGGGCCTCAGCCCAGCCGAGCAACAGGCGCTGCGCCCGCGCTTCGAGCCCGACGGTGCAACCGGCACCACGCCCACGTTGGCCACCCGCGCCGACATGGCCGCCACCGCGCTGCGGGCCATGGGCCTGCACGACCGCCTCGCGCGCCTGGTGCTGCTGGCCGGCCACGGCAGCAGCAGCACCAACAACCCGCATGCCGCGGGCCTGGACTGCGGTGCCTGCGGTGGCCAGACCGGTGAGGTCAACGCCCGCGCGCTTGTGCTGCTGCTCAACGACCCGGCGGTACGCACCGCGCTGCGCGATCGTGGCCTGCAGCTGCCCGAGGACAGCGTGTTCGTCGCCGGTCTGCACGACACCACCACCGACACGCTGACGCTGCACGACACCGATCTGCTGCCGGCCAGCCACACCGGTGATCTGCAGCAGCTGCGGGCCGCGTTGCGAGATGCCGGCGCGCGCGCCCGCGCCGAGCGGGCACCCGGGCTCGACCTGGCCGCGCTGGCCACCGAGCCGGCAGCGCTGTTGCAGGCCATCACACGCCGCAGCCGCGACTGGGCGCAGGTGCGCCCGGAGTGGGGCCTGGCCGACTGCGGCGCTTTCATCGTCGCGCCGCGCAGCCGCAGCCGGGCGCTGGACCTCGGCGGCCGCAGCTTCCTGCACGACTACCGCTGGCAGAACGACGCAGGCTTTGGCGTGCTGGAGCTGATCATGACCGCGCCGATGATCGTCACGCACTGGATCAACATGCAGTACCACGCCTCGGTGGTGGACCCGCTGCG
Organism: Rubrivivax sp.; assembly: GCA_026785885.1. Taxonomy (GTDB): domain Bacteria; phylum Pseudomonadota; class Gammaproteobacteria; order Burkholderiales; family Burkholderiaceae_C; genus Rubrivivax. Next base: position 17,552 of record JAJAZC010000127.1, read on the forward strand.
ATACGGCAGCGGCAACAAGGTGCTGCACAACGTGGTCGGTGGTCACATCGGCGTGTTCGAAGGCAACGGCGGCGATCTGCGCATCGGCCTGCCGCTGCAATCGGTGCACGACGGCCAACGCTTTCGCCACACACCGCTGCGCTTGAGCGTGTTCGTCCACGCCCCGCGCGATGCGATGGACCGCATCATCGCCAGGCACGACACCGTGCGCAGCCTGCTGGACAACGGCTGGCTGCACCTGTTTGCGCTGGGCGATGAACAGGGCGTGTGGCGCCGCACCGGGACCGGCGTGTGGGCCGCAGAAAACGGCTTGGCATGACCCGGGCCGTGGCCGGCTACGAAAAGCTGCGTGCTACATTCGCCCGCATGTATTCGGCAGCGTTTCTTGACTCTACGGGCTACTGGTTCTCGCACCGCATGGCGGCTGGAGAGGCAAGCGCGTAGGTTTGAAAACACGACGCAAAAGCACCCCACCAACCGCCGGCAGCCCCGGCGGTTTTTTGTTGCCCGGGGACCCTGCACCGCCCCGACGGACACCGGTGATTACCGGTAAAAGCACCCGTAAAAACATTGGCATCGACACCGGCGACCACACCGATAACAACGCCGATAACAACGCAGACATGAAGGACCGCCGCCATGAGCCCCGAGCCCGCCAACGCCAGCCCTGCAGATGAACGTCTGGCGCTGTCCGAGAAGACCAGCCGCACCGACGACCAGCGCATCCGCAACGTCACGCCGCTGCCACCCCCGGAGCATCTGATCCGCTTTTTTCCGATCGCCGGCACGCCGGTGGAAGCGTTGATCCAGGACACGCGCAGCGCCATCCGCCGCATCATGGCCGGCAGCGGTGGCGAAAGCAGCGCGGGCAGCGACCGGCTGCTGGTGATCATCGGCCCGTGCTCGATCCACGACCCGGCAGCGGCGCTGGAATACGCACGCCGGCTCAAGGCCCTGCGCACGCAGCACGCAGCCGAGCTGGAGATCGTGATGCGCGTGTACTTCGAAAAGCCGCGCACCACGGTGGGCTGGAAGGGCCTCATCAACGACCCGTATCTCGACGAGAGCTACCGCATCCACGAAGGCCTGCGCATTGCGCGCCAGCTGCTGGTGGACATCAACCGGCTGGGCGTGCCGGCGGGCAGCGAGTTCTTGGACGTCATCAGCCCGCAGTACATCGGCGACCTGATCGCCTGGGGCGCCATCGGTGCACGCACGACAGAGTCGCAGGTGCACCGTGAACTGGCCTCGGGCTTGTCGGCGCCGGTGGGCTTCAAGAACGGCACCGACGGCAACATTCGCATCGCCACCGACGCCATCCAGGCCGCGGCGCGGCCGCATCACTTTTTATCGGTGCACAAGAACGGCCAGGTGGCCATCGTGCAGACCGAGGGCAACGGTGATTGCCACGTCATCCTGCGTGGCGGCAAGGCGCCCAACTACGACGCCACGAGCGTCGCTGCGGCCTGCGCCGAGATCGAAGCCGCCAAGCTGCCGTGCCGGCTGATGATCGACGCCAGCCACGCCAACAGCAGCAAGCAGCACCAGCGCCAGATCGAAGTCATGCGCGATGTCGGCGCGCAAATCGCCGGCGGCAACCGCTGCATCTTCGGCGTCATGGTGGAAAGCCATCTGCACGACGGCGCGCAGAAGTTCAGCCCCGGCAAAGACGATCCAGCGCAGCTGGCCTATGGCCGCAGCATCACCGACGCGTGCATCGGTTGGGACGACAGCGTCGGCTTGCTGCAAGGCCTGGCCGACGCGGTGGCCGCCCGGCGGGCCGGACGGCCCAGCTAAGGAGGCGTGGCACTCCTTCTCGATCGGCCGCGCTGAACCGCGTGCCAGTCCGTTTCAATCGGCCGCGGTAAAACGCGCGGCGGTCCGTTTCAATCGGCCGCGTTAAAAGGCGCGCCAGTCCGCTTAAATCGGCCGCGCTAAAAGGCGCGGCCGAGGGTCAAATAACCGCGAGTGTCCTTGCGCCCATCCAGCGCCCGCGCCATGCCAACGCGCAGTTGCAGGCCCAAGGCATAAAACAGCTTGGTTTCGCCCAGCAGCTCGACACCGACCGCGCGCTGCCAGCCGGCGCCGGCCACGGAGCCCGCACCGAAGGCGCGCCCGGCTTCGACGAACATGGTGGCCGAAAGGCGGTTGATGCCCAGCGCCGGCACCATCGCGTGGCGGTCGATGTCCAGCAGCGGCGTGCGCCACTCCAGCGATGCCACACGCGCGTTGGCACCGCGCAGTGCGGCTTCGTCACCGCGGTAGCCACGCAGGGCCAGGTTGCGCTCGTTGAGCACGGGGCCGAACTGCAGCACCTCGTCGATGGCGCCGCCGAGCTGGAAGGGCTCTGTGCGGCCGCGGGCGCGCGCTTCGGTGTAGCGCAGCGCCAGCACGCTGCGGCCCAGCGGGAGGTAGCCGCGCACATCGCCGCGCAGCACCGTACCGTCGTAACGCAGCGCGTCGTTGCCGGCCAGCGGCTCGTAACTTTCGATCAACAACCCGGCGTGCCAGCCGCGGTTGCGGCCTTCGGAATACCAATCGTCGTTGCTGGTGTCGATGTCGATCAGCGCCGCCACCAGGCGCTCGTCGCGGCGGCGTGTCGTGGTGGCCGGGGTGGTTGCATTCCGCAGGTCTACGCGGTCGGTCCAGTCGGCCGCGGCGCCCAGGCCCAGCACGATGCGGCGCTCGACGCGCAGGATCGGCAGGCGGCTCAACCACTGCAGCCGCGTGTTGCGGTCGTAGACGGTGGTGGTGTCCTCACCGCCGCTGGTGGTCCAGGCGCGGGCGTTCAGTTCGCGCGCGAGCGACAGGCCGTGGTTGCCGACGAAAAGATATTCCAGGCTGCCGATGGGCTCGCGTTGCGAGGTCTCCCACATTGCCAGCGCAGCGTAGCGGTGCCAGCCCAAAGCGTCGCCGCCCGAGGTGCTGGCGCCGAAGGCCGTCAGCCCGCGGTCAGCCACCGCGGCCGGGAACCAGGAGCGTGGGTAAACCGAGCGCAGCGCCGAGTAGTCGCGCGCCTGGCCGAGCACCGGTGTGGCCGCGTCGTCGCGCAGCGCAGGGGCGCCCGGCGCTGCGCCATCCACCGCAGGCTGCGTTGCCAGCACCGCAGGCACCGTCTGCAACACCACCGGCTGCGCCAGGCGCTGCAGCAACACACCACCCGGCGCGATGACAACGCTGGCCAACGCGCCGTCAGCGCTGCTGCCGGCGTGCGTCAACACCGCCGTGTGGCTGTGCGTCAGCCGCTGCAACTGCGCGCCCTGCAGGCGCCAGACGTTGGGCACGCCGCCTTCGGCGATCACCATCTCCAGGCCGGCAGCGCCGTGGCGCAGGGCCTGGATGGGTTGGCTGCGGCGCACCAGTTCTCGCAGCGCTGCTACGGGCTCCACCAAGGGCAGCGCTGCTGCGGGCTGCAGTACGCCAAGCGCTGGTGCGGGCTCCATTACGCGCGGCGCCGCTGCGGGCTGCAGCACATCGATCTGCAGCACACGCCAGTCGGAACCGCGTCGCGTGATGACGGCCACCGTGCGGCCATCGGGCGCAGCGGCCAGGTCGATGAGATCCGTGTCGTCCTGCGGCGCCAGTAGCTCGCGCTGCACGGCGCCGTTGCCGTCCAGCGCCACCAGCCGCGTGCGGCCGGCCTGCAGCTGCAGCGCCAGCAGCGTGTCGCCGGCATCGACCGCGCGGCGCATGTGCGCACACCGGGTCAGCGGCTTCAGCGTGTTGCCCTCCAGCCGGTGCAGGTCATAGGCGTAGTAGTGCTTGTCGCAGATGTCGGGCTGCGCGATCAGCACACGGCCGTCGGCCGACACGTCGATGCGCGCGCCGCGGTTGACCCGCGCGACCGGTGTGCGCGTACCGTCGGCTGCCACCCGCATCAGTTGCGTGCCGCTCAACCCGTCTTCGACCACCGCCAGCCAGCCGCCGCCGGCTGCAGCAGTGGCCGGCAAAGCCGCCACGCTGCCGATGTTGAACAGCGGTCCGGCCAGTGTTGTGCCCACGGACTCGGGTGTGCTGCGGATGGGCGCGGCACGGGTGTCGACCTGCTGCGTCAGATCAGCCAGAAACTCGTCCCACAGCGTGTCCATCGTGCGGCCGGTGGCGGCCCACGGCACACTGTGCAGGCGCGGCACGATGTTGCCGCTGTACTGCTCGACCAGTGCCGTCGGCTTGTCGGCGCCATAGCGGCGCGACAGGAATTCCATGAAGTAGGCGCCGTACAGGTACTGCTTGTTCACCGGCAGCGTGCGGCCATCGGAATTCAACTCTGCGAGCGATAGGAAACCGCGGCTGCGCTCAGCGCGCAGCCAGGCCTCGAACCACGGGCCCTGCAGGCGGCCGTGGCCGCGAGCCGGGTCGCTTTCGTACAGCACCGCCAGGCCTTCGAGCATCCAGTTGGGCTGGAACAGATTCGGGATGAACCACGGCACGTTGCCGAAGATGGTCTGCAGCACGCGCGGCACACCGCGCACCTTGTCCAGGTGCACGACGTGCGCGAACTCGTGCACCAGCAGCAGATCCAGCCAGACCTGGTTGGTCAGCAGCTCGCCTTCGTCGGGCGGCGCCAGAAACACGCCGATCAGGTTGAAGGGCAGCGGTGTCGTGAAGCCGTTGGCCTGATCGACCTCGTTGTAGACCACGATCTCGGTGCGGCCGCGCGGCTGCCACTGCAGCGCCTGCGTGACGCGCGGCCAGGCCGCTTCAGCAGCCCGCGCCACGGCTTCGGCCTGCGTGCGCTGCACGCTGCGGTAGTGCACGCGGAAATGCGCGCTGTCGGCACTGGACCAGGGCTGCCGCGGGTCGGCCAGCAGCTGCGCGCGGGCGGGTGCAGCGGCCAACAGCAGCTGTCCTGCCAGCACCCAGGCGCACAACAACAGCAACGGCATCCAGGTGCGCCTGGCGTGAGCAAACGGCATTAGGAACTCCTCAAACGGCAGTCCGCTCGCCGCCCGGCGGTATTTCACCACCGGCCAAGCCGCCGGGCGGCAGCGGCTGGCGCTGTTGCAAGCGGACACCGGCCACACGGCCACCCGCATGGACAGCGGCACACAAACATGCTTGCGCGGCAGTAGCTGCAGCAGCGTCAGCGTGCGGCTCGGGCAGGCTGGCATGCAGAATCAGCGCCTGAGCCGACACCGCACCAGCCACACCCACATGATCGACGTTCCGACCCTGCAGACGCAGCCCGCGTCCAAGATCCACCTCATCGGCGGCGAGAAGGGAGGCGTCGGCAAATCGGTGATGGCGCGCCTGTTGGCGCAGTACTTCATCGACCACGACTGGCCCTTCGTCGGCTACGACACCGACCGCTCGCACGGCGCGCTGCTGCGCTTTTATTCCGGCTACGCCAGCCCCGTGCTGGTGGACAGTTACGAGGCGCTGGACAACATCATCGAAAGCGCGGTCGACCAGCCCGGGCGTCGCGTGCTCGTCGACCTGGCGGCGCAGACGCACGAGCCGCTGGTGCGCTGGATGGACGAGTCGGGCGTGCTGGACATGGCCGACCTGTCGGCCATCACGCTGCAGTACTGGCACGTGATGGACGCCGGGCGCGATTCGGTCGATCTGCTGCAGCGCCTGCTGGACCGCTTCGGCCAGCGGCTGCACTACGTGCTGGTGTGCAACGCGCTGCGCGGCGACGACTTCACCATGCTCGAACGCTCGGGCCAACTGGACCGCGCGGTGGGCCTGGGCGCCAAGGTCGTGCACATCCGCCGCCTGCACGACACGGTGATGCAGAAGATCGACGCACGCAACGCCAGCTTCTGGTCAGCCGGGCACGTCAGCGGTGTCGAAGGGCCAGGGCTCGGGCTGATGGAGCGGCAGCGACTGAAGATGTGGCTGCATGCGGCGTACGCGGAGATTGCGAAGGCGGATGCGTAGCAATAGGCGGAAGCCGGGCGGCAAGTCGCGCGGCAGCCAATGGCGATCGAAAGCGACCCTGCGTGCGCGAGGAAACCGAAGATCCCGTTTGCTTTGCTGCCGCATGAACTGTCACCAGTCCGACGCTGGCAATCAAGGCACTGCAAGGCCTTGAATTAGGGGTCGAACTCAGAGCGACCTTCAGACGTTTCGGCCGATGGGTGGCTTACGAGCAAACGTAGAGACTTCGAGTGCTGATTGGCGCGCCTGAAAACGCTCTACAAGCAACCATGCAAATTGGAATTTGCAGATGCGTACTGGAACAGCTGCGGTGTTTTTCGTCGTCGCTCTGGCCGCCTGCGGTGGTGGTGGCGGTGACTCTGGCCCGCTGACGACGGGAAGCCCGGCTCCGGCTCCGGCTCCGGCTCCGGCTCCGGCTCCTGCTCCGGCTCCTGCTCCGGCTCCTGCTCCGGCCCCTGCCCCTGCTCCGGCACCAGCACCAGCACCAGCACCAGCACCAGCACCGCCCAGCTTCACCCTCGCCGGTGCTCTCAAAGTCGCATCCTCCAATCTGGTGGATTCCGACACCAATGACGTCAACCAGATAAACCAGGGCAACTACCGGGTCAACGACACGGTGGCCAGCGCTCAACCCATTCGGGCACCTTTTTTGTTGACAGGTACGGTGAACCGTGTCCGCACCGGTCCGGCGGGCAACAACTTTGCACCAGGGGACGAAGACGACTATTTCGCGGTGGACCTCGTCGCGGGTCAGGTTGTCGAACTTGAGTTTGCCAGCGCCCCCAACGATGCCGACGTCGACCTCTACCTCTTTTCTCCAACCGGCGCCATCGTCGGCAGTTCCGATGGCGTCGACACCCGCTACGAGTGCGTGCGAGTCGCTGTAACCGGACGCTACGTCGTCAACGTTTTCGCCTTCAGCAAGGCGTCGATTTACAACCTGCGCATTGGCGCGCCTGGCAGTGCCGGCAATTGTGTGAACAGCACTGCTGCCGTGGCGGCTGTCAGCGGGCAGCTGTTGGCCAAAGCCAAACCACTGGCTGGCGCTGCGGTTGCGGTGCAGGAGGGCCGCCTCCGCGCCGCTGGCATTACAGGGGCCAAGTGGATGTCGCCAGCAAGCGCTACCTCAGTCACCGTTGAAGAAACCGCCGCACCTCAGTTGCTAACGGTGCCCGCAGATGCCACCGGCCAAGCCCATTCGCGCGCGCGGTTGGCGGGCGAGGACACCAACGTCAGTGCGGAAACTCGTGCGAGGCGCTTGTCCGCGGCGTCGGCGCAGGCGTCGCCGACCGCCGTTGACGAATTAGGGACCGTTGGCCTGTTGAAGCTTGCCAAGGCGCTGCGACAAGGCGGCGGGTTTGCCTACGTGCAGCCAAACTGGGTGAATGAACGGACTGCACTGGTCGGTGCGTTTCCGCCCAACGATCGCTCCTACAACTTACAGCGTTGGCACTACGAGCAAATCAACTTGCCAGCCGCAATGAACCGCATCGCTCAGCTGCCGACTCAGCCCGCGCCGCGGCCGGTGGTGGCTGTCATCGACAGCGGGGTGATGCTCAATCACCCCGACCTGCAGCCGCAGCTTTTCTCATCGGGCCGGGCCTTCATCACCCGAGTCGCTAACGGAGATGGGAACACGGCATCCGGAGACGACGTTTCAGGGGCGGCCGACAAATCGAACTTTCACGGTACTCATGTGGCCGGTACCGTCGCGGCGGCAACGTATGACGGCATTGGCGGCGCCGGCACCGCACCCATGGCGCAGCTCCTGCCGCTGCGCGTTTTTGGCGCAACCGGCGGCGCTTCTACTGGCGACGTTATCCATGCCATGCTTTACGCGGCGCGCCTTCCCAACAACTCGGGGACCTTACCGGCACGGCGAGCGGATGTCATCAACCTCAGCTTGGGCAGCAGTCGGCCGTGCGATGCGGCCTACCAAGACGTTGTCGCACGTGTGCGCGCTGCGGGCGTCCTCGTGGTCGCTGCCGCCGGTAACGACGGGCGCAATGAACTCGGAGATCGCGCCGCCGTCGGGCAGCCCTTCAATTGCACCGGGGCGATTGCCGTGAGCGCACTAAACGCACAAAGAGGCGTCGCGCATTACAGCAACACCGGGATTGCCATCGTGTTGGCAGCACCCGGCGGCGACCTTCGCCAGTCAACTACAGGTTCTGGCTCGCCCGACGGCGTGTACAGCGACGTCGGCACGTTTGACGCCGCCGGCAGGCGTGTCCCGAACTTCGGTCCACAACAGGGCACGTCGATGGCCTCTCCGCACGTGGCTGGCGTCTTGGCTCTTATGCGCTATGTAAATCCAGCGCTGACGGTCGCCCAGGTCGACGCGCTACTGGCGCAGGGTGCATTGAGCGACGATCTGGGCACGCCGGGCCGTGACATCGATTACGGCTTCGGGCTCGTTAATGCTGCAAAAGCCGTCGAAGCTGCGCTCGCTGCAAATGGCGCGCCGCCGCCTCCACCGCCCGCCGGGCGCGTGACGGCGTTGCCATCAAGCATTGACTTTGGCAGCTTGCAGAGCACCGCGGCTTTTGATCTCAACCTCGACGCGCCGGGCACGGAGAGCGTTGTTTCGATTGTCAGCAACAACAGCGCCGTGACGGTGACGGCCAGCAGCATCGACCCCGCGACCCGACGTGGCCGCTACACGGTGACCGTCAACCGTTCCAGCTTGAACCCGAACACGACCATCTACCCCCAGCTGACGGTGAGCCTTGCACCCGCCCGCACGCTTGTCGTGCAACTCAGCGTTACGCGGCCTACGGCCGGTTCCAGCGCGAGCGGTGGTGACCTGGGGCCGTTGTACGTGCTGTTGATTAATCCTGAAACTGGGAACGTCGAGCGAACGGTGCTGGCCGTTCGGGGTAGCACCGGCTACACCTGGACGACAACCGGATGGAGTTTTCCCAGTGTGCAGATCGTGGCCGGGAGCGACCTGGATAACGACGACTTGATTTGCCAGCGCGGCGAAGCCTGCGGGGCCTACCCGGTGTTGCCGGCGGGCCGCGGACTGACGGTCTTAAACCTGGCAGGCAGCCGCACAGACCTCGATCTCGCTGTCGCTTCGCTGTCTGGCGCATCTGCGCAGAACGCCAGCACGGTAGCAACACAGGCGCGTTCGCGCCGCACTGCCTTCGACTCGGTCGTCCCGGCCGGTTCCAGACGCCAAGGGCTGCCTTGAGGTGCAAGACCAGCCGCTTGGAAATGCGGCTTGTCCTCGCCCACTCGCAGCGGCTCCACTTGCACCGCGGCGATAGGCGGCTGCATGACGTGCTGGCGTGCAACGAGCTGCGCGGCGACGGGGCAGCCGTAGCTCAATCTTCACCGCGCAACAGCTTCTCGCTGCGCCAGTAAACATCATCCCCGCCCAGCCCATCCAGATTGGCGCGGTTGAGCACGCGGGCCAGCACGAACAGCAGGTCGCTCAAGCGATTGAGGTATTGCCGCGGTGCTTCGTTGACCGGCTCGGTGGCGGCCAGTGCCACCAGCGCGCGCTCGGCGCGGCGCGCCACGGTACGGCTCACGTGGGCCAGCGCGGCGCTGCGCGTACCGGCCGGCAGAATGAATTCCTTGAGCCGCGGCAAAGCGGCGTTGTGCTCGGCCAGCGCTTCGTCCAGGCGCAGCACCGCGTCGGTCTTGAGCAGTGCGTAGCCGGGGATCGACAGCTCACCGCCCAGGTTGAACAGCTCGTGCTGGATGACCACCACCAGCTCCCGGATGCCGTCCGGCAGCGGCTCGGCCAGCAGTACGCCGAGGCTGGAGTTCAGCTCGTCGATATCGCCCATGGCGCACACGCGCAGGTGGTCCTTGGGCACGCGGGTGCCGTCGCCCAGGCCCGTGCTGCCGTCGTCTCCGGTGCGGGTGGCAATTTGCGTCAGGCGGTTGCTCATGGCGTACGGTGTTGGTTCGGAAGGCCGCGATTTGACCATTGGCCAGCGGCTTGGCCTACGATGGTTGTCGACATTGCAGCCAGCGCCGCATCTGGCGTTTGCACACGCGCTGCATCAGTCTCTGTATGCGTTGCTGCATCAGTCGCAGCATCAGGCCACGCACCGCGAAGGACCCGCCATGAACGCACCCTTGCCCGACCACGTGCTGCCCCGCGTTGTGCAACGCCCGATGCCGCCGGCCATGCGCGCCGCGCTGCAGGCCCGCTTCGGCGAGCGCTGCAGCACAGCCGCCTCGGTGCGAGAGCAGCACGGCCGCGGCGAATCGGTCTACGACGCGCAGCCGCCGGAGGCCGTCGTCTTTTGCGAGAGCAACGACGATGTCGCCTTCATCGTGGCCCTGGCGCATGAACACGCGGTGCCGGTAATTCCGTATGGCACCGGCAGTTCGCTCGAAGGCCACCTGCTGGCCGTGCAGGGCGGCGTCAGCGTCGACGTGTCGCGCATGGACAGCGTGCTCAGCATCAACGCTGAGGACCTGACCGTCAGCGTGCAGGCCGGCGTGACGCGCGAGCAATTGAACCGCGAGATTCGCAGCACCGGCCTGTTCTTTCCCATCGACCCCGGCGCCAACGCCAGCCTGGGCGGCATGGCCGCCACACGCGCCAGCGGGACCAACGCCGTGCGCTACGGCACCATGCGCGAGAACGTGCTGGGCCTGACCGTGATCACCGCCACCGGCACGCTGGTGCACACCGGCACGCGGGCCAAGAAGAGCAGCGCCGGCTACGACCTGACGCGTTTGTTCGTCGGCAGCGAAGGCACGCTGGGGGTGATGACGGAGGTCACGCTGCGGCTGTATCCACTGCCCGAGGCGGTGATGGCTGCGGTGTGCAACTTCCCGAGCATCGACGCCGCGGTGCAGACCACGATCCAGATCATCCAAATGGGCGTGCCGATCGCACGCTGCGAGTTGCTGGACGCCAACGCGATCCGCGCCGTCAACCGGCACAGCAAGCTGACGCTGCACGAATCGCCGTTGCTGCTGATGGAGTTTCACGGCAGCGATGCCAGCGTCAAGGAGCAGGCCGAAACCGTGCAGGCGCTGGCCGCAGAACACGGCGGGCAGGCCTTCCAGTGGGCCAGCACGCCCGAAGAGCGCACGCGCTTGTGGACCGCGCGCCACCAGAGTTACTTCGCGGCGCTGCAAATGCGGCCGGGCTGCCGCTGCCAGAGCAGCGACACCTGCGTGCCGATCTCGCGCCTGGCCGAGAGCATCAACGACAGCGTCGCGGAGGCCGAGGCCTCGGGCATCCCGTACTGGATCGTCGGCCACGTCGGCGACGGCAACTTCCACCTGAGCTACCTGATGGACCCGGACGACGCACGCGAGATCGCCGAGGTCGAGCGGCTCAACGTGCAGATGGTGCAGCGGGCCTTGCGCCTGGGCGGCACCTGCAGCGGCGAACACGGCATCGGCCTGCACAAGATGGGCTACCTGCTCGAGGAGGCTGGCGTGGCTGCGGTGGACATGATGCGCAGCATCAAGCGCGCACTGGACCCGAAGAACATCATGAATCCGGGCAAGGTGTTCACCGCGTAGCCGCCGGGGTCTGCATGACGTGACTGTCGTCCTGCTTGACGCCCGAAACCTCGCCGATGGTCTAGGCTGTGCCTAATCAACGACTCAGGGGGACAGCTTGCCTTTTGCATAGGACGAGGTTCAACCAATCAGGGCCTCACATGCACAGCGTTCCGCTCTCCTGCTTTCGTGCCTTTGTTCTCACTGCCGCAGCCGCGGCTGTTTTTTCGGGCTGCGGCGCGGTCGTGCTGTCCAACAGCACGGCCGGTGACGCGTACAGCAACGCCAGCGGCGTCAACCAGGGCCAGGCGGTCGGGGCCAGCGGCTGGGTCCACAACAACGCAGCAATGGCGGCACGGTGGGCATCGGCGGTGCGCTGCCGCAATCGGGCAACGGCTCGGTGGCCTTCACATCACTGAACAACGGCAAGGCCGAGGTCGAGTAACTCGCCGGCGGCTTGAGCGTCGGTGGCAACTTCTTCGCAACGTCGACGTTAGGTGCCTTCTCGCGCCTGAGCGCGATGCGGTACGACTGGTACCGCGGTGCCGGCAGCACGGCTACCAACTGGCTGCACCCGTCGATGCGCGTGTTGCTGGATCTGGACGGCAACCTGGCCACCCCCGGTGACCGCGGCGGCCTGGTCTTCGAGAGCGTCTACAACACCGGCAACGCGGCTGTGGCCACCGACACCTGGGTCACCTCGGACATCGGCGCGCGGACGCTGCTGTGGAGCTTTGGCCTCGGTCTGGGTAATGAGTTCGACATCGACATCGACATCGACATCGACATCGACAGCGACAGCGACAGCGACAGCGACATCGACATCGACGGCACGCCTTATGACTCGCTGGCCGAGTGGCTGGCCAGCGGCCGCCTGGCGAATGCCGTGATCCTGGGCTTCAGCTCGGGTGTCGGCAGCGGCTGGGCACCGTTTGCCGGCGCGGTCGACAACATCGACTGGACGCTCAACGGGCAGTCGGTTTCGACCAACTTCGAGATTGTCGGCGGCACCGTGCCGGAGCCGGCAACGCTGGCGCTGGTGGGTCTGGCCTTGCTGGGTGCTACAGCCAGCCGCAAAACGTGAGCCTCCAAGCTCGCTAACGCTCGCTACCCCCCGAGGGGCCGTCCGCCAGCGGCCCGTCAAAGCCGGTTCCGCGGCGGGAAGCTTGGTTCGGCCTGCGCCGCTGACCTGCGGCTCAGGCCGACGGCGCCGGTACGCTCCAGCGCTTGCTCACATCGCCCTTGCCGTTGGTGCTTTCCATGTGCACGCCAAAGCCCCACAGCCGAGCGACGTGTTTGAGCACCTCCTGGCCGTTGTCGTGCAGCGGCCGGTCGTTGTGCTGGAAGTGGCGCAGCGTCAGGCTGCGGTCACCGCGCAGGTTGACGTTCCAGACCTGGATGTTGGGCTCACGCGAGCCGAGGTCGTATTGCCGGCTGAGCGATTCGCGCACGCGGCGGTAGCCGCTGTCGTCGTGAATCGCGGCCACTTCGAGATCGCTCTGGCGCTCGTCGTCGTGGATCGCAAACAGGCGCAGGTCGCGCATCAGCTTCGGGCTCAGGTACTGGCCGATGAAGCTCTCATCCTTGAAATTGCGCATGGCGTGGTCCAGCACCGGCAACCAGGGTTTGCCGGCCATGTCAGGGAACCAGGCGCGGTCTTCCGCGGTGGGCTTGTCGCAGATGCGCTTGATGTCGGTGTACATGGCAAAACCCAAGGCATACGGGTTGATGCCGCTGTATGCGGGGTGGCCGACGGGCGGCTGGTGGATGACGTTGGTGTGCGACTTGATCCACTCGATCATCACGCCGTCGGTCAGGAAGCCGTCGTCGTACATGGTGTTGAGCAGCCGGTGGTGCCAGAAGGTGGCCCAGCCCTCGTTCATGACCTGCGTCTGGCGCTGCGGGTAGAAGTACTGCGCCACCTTGCGCACGATGCGCACGATCTCGCGCTGCCAGGGCTCCAAGAGCGGCGCGTTTTTCTCGATGAAGTACAGCAGGTTTTCTTGCGGCTCATCGGGAAAGCGCTTGGTCTCGGGCGTGGCGTCTTCCTTGTCGGCACGGCGCGGCAGCGTGCGCCAGAGTTCGTTGACCTGGCGCTGCGCGTAAGCCTCGCGGTCCAGGCGCTCGGCCAGTTCTTGCGCCAGGCTTTTGCGGCTGGGGCGGCGGTAGCGGTCGACACCGTGGTTGGCCAGCGCGTGGCAACTGTCCAGAAAGGCCTCGACCGCATCGAGCCCGTGCTTTTCTTCGCAGGCCGCAACGTAGTGCTTGGCGTACACCAGGTAGTCGATGATGGAAGCCGCATCGGTCCACATGCGGAACAGGTAGTTGCCCTTAAAGAAGCTGTTGTGGCCGTAGGCCGCATGCGCGATCACCAGCGCCTGCATGGCCAGCGTGTTTTCCTCCATCAGATAGCTGATGCAGGGGTTGCTGTTGATGACGATCTCGTAGGCCAGGCCCATGTGGCCGCGCTTGTAGTTCTTCTCGGTCGCGATGAACTCTTTGCCGTAGCTCCAGTGGCGGTAGTTCACCGGCATGCCCACCGATGCATAGGCGTCCATCATCTGCTCGGCGGTGATGACTTCGAGCTGGTTCGGGTAGGTGTCCAGGCCGAAGCGCGCAGCCGTGGCCGCGATCGTCCGGTGGTAGGTCTCGACGAGTTCGAAGGACCAGTCGCTGGGCGCGGGCAGGTGTTCGTGCGGGCGCTCAACCAAAGCAAGCGGTTGCTCCAACGCCATCATCGGCTTGTGCTTCATGCGGCTTTTGCGCTTTCCTTTTTGAACAGGTCGCGGAAGACCGGGTAAATCTGGCTCGGCTCGGTGGCTTTGCGCATCGCAAAGTGTTTGTGCTGGGCCTGCAGGTGCATGTACTCCTGCCATAGGTTCTGCTCTTCTTCGGCCACCTGCACATACGCAAAGTAGCGCACCAGCGGCAGCAGCTTGTCGCTCAACAGCTCACGGCAGCGGCCGCTGTCGTGGTGCCAGTTGTCGCCGTCGCTGGCTTGCGCGCCGTAGATGTTCCATTCGGTGGGTGCGTAGCGCGCCTTGATGATCTCTTCCATCAGCACCAGTGCGCTGCTGACGACGGTGCCGCCGGTTTCACGTGCGTGGAAAAAGTTCTGCTCGTCGACCTCGGCTGCCTGCGTGTGGTGGCGGATAAAAACCAGCTCGATCTTTTCGTAGTGCCGCGTCAAAAACAGATACAGCAGGATGAAAAAGCGTTTGCTTAATTCCTTGCGGCCTTCATCCATCGAGCCCGAGACGTCCATCAGGCAGAACATCACCGCCTTGCTGGTGGGCACCGGCGTGCGCACACGGTTGCGGTAACGCAGGTCGATGGGGTCGAGGTACGGGATGCGCTCGATGCGCGCCCGCAGCGCGCCGATGCGCTGCACCAGATCATCGATATGCAGTAGCGCCACCGCATCGCCGGGTTGCAGCGTCTGGCGGCACAGGACGAGCTCTTCTTCAAGCGTGTGCAGTTCGCGCCGCGAGCCCATGCCCAGGGCGATGCGGCGGCCGAGAGCACCGCGCATGCTGCGCACGACGCTCAGGTTGCTGGGTGTGCCGTCGTTGCTGTAGCCAGCGCGGTGGCTCTTCCATTCAGGCATTTCAGCCAGCTGCGTGCGCACCAGGTCCGGCAAGGCCAGGTCGTCGAAGAAGACCTGCATGAACTCTTCTTTGCTGAGCGCAAAAACGAAATCGTCGCCGCCTTCGCCGCTGTCGCTGGCCTGGCCTTTGCCGCTGCCTTTGCCGCCAGCGCCGCCCTTGGGCCGCTCGATGCGGTCACCGCGCACATAGTCCTGGTTGCCCGGATGCACGGTCTCGCGTATGCCGCCCTGGCCATGGCCGAACACCGGCTCGGTCAAGTCGCGCTTGGGAATGTGGATGTTCTCACCGCGCTCGATATCGCGGATGCCGCGGCCGTCGATCGCACGCTTGACGGCTTCCCTGATCTGCTCTTTGTAGCGGCGAAGGAAACGCTCTCGATTCCCGATCGATTTGTTCTTGCCCGCCAGCCGGCGATCGATGATTTGCTGCATACGCAATCAGCTGGATTTGCGCACCCGCAGGTACCACTCGCACAAGAGCCGCACCTGCTTTTGCGTGTAGCCCTTGGCCACCATGCGCGTGACGAAGTCCTCGTGTTTCTTGGCTTCGTCGGCGCTGGCCTTGGCGTTGAAGCTGATCACCGGCAACAGTTCTTCGGTGTTGCTGAACATCTTCTTCTCGATCACGGTGCGCAGTTTTTCGTAGCTCGTCCAGACCGGGTTGTTGCCCTGGTTGTTGGCGCGCGCGCGCAGCACGAAGTTGACGATCTCGTTGCGGAAGTCCTTGGGGTTGGAAATGCCGGCGGGCTTTTCGATCTTCTCCAGCTCGGCATTCAAGCTGCCGCGGTCGAATACCTCGCCGGTGTCGGTGTCGCGGTACTCGTGGTCCTGAATCCAGTAGTCAGCGTAGGTCACGTAGCGGTCGAAGATGTTCTGGCCGTACTCGCTGTAGCTCTCGAGGTAGGCGGTCTGAATTTCCTTGCCTATGAATTCGGCGTAGCGCGGTGACAGCAACTCTTTGATGAAGCCGACGTATTTGTCCTCGGTTTCTTTGGCGAATTGCTCGCGCTCGATCTGCTGCTCCAGCACGTACATCAGGTGCACCGGGTTGGCGGCAACTTCGGTGCTGTCGAAATTGAAAACCTTCGACAGGATCTTGTAGGCAAAGCGCGTGCTGATGCCGCTCATGCCTTCGTCGACACCGGCGTAGTCGCGGTATTCCTGGTAGCTCTTGGCGCGCGGGTCGGTGTCCTTCAGGTTGTCACCGTCGTAGACCAGCATCTTGGAGTACAGGCTGCTGTTCTCGGGCTCCTTCAGCCGCGTCAGCGCAGCAAACTGGCTCATCATCTTCAGCGTGCCGGGCGCGCAGGTGGCGCGTGCCAGCGACGAGTTCTTCAAGAGCTTTTCGTAAATGTGGATCTCTTCGCTGACGCGCAGGCAGTACGGCACCTTGACGATGTAGATGCGGTCCAGAAACGCTTCGTTGTTCTTGTTGTTGCGAAACGCCTTCCACTCGCTTTCATTGCTGTGCGCGAGCACCACGCCGTCAAAGGGAATCGCGCCGAAACCTTCAGTGCCTTTGAAGTTGCCTTCCTGCGTGGCCGTGAGCAGCGGGTGCAGCACCTTGATCGGCGCCTTGAACATCTCCACGAACTCCAGCAAACCCTGGTTGGCCAGACACAGGCCGCCGCTGTAGCTGTAGGCGTCGGGGTCGTCCTGCGAATAGCTTTCAAGCTTGCGGATATCGACCTTGCCGACCAGGCTGGAGATGTCCTGGTTGTTCTCGTCGCCCGGCTCGGTCTTGCTGATGCCGATCTGCTTCAAGATGCTGGGGTGACGCTTGACGACCTTGAATTTGCGAATGTCGCCGCCGAATTCGTCCAGTCGCTTGACGGCCCAGGGGCTCAAGATTCGATTGAGGTATCGGCGCGGAATGCCGTACTCGTTTTCCAAGATGGCGCCGTCTTCGACCGCGTCGAACAGGCCCAATGGGGACTCGTTGACCGGGCTGCCCTTGATGGCATAGAACGGCACGTCCTGCATCAGCTGTTTGAGCCGCTCGGCAATGCTGCTCTTGCCGCCGCCAACCGGGCCCAGCAGATAAAGGATCTGCTTCTTCTCTTCCAGCCCTTGCGCGGCATGGCGGAAGTACGAGACGACCTGCTCGATCGCGTCGTCCATGCCGTAGAACTCGGCAAAGGCCGGGTAGACCTTGATCACCTTGTTGGCAAACAGGCGCGACAGGCGGGGGTCATTGCGCGTGTCCACCGTACCCGGCTCGCCGATGGCTTTGAGCATGCGCTCGGCAGCTGTGGCATACGCCAGCGGGTTGCGCTTGCACTCGGCGAGATAGTCCTCGAGCGAAATTTCTTCTTCACGCGTGCGCTCGAAGCGCGCTGCGAAATGGCTGATCACATCCATGCGGGGAGCCTCCGTCAAGGGGGCCAGCACGCGGTGGTCAGGACAACCCTGCCCTTGCCCGCGCCTGGGAAGTTCTGATGAAGTCCCGGCTGTACGGGCCCAGGCTTCATCAGAGCTTTCCGGCTGCCGACTCCGGGCGGAGGCAGCGGCGATGTGAACCCAGCATCTTTCATTCTGCGCCTGCAACAGCTGCCGAACTAGCGCCGCATTACCACCCTGTTTGTTAATCGCCGTGGCCGCCGTGCATACGCCACGGACATCACGCTGGGCCTTGCAGCAATCCCGCCAACACGGTGAGCCAGCAGATGCAAATGCTCTTGCGGACTCGCCTGTGAACTCGCTATTGAACTCCCTCGTGAACGCCCTCGTGAACGCGCTTGCAGATCCACCTACGAACGCACCTACAGACGCTCTTGCAAGCAGCGTGCCTTAATCAACACCACAACGCAGCGACCGTGAATGCCGATGACGCCACCGTTGTCGATCCGCTTACCGCGGACCGGGTTTGCAAAGCAGGTTTGCAACACCGGTGTCGCCCGCCAATGGAGCCGGCCCGCGCGCGCTTGGTTCCGCCGGTGCGACACTGACCACGATGAACCGTGACCTCCTGCTGTTGACCGTGTGTCAGGCGCTGTTCCTCACCAACAACGTGAGCTTCATCGCCATCAACGGTCTGGTCGGGTTGTCCCTGGCGCCTGCGGGCTGGCTGGCCACCTTGCCGATAACCGGCTACGTTATCGGCTCGGCTTTGTCGGCCATGCCGGTCTCGCGGCTGCAGGCGCGCCTGGGCCGCAAGCGCTGCTTTCAGATCGGGCTCGTGGTCGCGGCCGTGACGGCGGCCATGGGCGCCGTCGCCGTCAGCATCGGCAGCTTCTGGTTGCTGGTCGCCACCACGATAGTTGCCGGCTTCTACGCGGCCAACGGCCAGCTGTACCGCTTTGCAGGCCCCGAGCTGGTGGCGCCAGCCTTTCGTGAGCGCGCGGTGTCATGGGTCATGGCCGGGGGTGTGGCCGGTGCTTTCCTGGGCCCCAACCTGGCCAGCACCACGCGCACTTGGCTACAAGCGCCGTTTGCCGGGGCCTACCTGGCGTTGGTGGGCGTGGCTTTGATCGCGCTGGCGGTGGTGTCGCTGATCCGCTTCCCGGCCCATGTGCCGCCATTGCCGGGCGCGCCGGCAGGGCGCCCGTTGGCGGTGCTGGCCCGGCAGCCGGCCTTCGTCGTAGCCATCATCGCGGCCGCCCTGGGCTACGGTGTGATGAACCTGCTGATGGCCGCCACACCCATTGCGATGGCGATGTGCAAACACCCTTTCGACAGCGCCGCTCTGGTGTTGGAGTGGCATGTGCTGGGCATGTTCGTGCCGGCGTTTTTTACCGGCAACCTGATCAAGCGCTTCGGCGCCGTGCCGGTGATGGCGGTGGGTGCTGCGCTGAACCTGGTGTGCGTTGCGGTGGCGCTCAGCGGTGTCGATCTGATGCAGTTCCTGATAGCGCTGCTGATGTTGGGCGTCGGCTGGAACTTCCTCTACACCGGCGGCACGTCGCTGCTGATGCAGAGCTACCGGCCCGAAGAAAAGAACCGGGCGCAGGGTGCCATGAACGCTTGCGTGTTCTGGACCATGGCGCTCAGCTCCTTCGCATCGGGCGCGCTGATCACCACACGCGGTTGGACCTGGCTCAACCTGGGCTCACTGCTGCCATTGCTGCTGATCTGTGCGGCCTTGCTGTGGCTGGCGCTGCAACAGCGGCGGGTGGTCGCGGCAACCGACTGATCTGGCCGACCGGTGCGCTGGTCGATGGCCTTGGCGGCGATCGGGCCCAGCCAGCTCAACGGTCCTTGACGCCCAGCCTTTCCAGCAGCCCGTCGAGTTCATCCAGCGAGCCGAAGGCGATGGCGATCTCGCCTTCATCACCGCGGCGCGACCGTCGCTTGACTCGGATCTGCACGGCAGCAGTCAGCACATCGGACAGGCGCTCTTCCAAGCGCGCCAGGTCGCTGTCGCCGCCCCCGCTGCGGCCGCTCTTGCGGGTGCTCTGGGTGCTCTGGGTGCCGGCCGGGCGGCCTGCCGCGTCGGCCGTGGCGCGGCTGCTGCGCGCCACCAGCCGCTCCGCATCGCGCACGCTCAAGCCACGCGCCACGATCTCTTGCGCAGCCATCACCTGCTCGGCTGCCGTCAACGAAAGCAGCGCCCGCGCGTGGCCCATATCGATGTCGCTGGCGAGCAGCATCTGCTGCACCGGCGCAGCCAGGTTGAGCAGGCGCAGCAGGTTGGATGCCGCACTGCGCGAGCGTCCGACAGCCTGCGCGGCCTGTTCATGCGTGAGGTTGAATTCCTGCACCAGCCGCTGCAGGCCTTGCGCTTCTTCGAGCGGGTTGAGGTCCTCGCGCTGAATGTTCTCGATCAGCGCCATCACGGCGGCGGCTTCGTCGGCCACCACCTTGACCAACACCGGCACGCTGTCCAGTCCGGCCAGCTTGGCGGCGCGGAAACGGCGCTCGCCGGCGATGATCTCGTAGGCGCCGCCATCCACCGGCCGCACCAGGATCGGCTGCATCACGCCCTGGTTCTTGATGCTCTCGGCCAGCTCGTACAGCGAGCCTTCGTCCATGCGCGTGCGCGGCTGGTATTTGCCCGGGCGCAGCAACGCCAGCGGCAGGCTGGTGGGGGGCCCTTCGGGTGCTGCGGGTGCATCGCTGACCTTGGGGCCGAGCAAGGCTTCGAGGCCGAGGCCCAAGCCCTTGGGTTTTTTTGTCGCCATCGGCAGATTGTCACCGAGGGCTTTGGCCCGGCGCCGTGCTCAAGCGCTGCTACGCATCGCCCTGAAGCAGCTCGCGCCGCCGGGCTGCGGGGTGGAGCACGTCGCGCTCCAGGTAGCGGCGAAACTTCTGCACCCGCGGATCGTTGCGCTCGGGCATCTGCGCCAGGACATGAACCACCGCGTCAACCCGCAGCTGCAGCGCGCCGTCGGCACGCCGGCGCCAGTGCCCGGCATGGCGTGCGGCCAGCACGTCGTCGCGCTCAAGGCGGCCCAACACGCGCAGCAGCCCGCTGCCCCCGAGCCAGACATGGCGGCCGTCGTCGTCAATCTTCAAAGTGACACCGGCAAAGCTGTGGTGCACACCGGCTTCGCGCGCCCAGAAACGCTCGCGCAAGGCGGCGTGGGCATCGCCCAGGCAGGCGCGCAGCTGCCAGACCGCTGCCAGCAGCAGCAGCGCCAGCGCGACACCGGCCAGTAGCGCGACCAGCGTGCGCCAGCCGAGCAGGTCACTCCAGCCCAGCAGCGTGGCGATCAAGACCGCTACCAGTACGGCGCGTACGTGGCGGCTGTTCACGGGGTCAGGGCAGGCCGATCGGGCCGGCACCGGCCGACGCGAGCAAAGCCCGAAGAAGCTGCAGCCCGCCCGGCCAATCGCCCAGGCCGCTGTCGGCATTGATGTGCCCGGCGCGGCCCAGGTCGTGCACGGCCGCGCCCCAGTCCGCTGCCATTTCCGACGCGCGCGGCTGGGCGCAGAAGGGGTCGTCGTGGCTGACCACGACGGTGGCCGGGAAAGGCAAGCGGCCGCGCGGAACGGGCCGCCAGTTGGCCAGCTGCGGCGGCATGTCGCTACGGGCGGTGTCCGGTGGCGCGACCAGCAACGCGCCGCTGACACGGGCTGTGTGCTGCGAGTGGCAGGCCCAGGCTGCAACCAGCTGGCAGCCCAGGCTGTGCGCAGCCAGCAGCGCGGGGCGCTCGTCGACGAGCACGGCGTCGTCCAGCTGCGCCATCCAGTCGCCGCGGCGCGGCCACAACCAATCGGCCTGCTCGACCCGGGTAAAGCCGTGCAGCGCCTGCCAGCGGCTTTGCCAATGGGCGCTGCCGGAGTCCTGCCAGCCCGGCAGCAGCAGCACGCGGTGGTTCGTCAGCATTGCCTTTATCCTTCGCGCCCAACAGCAGATTGTGTGCGAGGCCCCTATGGCATTCACGGTGTTCGTTGACGGCCAGGAGGGCACCACGGGGCTGCGCATCCATGAGTACCTGGCCGCGCGCGGCGATGTGCAGGTGCTGCGCATAGATCCCGAGCGCCGCAAGGACGCTGCCGAGCGGGCGCGCTTGCTCAATGCCGCGGATGTCGCCTTTCTTTGCCTGCCCGACGCTGCAGCGCAAGAGGCAGCGGCGCTGGTGACCAACCCGCGTACCTGCCTGATCGACGCCAGCACGGCCCACCGCACGGCCGCGGGCTGGGTCTTCGGGCTGCCGGAGTTGGCGCCCGGACAGCGGCAAGCGCTGCGGGCCAGCAAACGCATTGCCAACCCTGGTTGCCACGCCAGCGCCTTCATCCTGCTGCTGCGTCCGCTGGTCGACGCCGGGCTGGTGCCGGCCGACGCGGCGTTGAGCGCCACCTCGATCACCGGCTACTCGGGCGGCGGCAAGAAAATGATCGAGGAGTACCGCGCCGCGGTGGCAGGGTCGGATGCCGCACGACGGCTCGCCGCGCCGCGCCCCTACGCGCTGACACTTACCCACAAGCACCTGCCGGAAATGATGGCGCACGGTGGTCTGCACCACGCGCCGATCTTCATGCCGATGGTGGGCAACTTCTACCAGGGCCTGGCTGTCACGGCGCCGCTGCAGCTGGAGCTGCTGGGCACCACCGCAGAGGCGCTGCATGCCGCGTTGAGCCGCCGCTACGACGGTGAGCGGTTCGTCAACGTCCGACCCTTACGCGATGCGGCGACCTTGCAGGACGGCTTCTTTGACGTGCAGGGCTGCAACGGCAGCAACCGCGTCGACCTCTTTGTCTTTGCCAACGACCGGCAGGCTGTGCTGATTGCCCGGCTAGACAACCTGGGCAAGGGTGCCAGTGGGGCCGCTGTGCAGTCCATGAACGTGCACCTGGGCGTCGACGAAAGCCTGGGTCTTTGAGGCGCTGAGTCCGGCGTCAGGGCCGGCTGGCGCGGCGCCGCTGACGTTGGTTAAGCGCCGACGTTTTGGCTAGGAATCGTTTGGCGATAGTGATAGAGATAGCCGTCCCCAAAGCCCAGCCGGCGGTACACCTGAAGTGCAGCATTTTTGTTGGCGTCGACTTGCAGGTAGGCCGTTTTGGCGCCTTTCGTCGATGATATGGAGAGCATGCGCTCACATAGCAGTGTTGCCCACCCTTGTTGGCGCTCATCGGCATGCGTCATCACGTCATATAGGCCGACCAGGTCTTCCTCCCGCGCGAACTGCCCGCAACATACGACGCGGCCGTCGGCATCGCGCCGAATGACAAACCCTAGGTGGCGAATGGGTGCTTGTTGCAGTCGTTGCGCGTGGGCCTGCCGGTGCGCTGGTGGGGAGTCGCGCAACGCACCAATGGCCTCGGCAAAGGCCGCAGGAGCCAGCGGCTGCCACTGGTAGCCGGCCGGCAGTGGCTGGACTGTCGACGCAGACAGCAGGGAGCTGACCAACACGTGGGTTCGGTCGACCTGCTGGAATTCCAGCTGCGCCAGCGTGGCATCCAGCTCTGAAGGTTGGGTGAAGGGCGTGATGCGGAAGATCAAAGGCAGTTCGGCCTGGCGGTAAAACGCCGCCGCGAGTTCGAGCCGGGCCGCCAGCGTCAAGCGCCCCGGGCCCAGCGCATGGATGCAACGCGCCCGTCGTGCCGTGCCCGGCTGCAGGCGCAGCAGCCAGCCGTCCAGCCAGCGCTGCTGCGGGGGCGCGCTGGCGTTGAGGCACGCGTCCTCGATACGCGCCAGCAGCGCGTCTGGCCAATCAGCCAAGGCGCGCCGCCAGTTCCCTTGCAAACTCGACAAAAGCCTGGGCGCCCTTGGACGCCGGGTCGAAACTCACGCCCGGCTGGCCGTAGCTGGGCGCCTCAGCCAGGCGCACATTGCGCGGGATTACGGTGTTGAACACCTTGTCGCCAAAGTGCTTCTTCAACTGGTCGCTGACCTGCTGCTGCAAGGTGATTCGGGGGTCGAACATGACGCGCAACAAACCGATGATTTCCAGGTCCGCGTTCAGGTTGGCATGCACCTGTTTGATGGTGTTGACCAGGTCAGACAAGCCTTCGAGCGCGAAGTACTCGCACTGCATAGGCACGATCACGCCATGCGCGGCACACAAGCCATTGAGCGTCAGCATGCTGAGCGACGGCGGGCAATCGATCAGCACGAAGTCGAAGTCCGCCTCGACCGTCTTCAGCGCAGCTCTGAGGCGTTTTTCGCGGCGCTCCAGCGTGACCAACTCGACCTCGGCGCCGGCCAATTCGCGGTTGGCACCCAGCACCTGATAACGGCCGGCGGGGCTCATGCGCAAGGCTTCGCCCACGCTGCTGGATTCCAGCAACACGTCGTAGACGCTCGGGTCCAGCGCCCGCTTGTCGATGCCCGAGCCCATCGTGGCGTTGCCCTGCGGATCAAGGTCAACCAGCAGTACGCGGCGCCCCACCAAGGCCAGGCCAGCAGCCAGGTTGACTGCGGTGGTCGTTTTGCCGACGCCGCCTTTTTGGTTCGCGATGCAGAAGATGCGCATGGAGCAGGCTGGAGCGAGCCGGGTGATTGAAAGGTTGCGTACGAATACAGAAGCGCATGCGCTCAATGCGCTTGGGCGATGCTCCTGGCTCGAGCCATGGCGCGACCGTGCCCGCTATTGGGACGACAAGCGCAAACCAAAGCCGATCAGAAACAGGCCAGCCAAGCGCTCCAGCCAGCGAACCAGTTGCTGGTGGGCCCGCACGCGCCCGCGCAACGCACTGGCCATCGCACACAGCGCCAAGCCATAAGCAGCGGTCAAGAGGGCGATCGTCAACGCCATGGCAGCAAACGTGACCGAGCCGCGGTGCTGGGCAGGATCAATGAACAAAGGAAAGAAGGCCATGTAGAACACGATGGCCTTGGGGTTGAGCAACGTAATAAAAAACGCCTGGCGGGCGTAGTGGTGGGGCTCGATGCGCACAGGCGCAGACTCGCCTGGCCGGGCAAAGATCAACTTCAGCCCCAACAAGACAAGGTAGCCGGCGCCGGCGTATTGAATGATTTGAAAAGCCACCGGATGCGCCGCAAACAATGCAGCCACCCCAGCAACGGCCAGCCACATCAACAATTGATCACCAAGGATGACACCGGCCGTAGCGGCGGCTCCTGTTCGGAGTCCGCTTTGGGCCGTTGAAGTCAAAAGCGCAAAGGTGCCAGGCCCCGGCAAAGCCAGGAAGACCAGGATGGCAGCGCAAAAGGCGCCGTAGTCGGCAATGCCGAGCATGAATCAGCTCCGGTCGATCCAGCAGCGATCAACGGGGCGCTGGCGGGTTGGCATTGTGCTGATGTGGCTGCCAGCGGCTGAGCTCGAAGCCCTGCCGAAGCAGCTGGAAGCGTATCGCAGTTTCGTCGGCGCTTTGCAGCGTTGGCGTACGTGACAGCACCCACAGGTACTCGCGCTTGGCTTCACTGACCACGGCGTATCGGCCGTCATCGGCCAGCTGGATCACCCAGTAATCGCCCCAGATCGGCAGCCATCGCAGCGCCACGGGCAGAAAGCTGACCTCCAGCTTGGCGGGCTCCAGCCGTTGGCCCCGGATTTCGCTTTCCGCCGGCCGCGCCAGGCCAATCACCTCGTCGAACTGGCCATCAGCGCGCCTGCAGCGGTTGGTGACCTGAACACGACCGCCATCCAGTGCCTGATAGCTCGCTGTGGTGTCGCTGACGCACTGGCGTTGAAAGCGGTTCGGGAACCATGCCACTTGATACCAGGTGCCCATGTAGGGCTGCACCTCCAGGCTTGCCAACGCCTGCAAAGGCTGTGGTGGCGCCGTTTGCCCGTTGACTCCAGCAACGCTACCCGCGCCCATGACGGTGGTCATCAGGACGCACCGCAAAACAACCGTCAAACGTCGACCCATCACAACCCTCAGCTATTTAGCATTTGAGCGCAGCCATACAAGACAGCGCTTGGCATTCAACCCAGGCACTTCCAAAGGTTCCACGTGAAACACCGCGACATCGTGCAATAGCCGCTCGATTTCGGCATGCGGAATCTTGGCCTTCATCGCCATCCAGACGCCGGTTGGCTTAAGAAGGTGCCGCGATAGCGACACGAATTCGGGTAGCGACGAAAATGCGCGCGACGCCACCACATCAAAAGGCCCGCCATGCCAGGACTCAACACGCGCGTGCACCGCCTCAAGATTCGTAAGCTGCAGGCTGGCTGCGGCCTGCCGCACAAAAGCCGCCTTCTTCCCGACCGCGTCGAGGCAAGTCACCTGCAGTCGCGGCAGCATGATCGCAAACACCAAGCCGGGAAGACCCCCACCGCTGCCGACGTCGAGCAAGCTGCCATTGCTGCACTTACGCTGCAGCGTTGAAATCGCGGCAAGACAATCAGACAAATGGGAAACAAGCATTAAGTCCGCATTGCGCAACGCGGTCAGGTTGTAGGTGGTATTCCAACGTTGCAAAAGTTCGACGAATTGCGCCAGCGCCTCCAGTTGGGCCGCCGTGCTGTCCAAGCCTGAAGCCGCAAGCAGGTCAGCGACCGCGCTGCGCAACGCACTGGGCGTCAGGCGGGCTCTCCCGGTACTGGCAGGCTCAGGGCATACGGCGCCGGTCGGCGTTTTTTCAAATGCACCAGCAGCAGCGATACAGCCGCAGGCGTAACCCCAGACAAGCGCGCCGCCTGGCCGACAGTTTCAGGGCGCTGCTTCGCCAAGATCTGCCGAACCTCATGAGATAGCGCCGCAACCGCACCGAAGTCGAACCCGGGCGGCAAGCTCAGTTGCTCCAGGCTGGCGGCCCGGTCGACCTCGTCGTGCTGTTTGGCGATGTAGCCAGCGTACTTGAGCGCAATTTCCGCTTGCTCTATTACGACGTCAGCCTCCGCCGCACCCCAACGGCCCTGCAAGGTTTCACGTGAAACAGCCTCCGGATGTTCGGCCAACTGGGCCGCCTTCGCGGCGAGATCGAAGGTGACGCCTGGGCGCAGCAGCAACTGCGCCAGCGAGTATTCATGCGAAAGCGCCTGACCCAGCAGCCGTTCTGCGTCGGCCGGGGGCAAAGTCGCTGGGCGTAGCCAGGTGGTGCGCAACCGCTGCAGCTCCTGCTCCAGTCGCTCCCGTTTGACATCGAAGGCTGCCCACCGCTTGTCATCGACCAAACCCAATGCGCGGCCCTGTTCGGTCAGTCGCAGGTCGGCGTTGTCCTCGCGCAGTTGCAAGCGGTACTCAGCGCGGCTGGTGAACATGCGGTAAGGCTCGGTGACACCCTTGCTGGTGAGGTCGTCGATCAAGACACCGAGGTAGGCCTCATGGCGCCGGGGCAGCCACGCCTCACGACCCTGAACTTGCCGTGCCGCATTGATGCCGGCATGCAGACCTTGAGCCGCCGCCTCTTCATAACCCGTGGTGCCATTGATCTGCCCTGCGAAAAACAAGCCGGCGATGGCCTGGGTTTCAAAGCTCGGGCGCAGCTGGCGCGGGTCGAAGTAGTCGTACTCGATCGCGTAACCCGGCCTCACGATGTGCGCGCGCTCCAACCCTGGAAGCGATTGCACCAGCGCCAGTTGCACATCGAAAGGCAAGGACGTCGAGATGCCGTTCGGATAGACCTCGGGAGTGCTGAGACCTTCTGGCTCCAAAAAAATCTGGTGCGAGCTTTTGTCCGCAAAGCGATGCACCTTGTCTTCAATGCTGGGGCAGTACCGCGGGCCGACGCCCTCAATGACGCCCGTGAACATGGGGCTGCGATTCAACCCGGCGCGGATGATGGCGTGGCTGCGTTCGGTGGTGTGTGTCAGCCAGCAAGGCAACTGCGCCGGATGCTGCGATGCGTGCCCGAGAAAGCTGAACACCGGAATCGGGTCGCTGTCGCCTGGCTGCATCTCCAGCCGTGTGTAGTCGATGCTCCGCCCGTCGATGCGCGGCGGTGTGCCAGTCTTCAAGCGCCCTTGCGGCAGTTGCAGCTCTTTCAAACGTGCAGACAACGTGCTTGCTGGCAGGTCACCCGCGCGCCCAGCGCTGTAGCTCTGCATGCCTACGTGGATACGCCCATCCAAAAAAGTGCCTGCAGTCAGGATCACCGCCTTTGCCCGGAAGCGGATGCCCACTTGCGTGATAACCCCCGCAATGCGGCCACCTTCTAGCCAGAGATCATCAACCGCCTGCTGAAACAAGCACAGGTTGGCTTGATGCTCAAGACGCCGCCGAATTGCCGCGCGATACAGCGCGCGATCTGCCTGCGCGCGGGTGGCGCGCACCGCAGGGCCCTTGCTGCCGTTGAGGATGCGGAACTGGATGCCCGCCTCGTCGGTGGCCTGCGCCATCACACCGCCCAGCGCGTCGATCTCGCGGACGAGGTGGCCTTTGCCGATGCCACCGATGCTGGGGTTGCAGCTCATCTGGCCCAGCGTCTCGATGTTGTGGGTCAACAGCAGCGTGGCACAACCCATGCGCGCAGCCGCCAGCGCAGCTTCGGTGCCAGCATGCCCGCCGCCAACGACGACGACATCGAAATTGTCAGGGTGCAACATGAAGCCGCGATTCTACGAACAGGCCCTTTGCCCACCCATTGCCGCCGCTGTCGCTGTCGCTGCAGCAGCCACCGTGCCGGTGATCAGGCCGTAAGCACGGCAAACTGAGTCGTCTTCCGGCCGCTGTCACCCCCCGCAGGCAGCTGCAGTTGTTGCACCCGCCTGCCAGCCGGCGCCGAGAGCCCCGAGAACAGCAATCGGATATCTGTCGGGCCGCAGACATGCGCTTCACCGCTCAGCACGCACTGTGCGACCAGACTTTGCCACGGGGTGGCATAGGCGATACGGTTGAGGCCGACGATGCACTGCAACTCGTCCAGCACGTCGTTGTCGTCGCCGATCAATCGCGCGTTGCTGACAAAGCCGTTGGGGTCGCGGATAGCAGCCACACCAGGCAACAGCTCGACCCATTCCCAGGCCGCACCGATCAGTTGGTCCTCGTCCAGGTGCGCCACCCACACGGTATCGCCGATCTTTCGTCCCGATTCATCAGGCGACGGCCGCATTCCAGTGCCCATATGTTGAAATACCGGCCACTGCGACCGGTCAGCCGGGGGCTTCCATTGAACCTCCGGCCACGATTTGATTACCCAGCTGCGAATTGTCATTTCATGCACCCCGTTTCAACCACGACAAGACACCCAGACTGCCGCAGCAGAAGTGACCTGGCAACCTAGTAACCTGAACAGCGACATGACGGCGGTTGGCTACCAGCACTACCTCGACATTGCCAGCTCCCGCGACGTTCCGACGTTCAAACGCCGCATCGAGGAGTTTGCGCAACGCCTCGAATTCCCGTTGTTCAGCGCAACGCTCGTGGTGGAAAAGCCTGCTGCGAATCCGACCATCGTGGCATTGCACAACGCGCCGGAGGCCTTCTCAGACGCTGCCTTTAATGTCGAAGCAGCTGCGCGCGACCCGATAGTCCAGCGGGTCAAGACAGCGTCGGCACCCATCGTGTACGACCAGTCGGTCTACGTGGGCCATGCCGCTGGCGACTTGTGGGAAGAGCAAGCGCCACACGGTTATCACACTGGCATTGCCATGGCCCTGCACCTCAGTGGCGGCCGGCACTTTATCTTTGGCGTCGACCGGCCGGACCCACTGCCTGCCAATCCAGACAACCTGATCCGCATGATGGCCGATCTCCAGCTGCTGGCAGTGTTTGCGCAGGAAACTGCGGTGCGCTTGCTCATGCCGCAGTGCGCCTCGGAGGAGCCGATCCCGTCGCTGTCAGCACGTGAGCAGGAAATCCTGAAGTGGACGCTGGCCGGCAAATCCAACCACACCATCGGCCAGCTGCTGCACATCAGCTTGAGCACCGTGAACTACCACCTGCGCACAGCGATGGGCAAGCTGGGTGCGTCGACCAAACACCAGGCGGCTGCACGGGCCAACGCGCTCGGTCTGTTGTAGGCAAAAAAATGCCGCCTCACGAATGAGGCGGCACTGAACGTCGGGCTACCGGAGGGTCAAAAGTTCCGACGTTCAGGTACCCAAACAGCCATCACCAAAGCTATTGGGCCGAGAAAATTTGAGGCGCATCACACACACAGAGAATCCAGTGAGGCATTTGCCGAAGCGCTAGCCCCACAACTTCACCAGCCGTGACGCGGCAAGCCGAGCAGTTCGAAGAAGAAATCGATCATGGCCATCGCTCCAGTTGAAGGGACCTCGTTTCGTCCCTGACGAATGCATTGGAACAAGCTTGATCGCGTTGCGCACCTGCACACCTGTGCAGTTCGGACCCCGCGGCGGTCGTCCAGAAGTCACGCCGATGTCATCTGAAATCTGCGGCCGCTATGCGGTGTCCAATCAGATCGCGATCCACCGCGCCTATTTCAGAGCTGCGCTGCGCAGCACCCGGCTCACGTAGACCAGCGCCACCACCGTCACCAGCACGCAGACCGCCGTGGCTGAGGCCACGTCGACCCAGGCCAGCGGTTCACCTCTCAGCACACGCGCCATCAGCGTGGTTTGGGCCAGCGCCGGCAGCCACAAGTGCCAA